>SLIZ01000092.1 GCA_007135395.1 Wenzhouxiangellaceae bacterium | reverse complement strand
TGCGGGCATCCGGGGTGTATTCCGGACCCCGGGTCTGCAGCCAGTCCATGACCCGGGGCAGGTCCTCCGACGAACGGGTGACGATGGCCAGCCGGGCCCGGTGGGGGGTGCCGGGAATGCGCATGAGGTTGTAATAGAAACGCGGCCCGGAGGACCCGGTGAATACATGGATCTGCTCGATTCCCGGAAAGCCTTCCAGAGCATGGGCCAGGCCGGTGGCCTGGATTGCCGTGTGGTCCGGACTCGTGCCTTCCGGGAAATGCAGGTCGACCACCATTTCGTTGCGGTCGGTACTGGGGAAGAAGTCCCGATCGAGCAGGCCGGAAAGGCCGATGGCACCGGCCAGCAGCACTGCGGCGCCTGCAAGAATCCAGCCGGGCCGGGATACCGCCAGGGCGCCGGCCTTTCTGCCGGCACTGGCGGCAATCCGGGCGCCTGGTCGCTTCGCCCTGGCCAGGGTCATGGCCGCGGTAACCGGGGTGGCGGTTACGGCATAGAGGTAGCTCATGGCCAGAACCAGCATGACCAGGATGGGAATGCCCCGGGTGAAATCCGCCGTGTCACCCCGGGCCAGCAGCAAGGGGGTGAAGGCGGCAAGGGTGGTGAAGGTTGCCGTGGCAAGCGGGGCGGCCAGTTCGGCCACTGAGCGGCTGGCGGCCTCGGCCCGGCTCAGGCCCCGGTCGATATGCCACTGGATGTTTTCCACCATCACGATGGCATTGTCGACCAGCATGCCCAGGGCGATCACCAGTCCGGCCACGGCCATCTGGTGGAGTACGCCACCGCCCATGGCATAGACGGCCAGGGCCGACAGGGTGACCATGGGCAGGATGGTGGCCACGGTCAGTCCCAGCCGCAGACCCATGAAAAACAGCAGCAGCAAGGCCACGATGACCACACCGATAAGCAGCGAACGGCCCAGTTCCGAAAGGCGTCTTTCCACCCACTCGGGCTGGTAGAACATCTCCCGGATTTCCAGGGGCTTGTAGTCGGCGGCGACCTGGTCGATTCGCCCACGAATCTGCTCGCCCAGGGCGACGGCATTGAGCCGGTTTTCCGGGATGACGAGTCCAAGCCCCACGGCGGGCTGGCCATTCCACCACATGCGTTCGCCCGGCGGGTCGGCGGGTTCCCGATGGAGGCTGGCCAGCTCGTTGAGGGGGATCAGGCTGCCGTTGTCGGTGCGAATGGGGGTGGTTTCCAGCTCAGTCTGGCTTTCCAGGGCGCTGGTGGGTTGAAGGACCAGATCCCGGCCACTGACCTGGAGGCTTCCTCCGGGCAGGGTCCGGTTGCGCCCGGCGATCTGGGCGGCCAGCTCGTTCGGCCCGATCCCGGCAGCCATGGCCGCAGCGTCGTTGATTCGAAGGGTGATCTGTTCCCCCGGGTCGGCCAGCAACTCCACCCGGGCAATGTTGCCGACGGCAAACAGGTCCCGGCGCAATTGCCGGGCGGCATCGGCCAGTTCCAGCAGATCATCCGAGCCGGTCACGGCCAGCACGATGCCCTGGGTGTCCATTGACCGGTCGTCGATCTCGATCGAACCGGTACCCTCGGGAAACTTCCGGCTGGCCCGGTCGGCGGCAACCCGCACCCGCTCCCACACCGTGTCGGTGTCGTAGACATGCTGGCCCATGCCGATGATCAGGTGGGCAACCCCGGTACGGGCCGTTCCCTGGATCTCGTTGACATCCTCGACCTGGGCCAGCTCTTCTTCCAGGGGATTGAGCACCAGGCGCTCGACCTGGAGCGGGTCGGCGCCGGGCCATTGCACGGTGATCTGACCGTAGCGGTAGGGGAAGAACGGGTCTTCCTGGCGGTCCATGGTCTGCCAGGCGATCGCGCCGAGCAGGGCCAGCACGATCACTGCCGACAGTACGAGGCGCCGATAGCGAAGGGTTGCCAGCAGGGCGCTCATGGCAGAACCCGGACCAGCGCTCCGTCGGAAAGCCGTTCCTGCCCGGCGATAATGACCTGGTCTCCGGCCTCGATGGACCGGGTTTCCTGGTCCCGGGCCAGGATTTCCACCCGATTTCCGAACAATCGGCCGGTGGTCACGGGCACGCTTGTCGCTGTATCGGAATCAACTACGAAGACCATCGCCTGGCCGTTGCCCGAACTCGACAGGGCCGGCAGCGGTACCAGCAGGCCGGCTGCCTCGGCAAAATCGACCATGGCATGGACAGGCTGGCCGGACCTCCAGCCGGAACCTTCCTCGAGCGCCAGAATGGCCGGGGCTGGTCGGCCTTGTTCGGCCAGACCGATTTCGCGCAAGACGGCGGTGCCCGTCTGCAGGCCGTCGGCGGCCTCGATGATCATGACCTGCCCGATCATCAGCTTTGCGGCGGTCCTGCCGGGGAGGTGGATTTCCATCTCCAGGCCCTTTTCATCGCCGGCCAGGGAGAAAACGGGCTGGCCGGCGGGGATGTAGTCGCCGGGTTCGGCATGGATTGTCATGACCTGCCCGTCGAAGGGCGCGCGCAGCACGGAGTCGGAGAAGGTGGCCAGGCTTTCCTCCAGTCCAGCCCTGGCCTGTTTCCCGGATTGGACCAGGCTGTCGCGCCGGCTGCGGACGCGGTCCAGTTCGTCTTCGGATATGGCGTTGGTGCCGGCCAGGCGTTCGGCCCGGGTCAGTTCCCGCTCGGCCTGGGCGAGTTGCTCTTCCAGCTCGGCAACCCGGGCCCGGGCGGAATCGACGGCCGGTGAAAGGGAAGGATTCTGCAGGGTGGCCAGAAGCTGGCCTCGGCTGACCTGTTCACCCCGGACGACTTCCCTGGTGGCCAGGTAACCGGGCTGAAGAAAAGCCGCCTGGGTGCGCTGGACAGGTCGAACGGTGCCCGGAAGCCGCAGCCTGGAAGTCTCCGGCGAGGCCTCTGCAGTGGCGGTTCGAACCGCCTCGCCGGGTCGGGCCTGAAATTCCGCCGGCTCCCGGTCACAGCCGGAAGTGGCAAGCAGCATGAACAGGGCCAGGACGGTGAACCGTATGGCCTGTTGCGGGTAGTGATGGCGGATGTCATTCATATTCATATACCTTCGGCCCAGCCGGTAACTAATTGGCCGGTCAGTCAATAACTTGCTCAAAAAACTCGATCGCCTGGTATCAGTCGTTCCGTGACGTCAGTCCTTCCGTGGTGTAAGCCCTTCCATGAGAATTCGAATAAAATCTTCCAGGTATTCATCGTCGGTGCCGATGCCTTCCCATTCCGAGTGGTGGCTGCGGGCTTCGAACCAGTGGGTGCAGGCATTGACGAACAGGGTGACCACATGGGTCGGGTTCACGTCGGCACGCAACAGCCCCTGCTCCTGGGCTTCGCGGATTCGCCTGGCGCCCAGGGCCACCAGGTCCCGGTCGGAACGCCCGCAGGTCTGGTCTTCTTCCAGGTGCGTCCAGGCGAAGAGTCGCACCACACCGGGGTTTTCCCGGAGAAATGAAAAGTAGGCCCGGACCGATGAGACGAGCAGTTCGGCATCGGATTGTTCGGCTGTTTCGAGCATTTCCTGCTGCTTGCGGGCATAGGTCTGGAAAGCGGTTTCCTTGACTTCCTCCCAGAGCTGCTCCTTGTTGCCGAAATGGTGGTGGATCAGGCTCTTGGTGACATCCGAAGCCTCGGCCAGGCGGCGCATGGACACGGCGGCAAAGCCGTGTTCGATGAACAGGCGGGTGGCCGCATCCAGAATTCGGGCACGGGTGGCGTCGGCATCGCGGGTCTGGGTTTCCATGACCGGCAGTTTGCCATTAACTGGCCGACCGGTCAATTAAATTCATCCGCTTATCATGTCCGTTACCTATGTGCCGGATTCGAACTATCTATTTGACTCGCGACCGGCTCGGACCAACCTGCCTTTCAATGATGAATTTGCGGGAGTCATTTGGACTGTCCGGTGTCCCAAGCTTTGCCGGGACGGCATATCCATGATGAATTGACAATCAGGAAGGTATCCTTCGATTCAATGAAGAGTCTTTTGAAGCATTCGAAATCAACGACCGCGGGATGGACCGGGCTGGTGCTAGCCGGGCTGGCCGCTGTGGCCATGAGCCTGACGCTTTCCGGCTGCGGCGGGGAAGAGGAAGCTGCCGAGTCCGGACAGAATTCGGAGGAGCGGACCCTGCCGGTTCGCGGTGTACAGGTCGACCCCAGGGATCTTTCCCGCTCGGTGCGGATTTCTGCACCGGTCGAGCCCCTTCGCACCATTCGCCTCGCCTCCCGGACCAGTGGCGTGATTACCGAGGTGCTTGTGGAAGAAGGCGACCCGGTGGGCAACGGCCAGGTCCTGGCCCGGATCGATGTCAGCGAACAGCGGGCTGAACTTGCCCGGGCCCAGGCCAGCCTGGAAGAACGCGAGACCGCCTTCGAGCGGCTTCACCGGCTGCGGGACCAGGACTACGTGGATGCGGCCAGCTACGAAACCGCCCGCGCCGAGCTGGCGGTGGCCGAAAGTGAGGTCGACCTGTGGCAAACCAGGGTGGATTTCGGCACGGTGCGTTCGACCATTGAAGGTACGGTCGTGTCGCGCTACGTCGAACCCGGCGAGGCCATCGGCCAGCACGAGCCTCTGTTCAGCCTGGCCGACCTGGCCAATGTGGTCGTGCGCGTCGGTGTTTCCGAGCTTGATGTGCGCAATCTTCATGTCGGCCAGAATGTGCTGGTTCGACTGGATGCGGCCGCCGGAGAAAACCCGATCCAGGGATTGATTCGCCGGATTTTCCCCGCCGCCGAGCAGGAAAGCCGCCTGATTACCGTGGAAGTGGACCTGCCCGAGGCCCAGCAGGCGGGCATCCGGCCGGGCTTTCTTGCCCGGGCCGAGTTGCTGGTCGATTCCATGCCTGATGTGCTGGCCGTCCCGGCCGCCTCCATTGCCCGCCGGGACAACAGCTATTACGTGATGCTTATCAATGACGAAGACCGGCTCGAACGCCGCCAGATCGACCCCGGGGTGACCCGGGGATCCTGGCGCCATATTCGCTCGGGCCTGGATGCCGGTGACCGGATCGTGGCTTCCAATCCCATGGAACTCAGTGAAGGCGCCAGGGTGCGCGTTGTGGGCTGGGAGAACGGATCATGACCGACGAGAAGAACACCGGTCAGCCGGAGTCGAACGAAGAAAAACGTAGACGGGAAGAGCTCGAGCGGCAGGACCCGGCCCGCGGAACGAAATACTACCGGGGCCTGACCCACGCGGCCATCCGCCGCCCTGTGGGAACCCTGGCCATTGCCTCGGTCATCGTGGTCCTGGGGCTGTTCTTTCTTGACCGGCTCCCGGTCAATCTCCTGCCGGAAACCGAATATCCCCTGGTCCGCATTACGGTCAATTACCCCGGTGTGGCGCCGGAGGTCATGGAAGAGCAGGTTACCCGGGTGCTGGAACGCAACCTGGCTTCGACGGAAAACCT
>SLIZ01000257.1 GCA_007135395.1 Wenzhouxiangellaceae bacterium | reverse complement strand
TCAAGCGCAAGACCACCGAGGGAGGGGTTCGAACCCGACCAGAGGGTCGAACCGAGCCGAAGGCGAGCTCGCTGGAGGCAAAGCCGACAGCCATCCCTCCCTCTCCGCCATAACCTGAAAAGACCCGCCAAGCGCGGGGTTTTTTGTTATTCAGACACAAGCACAAGACCACCGAGGGAGGGGTTCGAACCCAATATAGAGGACCCGAACCACCACCTGAAAACCGGCTACCGGCCCGGTTCCAGGACCTCCTGTCCGCCCATCCAGCTTCTCAATGCATCCGGAACAACGATGCTGCCATCGCGCTGCTGGAAGTTTTCCATCACCGCAACGAGCGCCCGCCCCACGGCCAGGCCGGAACCGTTAATGGAATGAACCAGCTCCGGCTTGCCGGTCTCCGGGTTGCGCCACCGGGCCTTCATTCTGCGAGCCTGGAAGTCCGCGAAATTGGAACACGAGGAGATTTCCCGGTAAGCCTGCTGGCCCGGCAACCAGACCTCCAGGTCGTAGGTCTTGCGGGCGGCGAAACCCATGTCCCCGGCGCAAAGCAGCATGGTCCGGTAGGGCAGCTCAAGGGCCTGGAGCACGGCTTCGGCGTGTCCGGTCAGGGATTCGTGGCAGGCTTCAGACTCCCCGGGGATGCAGATCTGGACCAGCTCGACCTTGTCGAACTGGTGCTGGCGGATCATCCCCCGGGTGTCCTTGCCGTAGGATCCGGCCTCGCGCCGGAAGCAGGGGGTATGGGCCACGAACTTCAGCGGCATTCGGCCGGCCTCCTGGATGCGATCGGCAGCCAGGTTGGTCAGGGAGACTTCGGCGGTAGGAATCAGGTAGCGGGCAGGATCATCATCGACCCGAAAGGCATCGTCCTCAAATTTCGGCAGCTGGCCGGTCCCCCGCATGGCATCGGGCAGGACCAGGTAAGGCGCGTAGATCTCGGTGTAGTCGTGCTTGCGGATGTGCAGATCCAGCATGAACTGGGCAAGCGCCCGGTGTAGACGGGCCAGATCCCCGACGAGCACGGTAAAGCGGCTGCCGGATAGATGGGTGGCCGCTTCCGGATCCATCCAGCCCCCCTGCTCGCCCAGATCCACATGGTCCCGGGGCTCGAATCCGGGCTCGGTTGGCTCACCCCATCGGCGAACTTCCTGGTTATCCCTTTCGTCTTCCCCGTCCGGAATCTCTCCATCGGGAAGGTTGGGCATATCCCAGTGGAGCTGTTCCAGGGCATCACGGACGCCCTCCAGTTCACCCTCAGCGGCTTTCAGGTCCTCGCCCAGACGGCCGACCTGGTCAAGCAGGGGCTGGATATCCTCTCCCCTGGCCTTCGCCTGGCCAATGGATTTTGACCGGGTATTGCGCTCGTTCTGAAGCTCCTGGGTGTGTACCTGCAATTCCTTGCGCCGGGACTCGAGCGCGGCATAGTGCTCCACATCCAGGGGATAACCTCGACGGGCCAGCGCCTCAGCAACGGTTTCCAGATCATTACGCAACAAATGCGGATCAAGCATGGGGTTTTCCGGCGTCAGAACAAGCCGGGTATTGTAGGCGGCTACTGCACCCGGGACCAGCCCGGGATCAGGGCGCTAGTGGGCCCGGGGCCCTGCAAACCCTTCAGACCGTCAAACGATTACATCCCTTCCAGCAAGTCCACCCCTTCCGGCAGGACGAAAATGAACAATTCCTCGTCGAGCTCCGGATTTCGCTCCACGTCCATCAGGGTCAACGTTGTCTGCTGGCCAAACTGGTCGCTTAACACCAGCCGGTCGGGAATCCCGTTGTCGAAATGGAGGTATGCCCGATCGAACTCGGCTTCCGGGGAAAGGGGCCGGATCTCCAGGATGTCATCGGTCTCGCCGGGGGATGATTCATAGAACCGGTCGAGCAGTTCGGGGCTGGTCAGGACCATGAGGGGGGATTCGGTGGCCTCCGGCTGGGGCCTGACGGTGACCTGTTCCAGGGATTCATCGTAATGCCACAGTCGCTCGCCATCGGCGAGCATGAGCTGGGGGAAGGGGTCCCTGTAGTCCCAGCGAAACCGGTTCGGGCTGGTGTAGTAAAGCCGACCTTCCGACTCCTCGGAAACCCGGCCGTTTTCATCCCGGGTGACCTGCTCGAATCGGGCACTGAGTGTGTCCAGATCGCTGGAGAAGGTATCCAGTTGATCCCGCGCATCTGCCCAGGCAGTGCCGGCAAGCAACAGCAGTCCGGCTGTCGAGATGATTTTCCTGATCACGCCATTTCTCCAGATTAAAGCCAGGCCAATGGTGTCAGCATTGAACAGAACCCCTTAACCGGCCCTGAACCCCCGTGAAGTGTTCCTGCCGCGCTGCACCCGGTGCCAGACCTGGGACCGGCGCATCTCCCCCCGGTTCCGCCGGCAAAGCCGCGCCCTGGCATGAAACGCCCGAAAGAAATTTTCCTTGTGGCACGGTCAGTCTCTCGGTGGCGGGGCCGGGGCAAGAACCTCCCGCTGACCATTGTGCTCCGGCGGGGACACGATTCCCTGGTTTTCCATTTCCTCGATCAGGCGGGCGGCCCGGTTATAGCCGATCCTCAGTTGCCGCTGGACACTGGAAATGGATGCCTTGCGGCTTTCCAGCACGAACGCCACGGCCTTGTCATACAGCTCGTCGCCTTCATTGCCCGAGGCCTCGGGCAGTCCGGTAGCCCCGATGGACTGCCCATCGGCGGTGGTCTGGTTGTCGTCCAGAATCTCTTCCAGGTAATCCGGTTGCCCCTGTTCCTTGAGCCACTCGACAACGGTATGGACCTCGTGGTCATCCACGAAAGCGCCATGAATCCGTTCCGGCATCGCCGAGCCGGGGGGCAGGTACAGCATGTCCCCGTGACCGAGCAGTTGCTCGGCACCCATCTGGTCGAGGATGGTCCGGGAGTCGACCCGGCTGGAGACCTGGAACGCCATGCGGGTGGGAATATTGGCCTTGATCAGCCCGGTAATCACGTCCACCGAAGGTCGCTGGGTGGCCAGGATCAGGTGAATTCCCGATGCCCTGGCCTTCTGGGCAAGCCGGGCGATCAATTCCTCCACCTTCTTGCCCACGATCATCATCATGTCGGCAAACTCGTCGACGACCACCACGATGAAAGGAAGCCGCTCCAGAGTCGGCACCGTTTCCTCAGCACCAAGTTGCTCTCGATCGAAGATCGGGTCCTCGATGGGACTTTTCTTTTTCTCCGCCTCGGCAATTCTGCGGTTGTAACCGGCCAGGTTGCGGACCCCAAGGGCCGCCATCAGCCGATACCGCCGCTCCATTTCCGCGACACACCAGCGCAGGGCATTGGCCGCTTCCTTCATGTCAGTGACCACCGGCGCCAGCAGGTGGGGAATGCCCTCGTAAACGGAAAGCTCGAGCATCTTCGGGTCCACCATTATCATCCGGACCTCATCGGGCGAAGCTTTGTAGAGGAGGCTCAGGATCATGGCATTGATGGCGACCGACTTGCCCGAGCCCGTCGTGCCTGCAACCAGCAGATGGGGCATACGGGTCACATCGGCCACCATGGGCCGTCCGGAAATGTTCTTGCCCAGCCCCAGGGTCAGCGCCGAACTGGCTTTTCGGTAGACCTCGGCACTGAGGATTTCGCTCAGGAAAACCGTCTCCCGATGCTGGTTGGGAATTTCCAGCCCGATCACACTCTTGCCCGGGATGACATCCACCACCCGCACGGAAACCACGCTGAGCCCGCGGGCCAGGTCCTTGGCCAGGTTGGTGATCTGGCTGCCCTTTACCCCGGCCGCCGGCTGCAGTTCGAACCGGGTAATGACCGGTCCGGGATGGACGGCAACGACTTCGACTTCCACGCCGAAATCGGCCAGTTTGAGTTCCACCTGGCGGGACATGGCCTCGAGATCTTCGGAACTGAACCCCTTCTTTCGTTCCGGCGGCTCGTCGAGCAGTTCCAGGGGGGGGCGATCACCGGCGGGAAGATTCTTGAACAGGGTTCGCTGCCTGGCTTTCTGGCCCTTCTCCGAGGGGGCCGCTTCTTCGGTTCCCAGCATGGGTTCGATGCGCGGCTTGGACCGGGTCTTTTGCCGCTGGCTGTCTTTCCTGCGCACGACTTCCCGCTCGGCCCGGGCCCGGCGTCCGGCAAACCAGTCACGACCTTCCTTGATCTTGCGTGCCATCCAGGCCACGCCACCCAGGGCCACGGCACCGGTTCGATCAATCAGCCACAACCAGGACAGGCCGGTAAACAGGGTGATTCCAGCCAGGAACAGGGCAATCATGAGCAGAGTAGCCCCGGTAAAGCCAGTGGCCTGGGCCAGGGGTGCGGCCAGCAGGTTGCCGGTTACCCCCCCGGGAAGGTCCAGTGGCAGGCCGTTCCCGTGCAGGTCCAGCAATATGCACCCGGCCAGGACCGCAATAATCAGCCCCAGCACCCGCACCGACCAGTCGGTCAGTCCCGCCGGTTCGGCCCGCTCCCGCAACAGGCGAATGGCAGCAACCAGCAAGAGCACCGGTGCCAGATAGGCCAGGTAACCGAATAGAACCAGAAACAGATCGGCCAGCCAGGCACCGAAGGCCCCGCCCAGGTTCCGGATTTCTCCCGGCCCACCCGCATGAGACCAACCCGGGTCCGAGGCGTTGTAGGTGGTCAGGCAAAGCAACAGATAGACAGCCACCAGCGAGGTGACCAGAAACAGCGCCTCCCATACCCGCCGGGCCAGGGCACCGTCGGATGGATTGCTATTGCCGCCTGCTTCCTTTCCTTTTGCCTTGCTCAATCTTCACTCGTTCCGGTCGAGCCGGTCAGTTGGATTTCAATGCCGGGTGAACGATTTCGCCATCACGGACATTGATGCCCAGTTTCAGCGCCGGGTCCTGCTCCCAGTCAGACCGGGCCATGCGCTGCACATAGGGCAGCAGGGCGGCCGAAAGGGCGTGGGAAGATGTACGTGGTACCGCACCGGGCATGTTCGTCACACAGAAATGGGTCACACCGGCCTCGGTGTAGGTCGGTTCTGCATAGGTGGTCGGCCGGGTCGTTTCCACGCAGCCGCCCTGATCGACAGAGATGTCCACGATCACACTTCCCTCCTCCATGGATTCGACCATGGAGCGGGTTACCACGTGGGGCGCACGGGCACCGGTCACCAGTACGGCACCGACGACCATATCGGCCCGGGCCACGAATTCGGCTACCGTTTCCACATAGGGATACAGGGCGGTGACGTTGGCTCCGATGGCCATCATTTCCGCCAGTCGGTCCGGTCTCTTGTCGAAAACCGTGACCCGGGCTCCAGCAGCCGCAGCGAGGCGGGCCGAGTTGCCACCAGCTGCTCCGGCTCCCAGGACCACCACATGACCCCGGTCTGCTGCCGGCAGTCCGCCGAGCAATATGCCCTTGCCGCCTGCCGGCAGGTGCAACAGGTGAATCCCGACCTGGACCCCGATCCGGCCTGCGATGTTGCTCATGGGAGCGAGCAACGGCAACGCACCATCGGCGGTCTCGACGGTTTCGAAAGCCACCCCGGTCAACCCGATGTCCAGCAGGCTCCGGGTCAATGCCGGCTCGGCGGCCAGGTGCAGATAGCAAAACAGCAGGTGATCCTTGCGCAGGTGCTCCAGGTCGCCGGCAACGGGTTCCTTGACCTTGACCACCAGTTCGGCTTTCCCGTACAACGAGGATGCATCGGGCAGGACACGAACACCAACGGATTCGAAATCCGAGTCGGAAAAGCCGCTTTTTTCCCCGGCCGATGCCTCGATAAAGACTTCATGGCCGGCACGGACCAGGTCACCGCAGGCTGCGGGAACAAGGGCCACCCGGCCTTCCAGGGTCTTGATTTCCCGTGGAATACCAATTCGCATGATCACTCCTGAAATATTTGAACCATCAGGTTCGTATCCGATGCCGATCGCGTAGAATACCGGCCCCGACAACGCCCGAACGCTTGGAATTATGGTGGCCGGACCCGACGTTTGATCACCCGCTCCGGCTACCCTTGAAAAACGGAGAAATTATACATGAGCGACCCCCGGCACTTTCGCCTTCTGATCCTCGGTTCCGGTCCGGCCGGTTACACAGCCGCCATCTATGCCGCACGGGCCAACCTTTCCCCGGCGATAGTGACAGGCATCGAGCAAGGTGGACAGCTGATGACCACAACGGATGTGGAAAACTGGCCCGGCGACCCGGATAACCTTCAGGGGCCCGAACTCATGCAGCGCATGCTCAGGCACGCCGAGGATTTCAACACGGAAATGATCTTCGACCATATCCATACCGCCGATGTAACCACCCGTCCGTTCCGGCTGACCGGGGATGCGGGCAGCTATACCTGTGATGCCCTGATCATCGCCACCGGGGCCTCTGCGCGCTATCTGGGCCTGGACTCGGAAGAAAAATTCAAGGGCCGCGGGGTTTCGGCCTGCGCTACCTGCGACGGATTCTTCTACCGGGAAAAGCCCGTTGCTGTCATTGGCGGTGGCAATACTGCAGTGGAAGAAGCGCTTTATCTTTCAAATATCGCCAGCAAGGTCTACCTGGTCCATCGCCGGGATGCCCTGCGGGCGGAAAAAATTCTCCAGGACCGACTGTTCAAGCGGGTCGAGGAAGGTCGCGTGGAGATGGTCTGGGACCACGTGGTGGACCAGGTCCTGGGCGATGACGACGGGGTGATCGGCGTACGGGTCAAGAATGTGGGCGATGGAACAACCCGGGACCTGGAAGTCGATGCCATGTTCGTAGCCATCGGCCACGACCCGAACACCGGGATTTTTGCCGATCAACTGGAAATGGACGACGGGTACATCCAGATCCAGAGCGGGCTGGAGGGCATGGCAACTGCATCCAGCGTTCCCGGTGTGTTTGCCGCCGGGGATGTAGCCGATCATGTCTATCGCCAGGCGGTTACTTCGGCCGGGTTTGGCTGCATGGCTGCCCTGGACGCAGAGAAATACCTGGACGAGCAGGAACTGTGACCCTGGGGTGAGCGCCACCGCCTGGCTGGAAGGCATTTCGAAACTGCCCGCCGGGCAGTGGAATTCCCTTGAAGGGGAATCCGCTGGGCACCCGTTTACCCGGCACGCATTTCTCGCCGGCCTGGAGTCTTTTGGCTGCATTCACCCGGGAATCGGCTGGCAGCCCCTGACGCCAGTGGTGGAGGAACGAGGCCGGATCCTGGCAGCAGCGCCCGCATACATCAAGACCAACTCCCACGGGGAGTTCGTCTTTGACTGGGCCTGGGCCGATGCCTGGCATCGTGCCGGCAAACCCTGGTACCCGAAACTGCTGGTAGCCTGCCCCTACACCCCGGTAACCGGACCCCGACTTCTCGGGGCGGCTGCCAACCCATCGGCCGGCCGAACACTCATCGACAGCCTGGAGCAGAAATGCCACGCGGCGGGTTTGTCTTCAGCCCACGTGAATTTCTGCCGGCCCCACGAGGCCGATCTTCTGCGCCGGGCCGGGTGGCTGGAACGGTTCGACTGGCAATACCACTGGCACAATGCCGGCTATCGTGATTTCCAGGATTTTCTCGATGCCCTGAGGAGCAAACCGAGAAAGAACATCCGCCGGGAACGGCGCAATGTGGCTGCCCGGGGCTGGCAATTTCGCTGGATGGACGGAACCGAAATCGGTGAGGAAGAACTAAGCTTCGTGTACCGCTGCTATCGTGGTCACTTTCTGTTTTATGGCAACCGACCGGTCCTCAACAGGGAATTTTTCGATAATGCTGCCCGCTCCATGGGCCGGGACTTTCAGGTCTGCCTGGTATTGAAAGGCGATGGGCTCCGGGCTGCAGCGGTTTTCTTCTCCGGCGACAACCGCCTTTACGGGCGTTACTGGGGTTCGGAAGTGGACGAGAAGGACCTGCATTTCGAAACCTGCTACTACCAGGGCATCGAACGGGCCATCGACCAGGGGCTGTCGGCTTTCGAGCCCGGCGCCCAGGGCGAGCACAAGATTCGAAGGGGGTTCCTGCCCGTTCGAACCCACTCGTTTCATTACATTGTGCATGAACCATTCCGGGCCGCCATCAGCCGCTGGCTGGAGCACGAGGCCCGGGCACTGAACGAAATCCGGCCCCGACTGGACGCCTTGAGCCCATTCCCCCGTTCGGAGGAAGACCCGTGAGTCGGCTGTCCATTCCCCGGCTTGGAGCCGAGCCGGACAGTCCGTTTCCCGACCCTCGGCGCTGTGATCACGGCGAAGGCCTTGTAGCCTGGGGTGGAGACCTGAGTCTTCCGCGCCTGCTCAATGCCTATCGGGCAGGCATCTTCCCCTGGTTCGAGCCCGACTCCCCCTTGCTTTGGTGGTCACCAGACCCCCGGGCGATCATGATTCCCGGTCATGTGGATTTCAGTCGGCGTCTTCGGCGCCAATTGCGTAACGGCGCCCATTCCTTTTCCCTGGATCGGGCCTTTGACCAGGTCATCGCCCAATGCGCCGAACCCCGGCAGGACCAGGATGGGACCTGGATCACTCAAGACATGATTGCCGCCTACGGAGCCCTTCATCGGGCCGGTCATGCCCATTCGGTTGAGGTCTGGCAGGACGGTGAACTGATCGGCGGGCTCTACGGGGTATCAATGGGGAAGATTTTTTTTGCAGAGTCCAAGTTTCACCGGCAATCAAATGCCTCCAAGCTGGCCCTTGCCGGCTTGCTGCGGTGTTTGAAGGCCTGGGGATTCACGCTGCTCGACTGCCAGATCTGGAATCCCCACCTGGAACGCCTGGGTGTACGCCTGGTCAGCCGGGAAGACTTCTGTCGCCTGGTCGAGCATGCCGCCGCCCTCGAAGATCCCGCAGGCTCCTGGCAGGATCGGCTGGAAGGGATCGACCTCAGGGACTGGTAGGTTTGTCCGGGTCGGCAAACACCGCTTCCAGGCTGGCCAGGCCGGGATCTTCCGGTCGATTCGATGCCGCCAGTTTCACCGTCTCCCGGCCCAGGGCCCGAAACACCGGGCCCAGATCCGGCCGGGCCCGGTCCACCGCACGTACCAGTTCCCGGCAGGCTTGTTCATCGCCCCGTTCGACCGGGCCGGTAAGCGCTCCGGCGGCTCCCTTGTCGAAAATTGCATTCAGAGTCCGGCCCTGGAGCGTAGCCAGCATTTTTCCGGCACTTTCCCGTTCCAGCCCGGCGGCCTCGGCCAGTTCCAGTGCCAGATGGTGCAAGGTCACCAGGTAATTGCCCGCAACCACTCCTGCCGCATGGTACAAGCGCTTGTCCAGCGCCCCTGCCCGCAGGACATTTCCGCCAATGCCCTGGAATACTGGCAGGATCGCATCCAGGGCGGCCCCGTCGCCCTCAGCGACACACCAGGTTCCGGAAAAACTGCCAATGACTTCCTCCGGGTCATGGAAGGGGCGCAGAGGGTGGATGCTGGCCGACGGAACCCCCAGCGGCGCCAGCACCGAAGCGTCTTCACTGCCACTCAAGTGAAAGGCCAGTGCCGGCTTGTCGGCAGCCACCCGCCCCAGACGCTTCGCAGTTTTGGCCAGGCTGCTCTCCGGCAGCCCCAGAAGCAACCAGTCATCCGGCCCGACCCCGGACAGGCTTGCCGCCGGCTCACCCTGCCCGATGAACTCCACGGCCCGACGAGCAGAGTCCGGTGAGCGGTTGACCACCTGCCCGATTGCCAGGATGCCGCCGGACGACCACATCCGGGCCAGACTTTGCGCCGCCCGCCCGCAACCCACAATGTGCAGCCGGGGGGTCAGGAGTCTGCTCCCGGTCCATTTTCAGTCTGCCCGTCGCTTTCGAGATACCCTTTAAGGCTTTCCAGCCCCAACTGGTAGTCCCGGCCAACAAGTCCCGGAAGCATAAGGCCCAGGTAGCGCCCAACCAGGTCGAAGGTTCCGAACTCCATGGTCATGGCCCAAACGACCCGGGTACCCCCCGGATCCGGCGACAGTTCGAACCAGCTGTCCATCCGGTAGCGATCCTGCAATTCGAGCTCCATTTCCACCCGTTGCGAGTGATCGGCGGCAACAATATTCAGCTGGCCGTCGGCTGCATCGGTGTCGGCACCGGACCAGACAAGCCGGGCGCCGGGCCCGGCCGACGGGTCGGAAACCCGGTATTCGACATCCGGTCGATTGACCAGCCAGGGGGACCATTCGGGAAAATGCCGGAAATCCTGCAGTACCGAAAACACCGCATCCGGTGACCGGTTGATCACGATTTCCCGCTCGGAACTGACGCCCTTTGGCAGCAAAAAGCCACCGATGATCAAGAACAGGGCTACGCCCAGCAAGAACAGAAAAAGGCGGCGAATCATCACCATGCTAGCTCTCCGAAGTCCTCGGATGATCGGCGGTCAACGCCGCCAGGGCCGCTCCCGGCCGTCATCCTCACCGAAATCGACGTTCGACTCCCAGGAAGCGGGCTCTTCCTCGTCTTCCAGATCCCAACTGTACTTCTTGTAGGGAGGAAGATCCCAGTCCCGATAAAGCCAGGCCGTCACGATGCCGAACAGCGCGCCGGTCAGATGCAACTCCCAGGAGGTGCCCGGTGCGGTGGGCAGTACACCCCAGACCATGGAGCCGTAAAGAAACCAGATCATGACCGAGGTGGCAATCGACCGCAGGTCCCGCCGGAAGATTCCGGCCATGAATACATAAGCCAGCATTCCGTATACCAGTCCACTGGCCCCGATATGAACACTTTCCCGGGCGAACGTCCAGGCCAGCAAACCGGAACCCGCATAGATTGCAGGCAAGGCCCTCAAGGCGGAATTCGGATAAAGAAACAGCATGGCGGTTCCCCCGACCAGCAACGGCAGGGAATTGGAACCGACATGAGCGAGATTCAGGTGCAGCAAGGGGGCCGTCAGAACCCCGATCAAACCTTGGGCGTGGCCGGGAATCAGTCCGAACCGGACCAGTCCCAGACTGAGCAACTGGTCGAAAATGAACACCGCCCAGATCAGTACGACAAAGCCGAAGCTCAGCTTGAAGGCAAGAGTGAAGTTCCTGCGGCTGCGCGGGGAACTGGCATAGCTTGGATCGGGAACCTTCAGGCGCATCAGTCCAGTGGCTCCGCAAGAAGCGCAGAGCCAATCCGGTCTTTGACCCGGTCGCGCAGGTCCGGCACGTCATCGAGTTCCAGACCACGGGTGTCGATTGGCTCGTGGATGACCAGTTCGGCTCGTCCAGGAACCAGCCGGATGCTCCCCGGCGGCAGGATCCGCCGGGTCCCGTTGATCGTGATCGGCAAGACGGGCAACTGCTGGTCAATCGCCACTCGAAAGGCGCCTTTCTTGAAACGCTTGAGATTTCCGTCCCGGCTCCGGGTACCTTCGGCAAAAAACAGGATGCCGGTTCCTCCCCGAATCTCCGATAACACATTGTTGATGGCCGAACGGGCAGATTCCGGGTCGTCCCGTCGGATGGCGATATGGCCAACTGCCAGTGCGCCCCTCCCGATCATGGGAAGTCTCGAGACCTCCTCTTTCATTACGAAACGAAGGTCCAGGCCGGAAAACCCGTAGATTACCGGAATGTCGAACTGGCTTCGGTGATTGGCCACGACCACGTAGGACTGCCCCTTGCGAAGATTCTCCCTGCCCCGCACCCGCACTCGTACGGGCAGCAGCCAGGTAACAAGCCGAGCCCAGTTCACTGCCACCAGGAGACTGGCAAACCGGGGGCTGGCAATCAGGGACAGAACGATGGCAGAAATTGCCCCCAGCACCGTGAGGATGGCCACGATGGGCACATAGATCAGCCATTGCCAGGGTGCGTACAACCAGTAGAAACGTCTGCTCATGGCCCAAGTTTACCGTTTGTTACCGGTTGCATGCCTCAGTGTGCCCTTCCGCCATGAAAAAGGGGCACCGTCTGGTGCCCCTGCATTGCAAGGCCTTGGTGGCCGTTGATTACTCAGGCCGCCTTTTCCTTGTCCGTACGGCTGCTGTCAATGAGCTTCTCGCTCTTGATCTCGACCTTGCGCGGCTTCATCTGCTCGGGAATCTCCCGCTCCAGGTCAATGTGCAGCAGGCCGTTCCGGATGCTGGCGCCGGTGACCTTGACATGGTCGGCAAGCTGGAAACGCCGCTCGAAGGACCGGTTGGCAATCCCGCGGTACAGGAACTCCCGGTTCTCGGCAGTCTCTTCGGTCTCGGACTTGTTGCCGGCCACGGTGAGCGTGTTCTGCTCGGTGGTGATGTCAAGATCCTCCTCGCTGAAGCCAGCCACCGCCATGGTGATGCGGTAGTTGTCTTCGCCGAAGGCCTCAATGTTGTACGGCGGATATCCGTTGGTATCGGAACGGGAAGCATTGGACAGCATGTTCGCCATCCGGTCAAAGCCGATCGCCGTACGATACAGGGGTGAAAGATCAAATGTAGTCATAACCATATCCTCCATTAGTGAGCAATAGGTTTCACAATTTTCTGTCCGCCACGATTGAAGAAAGGCCGGACAGTCCTGAAGACCCTTGCGGCGTCTTCGACCATTGATCTATGGACTCCAGCGGGGTTTTCAAGAGGCCGGATCACGAATAAGGTCAGCCGGTAGAAGCAGACGTCCGGACTTGCGCTTCTGACCTGCCCTTCAGTCACCGTATTCGATTGCCAGAATCTCCAGTTGGCGCTGGCCCGAAGGGGTTTCCACGCCAACCTCATCGCCCACCGCCTTGCCCAGCAGTGCCCGGGCGACGGGAGAATCGATGCTGATCCAGTTCTTGTCCGGGTCGGTTTCATCGGCCCCGACAATCCGGTAAGTGATTTCCTCTCCATCCGAATCGGCAACACTTACCCGGGCGGCGAAGAACACCCGGTCGGTACGGGCCGGTGGCCGGTCGACCACCTCGACCTGATCCAGCCGCTTGGTCAGGTAACGAATACGCCGGTCGATTTCCCTGAGCTGTTTCTTGCGGTAGATGTATTCGGCGTTTTCGGAACGGTCCCCTTCGGCGGCGGCCGCCGACAGGGCGGCGGTGACTTCCGGGCGGTGAGACTTCCACAACCACTGCAACTCTTCGCGCATGGCCCGGGCGCCGGCCTTGGTCATGTAGGGGCTCGATTTTTCTGGTGGTGGTTTCCAGCGGGACATGCCAGGACACGACTCCATGACGCAAAGGCGAATGGTAAAGGGTAAACAAACACGCGCCTACCGTTTAAGATTCCCGCTTTGCTCATTCCGATATCGGCCCGTCCATGCGAATTGTTTCCCACACCTGTTCGAACACCGAGATTATCTGTGCCCTGGGCCGGGCCGACTGGCTGGTGGGGGTCGATGATCATTCCGATTATCCGCCGGAGATCGTCGGCCGACTGCCCCGGATCGGGCCGGATCTTGATATCCGGATCGACCGGGTGGTCGAGTTAAAACCGGATCTGGTGGTGACCTCCCTGACCGTCCCGGGTCACGAACGCTGCGTCGAGAAAATTCGCCAGGCCGGGCTGGATCATATCGTCACCCGGCCCCATTCCCTGGCGGACATCGCACGGGAAATCCGGGAAATCGGGCGTGCGGTAGATGCATCCGACAGGGCCGAGACTCTGGCACGGCGCTTCGAGAACACTCTCGCCGCGCAGGTGCCGGACCACGAACCGGTCCCGATCCTGGTCGAATGGTGGCCCAAACCGGTAATCGTCCCGGGCAGACAGTCCTGGGTCAACGACATGCTCAGGCTGGCCGGCGGGGTCAATCCATGGGCCGACCGGGACTCCGAAAGCCTGGAAGTCGATACGGAGGCCGTCTGCCAGGCCGGACCCCAGGGGGTGGTGATGAGCTGGTGCGGTGTGGACGAATCCAAGTACCGGCCCCATATCGTCCGGCGCCGTGAGGGCTGGGAGGAAGTCCCCGCATTGCGCAATGACCACATCTATCCGGTCAGCGAAGCCTGGCTGGGTCGGCCCGGGCCCCGGTTGATCGACGGGATCGAAAAGCTGCGACAGGTGATCGACAAGGTCCGCCGGTCGTGAGCGTCAACTGGGCCCGGGTGCTTGAGCCCCTCCGTGACGACCTGGGCCGCGGAAGCTGGCTGATCGTCGACCCACCACCCGGGCCCGTCCCGATACCGGATGGAAACCACCGATACTGGACCACCCACTACCCGACCTGGAACCGCTTGCCGCCGGAAAAGCGAGCCAAGTTCGACATCAACTTTCCAACCGAAACTTCTGAAAATATTCTGGTTTTCCAGTCCCGTTCGGCCGATCGCTCGGCTTGGCTGTGGACCCGGGCCGCCGCATCGAGTCCCGGGGCACGGATGGTGGTCGCTGCCGGCAACCGGGAGGGTGGGAAGGTTACCGGGAGCAGGCTGGAAGCCACCCTCGGCCTGAACGCTGTCCGGATTGCCAGCCAGGGCCGGGGCAGCCTCTGGCAGACCGGGGTCCCGCCTGGCCCAGCAACCCCGCAGAATGACTGGCATACCGTGAACATGGCGGGTATCGAGGTGCAAGTGCTGCCCGGGGTATTCGGACGAAAGGGGCTGGACCCGGGAACGGCCCTTCTTGTCGAATGCCTGGACCGGTTTCCCGTAACCGGGCCGGTAATGGATTTTGCCTGTGGTTCGGGGATTCTGGCCCTTGCCGTACTGCGCGACCATCCCGGCCTGGAAGTCACCGCCTGCGATGCCGATGTACTGGCCCTGGAAAGCACACGCAGGAATCTTGCCCCTTGCGCGCCAGACGCCCGGATCGTGGCTGTGGACGATGCCCGGGACCTGAACGGCCCTTTCGGACTGATCGTATCCAACCCCCCGTTTCACGAGGGCTCGCGACCCGACCTGGACGTGCCCGCCCGGCTCATCGGCCGCGCCCCGGCCCTGCTGGCCCCGGGTGGCCGGATCCTGATCGTGGCCAATCGTCACCTGCCACTTGAACGGGAATTTGACTTAAACTTCGCCTCCTGGGAGAAAATCGCGGAAAATAAGCGATTCAAGGTACTGTCGGGGCTGGAACCCCGGCGGGATAAACCCATCTAACGTGCGTAGCCAGTTGGCCCATTGCGGCCGGCTCGACAATGGCATCGTTTCAGCTCAGATATAACCGGGAAAGGTCCATGAGAAAACTCAGTATCATGATTGCAATGCTGGCGCTTGTTTTTGCGGCAGCCTGCCAATCCAACCAGAATGCCGACTCCGCCTCGGAGCCGGATGAGCCGGAAGCCACGGCCAGCACCGAGGCAGAAGCCGAGGAGCCCCGATTCGAGCGGCGCCGCCCGCCCCGGGAGCCCAGTGACAATCGTCCGCCACCGCGCATGGAAGGCGGGCTGGTAGACGAAGGTCCGGGCCTGACTTTCATTATCGACGCCACCGATATGGATACACTGGAGCAAAGCCTGGAACTGATCGCCGACGAAACTTCCCAGGCCCAGTATCAGCGGTTGCAGGGCAGCATCGACATGCTGCGGTTCTATTCCCTGCAACCCACCGACCAGTTCTACTCCAGCCTGGACGGCATGACCGGCGAGGAAATCATCGAACGCGCCCAGGAACGTCGCCAGCGCAGGCGCTAGAAAACTGGCCACAATCCATCGTTACGACTCGGCCCCTGTCCTGCCCCGGTCCCGCGACCGGGCTGCCAGGGGCCACTTGCATTGGAACCCATGATGAGCTTTCGACTTCCCCTTTTCGCCCTGGTAATGGCGCTTTCCCTGGCAGCCTGTGAACCCCCGACCACCCCGGACCCTGAAACTTCCGATTCAACCCCCACTTCCACTCCCGATCAGGAATCCCTCGAGGCACCCATGGCCGAACAACGTTCCCACACGGTCGAAGCCCCCGGGGGCACCCGGGAAGATCCCTGGTACTGGTTGCGTGATGATGAACGCGCCGACCCGGATATCCTGGCCTACCTGGAAGCCGAAAACGAATACCTGGAAAAAAGCCTGGAACACACCAGCGACCTCCAGGAAAAGCTCTTTGCCGAGTTGCGCGGACGCGTCGTGGAAGATGACTCCACCGTCCCCTACCTGAGCCATGGCTACTGGTATTACACCCGCTACGAGGAAGGCCAGGAACTGCCCATCCACGCCCGCCGCAAGGGCAGCATGAATGCAGACGAGGAAGTCCTGCTCGACGAGAACGAACGGGCCGAGGGAGAAAGCTACTACAGGGTTGGCGGGCGGGACGTAAGCCCGGACCAGGGCAAGCTGGCCTGGCTGGAAGATACCGTGGGCCGGCGCCAGTACGAGATTCGCATCCGCGACCTGGAAACCGGTGAGATCCATGAGCCGGGCATTGGCAATGTCTCAAGCCTGGCCTGGGCCGGAGATGGGGAGACCCTGTTCTATGTCAAGAACCACCCGGATACCCTGCGTTCCTGGCAGGTTCGGCGATACCATCCGGACATGGAAGACGATGAGGACCCGGTGGTCTACACCGAAGAGGACACCAGCTTCTATACCCGCATCATGCGCACGACCTCGGATGGTTACCTGGTGATATATCTTCGGAGCACCGTGGCCTCGGAGATGAGAATTCTTCCCGCCGCCGACCCGGAAGGACAGTTCCAGGTATTCCTGCCGCGCCAGCGAGACCACGAATACAACGCCGACCACCTGGGCGACCGCTGGATTATCCGGACCAACTGGGAGGCTCCGAATTTCCGTATCATGGAAGTCCCCGTAGGCGAGGAGTCCGATCGGGATGCCTGGCAGGACGTGATCGGCCATGATGAGGATGTGTTCATCCACGGTTTCGATGCCTTTGTCGACTACCTGGCCGTTTCCGAACGAAGCAACGGGCTGCGCCGGATTCGCGTCATGGACTGGAATTCCGATACGGACGATGCCTGGTTCATCGACTCCGATGAATCAGCCTACGCCGCCTACCTGGACACCAACCCGGACCAGCACGCCACGACCCTGCGTTACGCCTACACCTCCATGACCACGCCCACGAGCATCTACGAAGTGGACATGGAATCCGGCGAACGCACCCTGCTCAAACGTGATGAGGTCCCCGGCGGGTTCGACCCGGACGACTACCGCACGGAAATGGTCTGGGCGACTGCCCGGGACGGGGAAAGAATTCCTGTTTCCATCCTGCACCATGCCGATACGCCGCTCGACGGCACCGCACCCCTTTATCAATTCGCTTACGGTTCCTACGGTGCCTCCATGGACCCGACCTTCAGCCCCTTCCGGCTGAGTCTGGTCAACCGGGGCTTCGTGTTTGCGATCGCACACGTCCGCGGCGGCCAGGAACTGGGAAGGCACTGGTACGACGAAGGAAGATTATTGAATAAAAAGAATACCTTCAACGACTTTATCGATGTAACCGATTTCCTGGTGGAAAACGGATACGCCGACCCCGAACGGGTCTACGCCATGGGTGGAAGCGCCGGTGGCCTGCTGATCGGCGCGGTAGCCAACATGGCCCCGGAGAAATATCACGGGCTGGTCGCCCGGGTGCCTTTCGTTGATGTGGTGACGACCATGCTCGATGAGTCCATTCCTCTGACAACCAACGAGTACGACGAATGGGGCAACCCGGCCGATGAGACCTACTACGAGTACATGCTCTCCTACTCGCCCTACGACAACATCACCGAGCAGGACTACCCCAACATCCTGGTTACCAGCGGGCTGTGGGATTCCCAGGTCCAGTACTGGGAGCCGACCAAGTGGGTGGCCAGTCTTCGCCATCACAAGACCGACGACAACCGGCTGTTGCTTTATACCGACATGGAAGCCGGACACTCGGGTCAGGCCGGACGGTTCCAGCGGCTGAAGGAAACAGCCATGGAATATGCCTTTCTCCTCGACCTTGCGGGTATCGAGTAAAACTCTGTCCTCCGGCTGTGGCACCATGGCCGGAACCATGCGAATTCGGGAGCGTGACCGGTGAGACTTTCTACCCTGACCCTGCTGCTTGCCCTGGCTGCCCTTGCCTGCCTGGCCCTGGCCGGGCCCGGTTACCGGCTGGAAATCTGGACGTTTTCAACCGGCTTTTCCATCATGCGCTGGGCTGCCATTGCCGGTCTCGCCGCAGCCGGGCTGGCCGTTGTGCTCCTCGTCATCCCCCGGACTCGCTCCGGGGCCGTGCCGGCACTGATCGTCGCGCTGGGCATCGGACTGATCACCGCCTGGGTACCCTGGCAGGGTCTGCAGACCGCCCGGTCGGTCCCGCCCATCCACGACATCACCACGGACACCGAAGACCCGCCGGCCTTCGTTGACATCGTCGCCCTTCGTATCGACGCACCCAACCCGCCGGAATACCTCGACGACGAATCCGCCGAGCAGCAGGCCGAAGCCTACCCCTGGATCGAGCCCTTTTTCACCGAAGTACCCATCGAACAGGTATTCGAATTCGCACTGGCCACAGCCGATGCCATGGGTTGGGAAATCCACGCCGCCGAGCCTGGCGAAGGACGGATCGAGGCAACTGACACCACATTCTGGTTCGGCTTCAAGGATGATGTGGTCATCCGGATTTCCGCCGAAAACAGCGGCAGCCGGGTGGATGTGCGATCAAAATCCCGGATCGGGCGCAGCGATGTGGGTGCCAATGCCCGCAGAATCGAGGCCTACCTGGAAAGGCTGGACCGGGCGCTCCCGGAGAGCTAGTGGCCCACTAGTGTACCCCGCCACTCATTCTGTAACATTCAGCGAGTCGGAAAGCGCTTA
>SLIZ01000066.1 GCA_007135395.1 Wenzhouxiangellaceae bacterium | reverse complement strand
TGCCCACCAGGCTGTTGCCGCCCAGATCCAGCTCGAGCAGGGGCAGGTCTGTCAGCACGGCGGGAATCTCGCCGGTCAGGTTGTTGTTGCCAAGATAGAGGTACTGCAGCGACTCCAGGTTGCCGAAATCAGCGGGCAGGTCCGATTCCAGGGCATTGTCGTGGAGCCACAGCCCCAGGAGGTCGGTTGCCTGGAACAGCTCGGGGGGAAACCCGCCGCTCAACTGGGTGCCGTTCAGCCACAGCCGCCGGAGATTCTCGAGCTCGAACAGGCCCGGATCCAGTGTGCCGCCCAGCGGGTTGTGGCCGAGGTCCAGCGACACCAGGGCGTCCATCGACGTGATCGTGGAAAGAATCTCGCCACCGAAGTCACTGCCCTGCAGCCCGAGCAGGCTCAGCTCGTCGAGCTCGGCCAACCCCTCGGGCAGGGACCCGGCAAGGCTGTTGCCATTGAGGTTGAGATATTCCAGGTATTCCAGGTCAGCCAGCGCCGCAGGAAGGTTGCCCGTCAGGTTGTTCCCGGGCAGGTTGATGATCGCCACGTGGCCCTGATGGCAGAACACGTTCTGCCATTCGCACTCGGTACCCGGCTCACCCAGCCAGCCCTGATTGTGGTGCCAATCGTCCCCG
This sequence comes from Wenzhouxiangellaceae bacterium, assembly GCA_007135395.1. GTDB lineage: Bacteria > Pseudomonadota > Gammaproteobacteria > Xanthomonadales > Wenzhouxiangellaceae > SLIZ01. Next base: position 4,775 of record SLIZ01000066.1, on the reverse strand, counting down.
CCGGTGGACTGGTAGAACGCGATCAGGGCCTGTCGTTCGTCTCCGCTGACCTGGCCCCAGGCGGCCTGGACCGCGCCCATCCCGGACGCGATGACGGTGGCGAAGATCATGGGGGCTGCAAATCTCATGTCCGATTCTCCCTTGTCGTTCAGGCGTGGACCGCCGGTTACGGTTCACTGCCACCAAGGGTGACGCAAACGAAGGCCGAGGAGCCGTCCGTGGGTTCCACATAATTGCACACCTGGTAGCCGGCATCGCCGGTGGCCTCGAAGGGAATTTCCGGATCAAACTCGGTGAGGACGATGAAGCAGTCGCTGTCGCCGTCGGCCGAGCACTGCCCTCCCGTTGCCGGCCCGGGCCGGCCGGGTTCCCCGCTTGTCTGCTGGCCGGGCGGGTTGCCTGCCGCGGCGCGTTCGACCAGAACCTCGTGCCCGGCTACCGTGAACGTCAGGCCGATAACCAACGGTGCCACCGTGCGCTTTTTCATGGTTTTCCTCCCTCCCGACCGGATATTCCGCAGACTGCCCGCGGAACGACCCTTTCGGATCTCTGGGTTTTGTTGTCGAGTCAGGGAATGCGCCAGCAGGCCGCGTGGCTACCAATGGGTTCAGGCTTGACCGAAAGACCTCGCCGGCTGATGAACTCGTCCACCGCCTCCCTGCACGGCGGCAGAGTACCATAGTCATCCACGATTACAAATCCACCGGACGCGACCCGGTCGTGGCAGTGATCGAGCACCTGGCGGGTGGACTCATACAGGTCGGCATCGACATGTAGCAGGGCCAGAGGGCCGGCGGGCTGGTCGGCCAGCGAGTCGCGAAACCAGCCGGGGATGAACCCGACCTGTTCGTCGAGCAGCCCGTAGCGATGAAAGTTTTGCCGGACTTCGGCCAGCGGCACACTCAGAAACGGCAATACCCCGGAATCCATTTCATAGCCGTGATCGGCGGCGGCGCCGGAGACCGGCAGGCCGGCAAAGGAATCGGCCACCCAGACGGTTCGCTGGCCATCGCCGAAGGCCTCGAGTACGCCGCGCAAGAAGATCGCCGCCCCGCCCCGCCAGCAACCGGCCTGAAGCAGGTCACCGGCAATGCCCTGGGCGTGGATCGCCTGCATGCACTGGTGGATGTGCTCGAGCCGCTCCAAGCCAATCAGAGTGTGGGCGAACTCCGAGTGATTGCGCAGGCTTTCGTCGACCACCGCCCGACCGTAGGAATCCAGCCCCTTGAGCTCAAGGGTATCGCCACGCGCCTTGAGATCGAGCAGCTCTCCGATCAGTGCAGCGTTTTCGCGCATGCCGGTAAGGCGCTCCAGTTCGGGGACCTCCTGGTGGGAGGCGCACAGGATGGCGTAGAGGAGCTGGGCTTCCTGCTCCACGTGAAGGGTGTTGACCAGGGCGTTCTTGAGAAGGTCGATGTATTTTTCGGCCAGTCGGTCATTCATTTCTTCGCGGTCCTCGGGTTGGCCAGTACCCGGGCCCATTGCGTCTGGCGCCGGGACATGACGTGATCGCTCCGTACCCGGTCGCCCAGTGCCCGGCCATCGACGATCAGGGCCTGGCGGTCGTGATCATAGTCTTCGACAGCTTTGATCCACGCCTGCGCTGAGTTGTCGACCCGAATGCAGGGCAGGCCCCGGTATGGCGGCAGATCGCTGGCGATGACCGGCGTATCAAGCATGCCGAACTCCAGCAGCTTGACCGGGCTCTTGCACCGGTTATAGGGGTGATCCTGCAGGGGAGCAAGCGCCAGATCCAGGCCGATATCCCGCAGGGCCCACGGGTAGTCGTCGAATGCCACACCCGGGTGGACTTCAGCGGCACAGGGGCGCAGGTAGTCCGGGCAAAGGCCGAAGAAGATCCAGTCAACTCGCTCGGCCAGGGCCCGGACCACCGGCTTGAGCAGGCGCAGATCCGCTTCGTGCTGGCTTGCCCCGGCCCAGCCGACCCGCAGGCGCCGGTCGCCGGGAGGCCGCCTTTCAGCAGGCCGGCCCAGGGCGTGGAAGCTGGCGGGAACCGAATCGGGAATGACCCGGGGACGTGCCCGCCCCAAAGCCAGACGATCGGCCAGTTCATCGGTGGTTACCACCACCTCATCAACCCGCTCCATGGCCCGGCCCAGGCGACCTTCCAGGTCGGAACGCTGGCGACCGACCATGGGATGTCCCGGGGGCAGGTTGGTGATCAGGTCGTCGAGCAGCAATACAGTACGCACCCCGGGCCGACTGGCCAGGGCCTCGAGGAGTTCCAGGACCGGGTCGGAGAAATGGTTCTGGACAACCACCACCTCCGGGTCCAGGCGATCGATGCCTGCGATGCCGGGTACCCGAACCCGGTCCAGGGTGTGGATGGCCGGTGGGGCAACGGCACCGGCCACCTGCAACGCCTGCAGGGGGTGTCGCAGGCGGTAGTGACTCGAACCCCATTCATCCGGCGTAAGCGCCACAACCCGGCTGCCTGGGCAAGCGGCCGGCGCCCAGGCCGCGGTAGCCGGGTCGGCGAGCCAGCGGGAATCGTCCAGGGACATTCGAATACTGAAACAGGGATCGGCCGCGTCACCAGCCAGGCGCGGCAAGCCGGACTGGGCGGGACTGCTGCCGGCGGTCTCGCTGGAGGCAAGCAGCACTCCTTCCTCACCGGCTGTTACCTGGGAACCATCATCGCCGGCAGCCAGCTGCGCCAGAAACGCCGGGTCCAGGCGATCGGGGATGGCCAGGGCGAAATCCCAGGTCAGTTGCGAGAACCTGCGCAGTACCGGTCCGTCACCGGGAAACCCGCCGGGCCAGGGCGCGTTGGGCTTCATGGACCGGGCCTGGTGCCCGATAACCCGCCCGGCGCCAATGCGACCGCCCGGCCCGGTTACGGCAAGGCCCACCGCCGTGACCTGGCGATGACAAAAGCACCCGAGGTGATCCATAACCGGCTGCCAGCCGGACAGGCGAACGCCGGCCCGGAGAAAGACGACGGGTTCGTGACCGGCCGGTTTTTCCTCATCCACCCAGCGCCAGTGGTCCGGCCACGAGCGGCCCATGCAGCCCGGACTGGTGCCCGGTCGGCGGTGGATGGTGACCGACCCCGGTGGTCGCTCCAGTTCCGTGAGCGATTGCAGGGTGACGGCCAGGCGGTCCGGCCGGCCATCGTCGAGCACGTGCAACCCGGGCTGCCTGGCCGGCTGTGACCGGGAAGCCCAGCCGGTCCATGCCCGGCGGTGGACGGCGGCCCGGGCCGCGCCGGCCAGGGCAAGATCGGGCCGGGCCAGCACGGTCAACGCCACGGTGTCGACTTTCAGGCCGCCGTCCAGCAGGACTTCTGTCGGACTGTACAGGCTGTCCGGCCCGGCACCAAACGCCTTGAGCAGGCTGGCATGGACGATCCAGCCACAGTCAAAATCCGGGGCGGTGGCCGCCAGCCACGGGTCCCAGGAAGGCTTGAAGACGGGCCCGTACAGTGTGCCTTCCCGGTCGGCATGGCAGTGATCAAAGCCGACCACCATCGGGCTGTCGATCTGCCCGAGAACCCGCCGGACCCGACTCACGGCGCCGGGCAACACCCGCTCGCCGGCCTCCAGTATCCAGACCCAGTCCGCACGCCGGCCCACAGCCGCCAGGCTGGCCGGGGAAGCGGTCCCGCCGGTGGCCGTTGACGGAGCCGTTCCGGCCCGATTCCCCGCCCCTTCCACCAACACTTCATCAAAGCCGGCCAGGCTGGCCAGGGTTTCTGCCTGGGCCGGCACCACCCGTCCCGCCTCCTCCGCCCGGTTGCGGACCCATGCGACCAGCCGCATACCATCGGCCCCGTGGTCGACCGGAAAAGCCTGGGCGGCGATGCGCTGGCGCTGACGCTTGCGGGGCGCATCCAACTGCCTGGCGAATTCGGCAGGATCGATGTGCCCTCGAACCGGTCCCGGCCGGCCATTGGCCGGCACCGGGGCTGGCCTGTCATTTTCCCTCGGCGGCGGGACGGGCACCACGGGGCCCGGTTCGACCAGTTCCCGGTACAGCGCCCGGTAGTGACCGGTGAAGTCCCGGTTGGACGGGTCAGGGTGCCCGGCCAGGTCGGCGTGCACGGCTCGGATTGCCGCCCGTCCCTGGGCACCGGCCAACCCGGCGATCCGCCGGGCCAGGTCCTGGGCATCTCCGGGGGCGAACTTCCAGCCGTCCACGCCGTCCCGGACCCGCTCCGCCAGAGCCGCCCGATCGGCGACAATCGCCGGGCGGGCTGCAACGCGGGCCTCGGAGAGTACCAGGGAAAAGGTCTCCTCGAAGATCGAGGGGATAACGATGCCATGCACCCGGCTCAGAATTCCGTGGACATCCCCGGGCTCGAAGGTGCCGTGCCAGGTGCAGTTATCCGGCAGGTTCCGGGCGGTGCCCACGCCGTCGCCGGCGGGCCCATAGAGGTGGAATGCCACCGGGCAGTGGCCGACCAGCTCCTCGGCGGCTTCGACCAGGGTAGTCCCGCCCTTGAGGGTCTTGAGTCCACCAAGAAAGGCCAGTTCGAGAACGGGCCCATCGGGCAACGGCGGCGGTAGTCCGTGATCCCCGACACCGTGGGCAATGATCCGGCAGCGCCGGCCGGCTGCCTCGCCAAAGCCCCGGGTGAAGCGGTCGCGCATGAAACGGGACGGCGCGGTGATCGCGACCTGCTCATCGGCCACGATCCGGCGCAATAGGTCCCGGCGCCGGGCCATGTAACGGACCAGCCGCTGCCGGGCATCGGGCAGCCGCGTGGCCAGGCGGGGTAGCAGGCAGTTCAGGCATTCATCATCGAGGGCCAT
>SLIZ01000172.1 GCA_007135395.1 Wenzhouxiangellaceae bacterium | reverse complement strand
TTCCATTGCCGAAAAACTGGTTGCAGACAGGGCCCGGATGAGCTTCTTGCATTCGCTGCTGGCCACCGGGCCGGTTTCAACCACTGCACCTGTAATCCGGTCGATCATCTCGTCGAGCTGGTCCGGCTCGGTGACCTCGTGGACCAGCCCGATTTCCCTGGCCTTGAGGGCATCGAAGCGTTCGGCGGTCAGCATCCAGCGCCGCGCCTGGCCGGCGCCGATCCGGGCAAGAACGAACGGGGCGATGGTGGCCGGAATCAGGCCCAGCCGCACCTCGCTCAGTGCGAACCGGGCATTGGCCCCGGCAACGGCGATATCACAGCAGGCCACAAGGCCCACCCCGCCGCCCATGGCGGCGCCGTTGACCCGGGCAACGGTGGGGCAGGGCAGTTCATCGAGCTTTCGCAGCATGGCGGCCAGCCCGGCTGCATCAGCCCGGTTTTCCGCCTCGCCGGCCCGGGCCATGCCGCGCATCCAGTTCATGTCCGCGCCGGCGGAAAACGACTTGCCGCTGCCGGTCAGTACCAGTGCACGCACATCGCCGGCCTCGGCGATTTCGCCAAACACCCGGGCCAGTTCGGCGATGAGTTCGGCGTTGAAGGCGTTGTGTACATCCGGCCGGTTCAGGCTGAGCCGGGCGATCCTGCTGTCGTCGATTTCCAGTTCGATCATCGCTACATCCTGAAAACGCCGAACCGGTCCTTCTCGATCGGGGCATTGAACGAGGCCGAGAGGGCCAGGCCCAGGACACGCCGGGTGTCGGCCGGGTCGATGATGCCGTCGTCCCACAGCCGGGCGGTGGCGTAATAGGGGTTGCCCTGGGCCTCGTAGCCGGCCTGGATCTTGTCCTTGAACACTTTCTCTTCTTCCTCCGGCCATTGTCCGCCCTTGGCTTCTGTAGCGTCCCGGCGCACGGTGGCCAGCACATTGGCCGCCTGTTCGCCGCCCATCACGGAGATCCGGGCATTCGGCCAGGTCCACAGGAAACGGGGCTGGTAGGCCCGGCCGCACATGGCGTAGTTGCCGGCCCCGAAGGAGCCGCCGATGATGACGGTGAACTTGGGCACGTGGGAACAGGCCACGGCGGTCACCATCTTGGCCCCGTCCTTGGCGATACCGGCATTCTCGTACTTGCGTCCGACCATGAAGCCGGTGATGTTCTGCAAGAACACCAGGGGAATGTCCCGCTGATTGCAAAGCTCAATGAAATGGGCGCCTTTCAGGGCCGATTCGGAAAACAGGATGCCGTTGTTGGCCACGATTCCCACGGGCAGACCGTGAATGTGGGCAAAGCCGCAGACCAGGGTGGTGCCGTAGCGGGCCTTGAATTCCTGGAACCGGGAGCCATCGACGATGCGGGCGATGATTTCCCGGACCTCGAAGGGCTGCCGGGTATCGGCGGGCAGCACACCGTAGATGTCTTTCGGGTCGTACAGGGGTTCCCGGGGCTCGGCGGTGGCCGCTTCCGTGTTCTTTCTTCTATTGAGGTGGGTGACGATATCCCGGGCAATGGCCAGGGCGTGAGTGTCGTTTTCGGCCAGGTGGTCGGCGACCCCGGAAACCCGCGTGTGAACATCGCCCCCGCCGAGGGATTCGGCATCCACTTCCTCCCCGGTGGCAGCCTTGACCAGCGGCGGTCCCCCCAGAAAGATGGTGCCCTGGTCGCGGACGATGATGGCCTCGTCACACATGGCCGGAACATAGGCTCCTCCGGCCGTGCATGAGCCCATGACCACGGCAACCTGGGGGATGTTTCTTGCCGACAGCCGTGCCTGGTTGTAGAAGATCCGGCCGAAATGATCCCGGTCGGGAAAGACCTCGTCCTGCAGGGGCAGGAACGCCCCCCCGGAATCGACCAGGTAGATACACGGCAGGTGATTTTCCAGTGCCACCTCCTGGGCCCGGAGGTGTGTCTTGACGGTAATCGGGTAGTAGGTGCCGCCCTTTACCGTGGCATCGTTGGCCACCACCACGCACTCGATGCCCTGGATGCGCCCGATGCCGGCGATGATTCCCGCACCCGGGGCCTCGTCGTCGTACATGCCGTTGGCCGCAAGTGGAGCGATTTCCAGGAACGGGCTGCCCGGATCCAGCAGGGTCCGGACCCGCTCCCGGGGTAATAGCTTGCCCCGGTCCAGGTGTTTTTCCCGGGACCGTTCGGGCCCGCCAAGGGCGGCGGAAGCCAGCTTTTCCTTCAACTCGGCGACCAGGCCTTTCAGGTGCCCGGCATTGGCCTGAAACGACTCGTCGTTACGGTCAACAGCAGACTTCAGGGCCATGATCAGGCCAGTTCGATGGCAATCGCGGTGGCTTCTCCGCCCCCGATGCAAAGGCTGGCCACACCCTTCTTGCCTCCCCTTTTCCGGAGCGCGTGGATCAGGGTGACCAGGATACGTGCACCACTGGCGCCAATGGGGTGGCCCAGGGCACAGGCGCCGCCATGGACGTTGACCTTTTCCGGGTCCAGTTCCAGGTCGTGCATGGCGGCCATGGTCACGGCGGCAAAGGCCTCGTTGATCTCGTAGAGGTCCACCTCGCCGGCACTCCATCCGGCCTTGTCGAGGACCTTGCCAAGGGCGCCGACCGGTGCGGTAGTAAACCATTCCGGGGCCTGGGAGTGGGTGGCGTGGGCGGTGATGGTGGCCAGGACCGGCAGTCCCCTTTCCGAAGCCACTGAAGCCGGGGCCAGCACCAGGGCTGCGCCGCCGTCGGAAATCTTCGACGAGCTGGCCGCCGTGATGGTGCCGTCCTTGGCAAAGGCCGGACGCAGGTGGGGAATCTTGTCGATGTCGCATCTCGGCGGCTCTTCGTCGGTATCTACCTGGATTTCTCCCTTTCGCGACTTGACGGTTACCGGGGTGATTTCCTCGCCAAAGGCGCCGGATTCGGTGGCCTTCATGGCCCGTTCCACCGAACGGATGGAAAAGGCGTCCTGGTCCTCCCGGGAAAAGCCGTACTTGCCCACGCACATTTCACCGAAATGCCCCATCATATGGCCATCGAAGGGGCTTTGCAGGCCATCGAGGAACATGTGGTCGGCCAGTTGCTGGTGGCCCATGCGAAGAGACCGGTCGACCAGGTAGGGTGCCCGGGTCATGGATTCCATGCCGCCGGCCACGACAATCCCGGCCGAACCGGCCCGAATCAGGTCATTGCCCAGCATTACGGCCTTCATGCCCGACCCGCAGACCTTGTTGAGGGTTGTGCATCCAGCCCCCTGGGGAATCCCGGCGGCCAGGCTGGCCTGGCGGGCCGGTGCCTGGCCGACCCCGGCAGGCAGTACGCAGCCCATCAGGATCTCGGAAACCTCCTCCGGATCAAGACCGGAATCGCCCAGGGCTGCCTCGATTGCAGCGGCACCAAGGTCAACAGCCGAGGTTGACGAAAACTGTCCCTGAAAGGAGCCGATGGCCGTCCGTCGGGCGGCAAGAATTGCAATGGATGGGTTGCTCATGGCGTGGATTTCCTGAAGTTAGAGTGTTTTTGCAAACATTGGCCGATCATTATGAACTTGAATGGACCAGCTTGCCAAACGGGAGAACCGGCTGAAGCCTGAATCCCGACCGGGTCATGGACCCCGGGTCAGTTGCCGGGTACGGGCTGAGGCCATTTGGGTGGTCCGGGTACGCGGATAACGTCCTGATTCCGGTCCCGGTGATTCAGGGTCGGGGATTGTGGCGGATATCAGGACCGATGATGGTCATGCTCCGGTGGCGGATCGAAATCCTCCCGGTCTTCATCGGGTGCCAGTTCCTCGTCCTCGTCGGCTTCCATTTCGTGATGCTGGTGCTCGGCTTCCCGGCCAGGCCGGCGAATCTCGGCAATCAGCGGAACCAGGGTGTCATCGTCAAACTTGAGTGCGATCTCGATCTCCTCACCCACATCCAGGGGCCGGTCCAGGTCGAGCAGCATGATGTGCAGGCCGCCGGGCTCGAATGCCACTTCGGCACCGGCGGGAACCGGGACCTCTTCGACCCGCCGCATCCGGTGCATGCCGGCCTCGTCGTCGTGCTCGTGGGTGTGGATCTCTACCGTGCCGGCCACTTCCGTGGTCGCGCCCACCAGGGTCCGTTCCTGTTCACCCTGGTTGCTCAGGTTGAAGTATGCCGAGCTGACCGTTGAGCCTGGTGGTGTGGCCCGGGCATAGGCACCCGAGACGATCAGATCATCGGCGGCCTGGGCAGGGGGGACCAGGAAAGGCATGGCGGCCATTAACAGACCAGCCGGAAGCCATTGCATCGTGCGGAACACTTTCATGGTGATTTCTCCAGTTTGCTCGAATTCCAAAACTCGATGATGGTTTGGATTATATGCCCGATAGGAACATTTTCCGGGCAGGCCGTTCCCCGGGGCTCCGCCTGCACACCCTGCTCGGCCGCCTGCGTTAGAATAGTGCAGCTAACAACCCATTGTAAGGAGTTTCCGACTGTGATCAGACGGTTGACAATCATCACCCTTGCCGCCCTCGGGCTGGCTCTTGCCGGATGCGCCGAGCCGGACGAAGACGTTACCGAACCGGCGGTTTCCGATCCGGTTGAAGAGGCCGAAGCGGAAGTGACCGAGGCCGAAGAAGAGGTCGAAGACAATCCCTTCTTCTTGGAAAGTGAACTGGATTACGGCATGCCGCCGTTTGATCGAATCGAGGACGAGCATTTCCAGCCTGCACTCGAACGCGGCATGGAAGAGCAGATGGAGGAAATCGAGGCCATTGCCGACAACGACGAAGAGCCGACCTTCCAGAACACCATTGTTGCCATGGAGCGTTCCGGCCAGTTGCTGAGCTACGTCGGCCGGGTATTCAGCAACCTCTCCGGTGCCCACACCAACGACAACCTGCAGGCCATCCAGCGGGATATTTCCCCGAAAATGGCTTCTCACCAGGACGCCATCTACCTCAACGCGGATTTGTTCGAGCGGGTTGATGCCCTGTATGGCCAGCGCGAGGATCTGGATCTGGACGCGGAGTCCCTGCGCCTGCTCGAGCGCTATCACCAGGACTTCATCCGCGCCGGTGCGGCACTGCCGGAAGAAGACCAGGAGCGTTTGCGGGAAATCAACGGACGCCTGGCGGAGTTGGGCACCGAGTTCAGCCAGAACGTGCTCTCCGAGGTCAATGATTCGGCGGTCCTGGTCGAATCCGAAGAGGAACTGGCCGGGCTTTCCGACAGCGCAATTCGCACCGCAGCCAGCGAGGCCGAAGATGCCGGCCACGAGGGCAAGTGGCTGATTACGCTTCGCAACACCAGCGGCCAGCCCCCCCTTTCGGAACTGGAAAACCGTGAAGTGCGTGAACGGGTACACACCGCGTCACTCGACCGTGGCAGCCGGGGTAACGAATACGACAACACCGGCATCGTTTCCGAAATCATGAAGCTTCGGGCCGAACGTGCCGGGATGCTTGGTTACGACAACCATGCCGATTATGTTCTGGAAGTCCAGACCGCCGGCACCGTGGATGCGGTCAATGACATGCTCGCCCAGGTGGCTCCGATCGCCCTGCGTAACGCCCGCCAGGAAGCCGAGGACATCCAGGTCCTCATCAACGAGACCGAGGAAGAGCCATTCGAACTGGCGTCCTGGGACTGGGCCTACTACGCCGAAAAGGTCCGCCAGGACCGCTACGACTTCAGCGACTCGGAAGTTCGCGAGTACATGGAGCTCGACAACGTGCTCAAAAACGGTGTGTTCTATTCAGCCGAAAAGCTGTTCGGCATTACCTTCAAGGAGCGCGACGACCTGCCCGTTTACCACGAAGATGTGCGGGTTTTCGAGGCCTTCGAGGAAGACGGCACGCCAATTGGTCTGATGTTCGGTGACTTCTACGCCCGGTCTTCCAAGCGTGGCGGTGCCTGGATGAACTCCTACCGGGTCCATTCCGGTCTGCTCGGTGGTCACCCGGTGACGGGGAACCACCTGAACATTTCCCGGCCCGATGACGGCGAGCCGACCCTGATGACCTTCGACGAGGTCACCACCCTGTTTCACGAATTCGGGCACGTGATCCACGGGCTGTTCTCGGATGTGGAATACCCGCGCTTTGCGGCCACCAGCGTGCCCCGGGATTTTGTGGAGTACCCCTCCCAGGTCTACGAAATGTGGGCGGTGTGGCCGGAAGTGCTTGAAAATTATGCCCTGCACCATGAAACCGGCGAACGCATTCCGGATGACCTGCTCGAGCGGGTCCTCGATGCCCAGCAGTTCAACCAGGGTTTCCGCACCCTGGAATACATTGCTGCATCAATCGTTGACCAGGACTGGCACCAGATCGGCCCGGACGAGATTCCCGAAGCCGATGGTGTGATGGATTTCGAAGCTGCCAGCCTGGCCAACGCCGGCGTGGACTTCGATCCGGTTCCGCCCCGTTACCGGACCCCGTATTTCTCCCACATCATGGGCGGATACTCGGCCGGGTACTACTCCTATATCTGGAGTGAGGTACTCGATGCCGACAGCGTGGAATGGATCAAGGAAAATGGCGGGCTCAGCCGTGAAGTGGGCGACCACTTCCGCGCCACCATCCTTTCCACCGGCGGCAGCAAGGATGCCATGGAGCTGTATCACGACTTTGCCGGCCGCGAGCCGGGCATCGAGCCGCTGCTGGAGCGGCGCGGTCTGCTGGACGACTGACCGGCCTGGCGGATCCGGCCCTCCGGATCGCTGACTGAACCGACCGGCGCCAGTCCTGCTGGCGCCGGTGCTCTTTGGGGCAACCGGTTCGGGTCCGGTCCGGTTGACTTTTTTCTTCCGGACCCGAAGTAATGGAGTGTTCTGCGCCCGGCTTTTCGCCGGGCTTCTTCCAAATAGACGGGACGTTCAAGCAATGAAGATTCTCGTAACTCTCAAGCGCGTGGTGGACTACAACGTCCGGGTGCGCGTCAAGTCCGACGGTTCAGGTGTGGAAACCGACGGCGTGAAGATGTCTATCAATCCCTTTGACGAGATTGCTCTGGAAGAGGCGCTGCGCATCAAGGAGCGCGGTGATGCCGAGGAGGTCGTCGTGGCCTCCATCGGCGCTGCCGATGTCCAGCAGCAGCTTCGCACAGGGCTGGCCATGGGGGCTGACCGGGCCCTGCACGTGGAAACCGAGTCCGCGCCTCAGCCGCTGACCGCTGCCCGCATCCTGCTCAAGCTGGTCGAGCGGGAAGAACCGGGTATCGTCTTCCTGGGCAAGCAGGCCATCGATGATGACTGCAACCAGACCGGCCAGATGCTGGCCGCCCTCTGGGATCGCCCCCAGGCCACCTTTGCCTCCAAGGTGGAGCTGTCCGATGGAAAGGCGAGCGTGACCCGGGAGGTTGATGCCGGGCTGGAAACCATCCAGGTTGACCTGCCCGCGGTGCTGACCTCCGACCTTCGCCTCAACGAGCCCCGGTTCGTCAAGCTGCCGGAGATCATGAAAGCCAAGCGCAAGCCGCTGGACATCATCGCCCTGGATGAATTGGGCATCGAAGACGCGGTAGACCACCAGATCAGCGATTTCCAGCCCCCGCCAAAGCGTGCCGGCGGAAAAATCCTGGAAAGCGCCGGGGAACTGGTCGACGAACTCAAAAACAAGGGACTTTTGTAATGAGCCGGATACTGATCATTGCCGAGCATGACGGAAAGAACCTGGACCCGTCGGTTGCCAAGACCCTCAAGGGGGCGCTGGATGTGGGGATTGACGATATCGATATCGCCGTGTTCGCCGAATCCCCCGACCCGGTGGCCGGCCAGGCAGCCCGGCTTGAGGGTGTCAGCCGGGTTCTGACCCTGGCCGACGAGGATTTTGCCCATCCCCTGGCGGCCAAGCTGGCCCCGGAAATCGCCCGGCTGGGTGCCGACTACAGCCATGTATTCATGCCCTCGACCATGTACGGCAAGGACGTACTGCCCAGGGCGGCAGCGTTGATGGGCGTTAACATGGTCAGCGAGATCCAGGAGGTCATCGACAAAAACAGTTTTCGCCGGCCCATCTACGCCGGAAATGCCATCGTCAAGGTCACTGTGCCGGAAGGTGAAACGGTGGTGGGAACCATCCGCCAGGCCAGTTTTTCAGCCGCCGGTGAAGGGGGCGGAGAAGCCCCGATCGAAGCCGTCGAGCCATCAGCCGATCGGCCGGATCACACCCGGTTTGTCAATGTGGAAACCGGCGGTGGAGATGGTCCGGATCTGGCCACTTCGCCCCGGGTGGTTTCCGGTGGTCGGGCGATGGGGTCTTCCGAGGGGTTCAAGGTCATTTACCAGTTCGCCGAAAAGCTCGGTGCTGCGGTGGGCGCGTCCCGGGCTGCGGTGGATGCCGGTTACGTGCCCAATGAACTCCAGGTCGGCCAGACCGGCAAGATCATTGCCCCGGAGCTGTACTTCGCTGTGGGTATTTCCGGTGCCATCCAGCACCTGACCGGGATCAAGGACGCCGGCACCATCGTGGCCATCAACAAGGATGCCGAGGCCCCGATTTTCGAGGTGGCCGACTACGGGCTGGTCGGAGACCTGTTCGAGATCCTGCCGGAAATCGAGAGTCATCTGTAGTCTGTCCGACTTGACCCGGACCGGCTGACCGCCGAGACTTTCCGACATGGGCTGGGCATCGAGAAAAGCGGACAACCTGGGCAGCGCCGTATGCGGCGGGGCCGGTGGCATGGGCCTTTCCCAGGGGCCGGCGTTTACCCAGGCTTACATGCAGCGCCTGGGCGGGCACCTGGACGAGGCCCGGAGGACCGTGGAAAAGGTTCGGGAAGGGGAGCTTCTGCCCTGGCTTTCGGCTCTCGACCGGGAGCAGGCCGTGAGCGAGTTTTCAGCCCGTGTGAGTGAGCTGGAGGCGGCCTACGAGGCCATTGCCGGGGCCAGCCCCCTGGTCCAGCCGCTGATGATGATGCGCCATGCAGACACGGATATTGCCTCGCGCACCCTGGAATTCTTCACCCCGGCCCTTCCCCTGGATGCTGCCTCCCTGGTCTACACGGCCGCTGGCGTGGTGCTTGCGCTGATCGTCTACGAGATATTCAAGTCCCCGGCCTTTCTGTTCAGGAAGAAGAAGCCGACCCGGCATCTGAGGGGGTCCCATCGCCTCTGACCGGTGACCGGGCCAGCAAGTGTGAAGCCCGTCACTTGAAAGAATTACCCGTCGAGGGGCCATTCAGCGTAGAATCCGTCCCGGTTTCGGCATCCTCGTTACCGGGGACCGGGTCCCGCCCCCCTCGACAGAATGGATGGCAGCGCATGATTCGCTTGAACGCCATCCAGCTTCCGCGGCCGGCGCCATAGAGCTCGATGGCCTGCATGGCATAGCGCGAACAACTGGGCTGGAAGCGGCAATGGCGGCCGAGAATGGGGGACAGGACCAGCCGGTAGGTACGTATGAGGCAGATTAAAATGAACTTCATGGGCTTGCCAGGTTATTCGGTTTAGGATATATAATCGCCGGTTTTGCAACAAGGCACTGCGTGTAGGAGAAACAGAAAAGAATATGACCACGAAACGGGTAGAACTGCCAGATGGCTACAAGCCCTCCGAAAAGGAGGATTACATGTGCCCGGAGCATCTGGAGTATTTTCGACGGTTGCTCCTCGACTGGCGCCAGGAACTGATTGATGAGTCTCAGGAGACCATCAACAATCTGCGCCGCGAAGTCCGTGATGTGGGCGATGAGGCCGAGCGGGCCAGCCGGGAAACCGAAAACAGCCTGGAGCTACGTACCCGTGACCGCTACCGGAAGCTGCTTGGCAAGATCGATCAGGCCCTGGCCCGCATCGATGACGGCAGCTACGGCTACTGTGAGGAAACGGGCGAAGAAATCGGTCTGACCCGACTCGAGGCCCGCCCGATCGCCACGCTGTGTCTCGACGCCCAGGAACGCTGGGAGCTCAAGCAAAAGCAGATGAAAGACAGCCGCTAGTGGGCTAATAGGAATCCAGGCCCGGGAATCGGGTATCGGCACTGGTCCGAACCCGAATTCCCGGGGGCTCCTCAGATCAGGCCGCTTCGTTGCTCTTTTGCCCGTCCGTACTATTCGGTCTGGTCTTCCTCCTCATCCGCTTCAGCCCCGACAAAATCCCGCATGACCGCCTCGGCGAGCATGTCCGGTGGCAGGATCCCCTGGGCCAGGATGAAATCGTGAAATTCGCTGGCATCGAAATCATCCCGCATGGCCAGTTCGACCCGCCCGCGAAGTTCCATCAGCCGCATGTAGCCGTAAAAATAGCTGGTTGCCTGGCCCGGTGCGCGCCAGGCGTAGCGGTCGACTTCCTGCCGGGCCATGGCCTGGGAAAGAACCACATCGTCGATAAGCAGCTGGCGCGCCTGGTCGATGGAAAGCTCGCCCTGGTTGATCATCGGATCCAGAAAAGCCCGTGCGGCGCGCAACAGGCGAAACTGCAGGGTTGCCAGTTGAGCTTCCAGGGACAGGTAGGGTGCGATGATGGCCTCGGAGTACAGTGCCCAGCCCTCCACGTTGGTGGAGTTCATGGCAAACACGATGCGGGCGATGGATACGCCTTCTTCCACCAGTGCCGAATACTGCAGCTCATGGCCCGGTCGGGCCTCGTGGGCGGTCAGCGGCCAGGTGGCCGCCTCGTGGGTGAAGTCGTCATAGGCCAGGGGCTGGCCGTCCTCGTCGAGGACGATCATGGGCAGGACGAATTCCCCGTATTCCCCGGTATTACCGATCAGGCGGGGGGGTGACATATGGGGTGCCGGCCGGGCAATGGACTCGGCCTCATCGGCCAGCCGGATGGACGCATCCCGGTCGGGCAGGGTGACCAGGTTGTGCTCGGCAATGATCTCCTCGATGTCCTGCAACCGCTGTTTGTACAGGTCCAGGACCTCATCCGGATCGATCTGCTCTTCCTTGAGCCGGGCGAGAATTTCCCGGTAGTCGGTGATCTCCCAGCCCCGCTTGTCGGCGATCTGCACGGCCAGGGATCTCATTTGCGCCTGGAGTTCGGCAAAAGCGGTCACAGCCTGGCGAGTCAGGGAATCGGTGGAAATGTCCACCCCGACCTGGCGCAGATTGTGGGCATAGAGCTGGCTCGGGAGGCGGCTTTCCTCCCGGGCCTCGGGCAGGAGTTCGGCCTCGGCCCAGTCCATGTATTCGGAAATCTGGGTCTCCAGGGTTTCCCATGGCCCCTCCCAGTCCTCCAGGTCGCTTTGTTCGAGCAACTTTCGGGTGCCGGCAAGCATCTGCTCGGTGCTGCCGATATGCCGCTGGAGCTCCGGGCGGTAGGGTCCGAGCAGATCCTCCACGTCCATACGCTCAGCGATGCGCTCCCGGGCCAGGGTCGCGATCGGCTCGTTTTCCTCGGTCAGGCCGGCATAGCGCTCCAGGCGGCGGACGAGGAGGTGGCGGCGTTCCTCGGGGAAGCGGGGGTCGAGCATGGCCTGAACGCTGCCGAAGATCACCTCGGGCAGGTTGAACCAGGGAATCAGCATCTCCTGCTGCAACCGGTTGCCGGTCACCTGGTTCTCGGCCCAGTCGAGCATGATCTGAATATCCTCGGCGACCCGCGGGTCCTGTTCGTCATCCTGGCGCTTGCGAAGCTCGGCGATGGCACCGATCAGGGCGGACTGCTCCCGCTCGAACCGGGCATCTTCGAGATCCATGATCCGGTCTTCCACCCCGTCCACTCCACGACGGGTGGCCAACTCCGGGTTGAATTCGGCCATGACCTCCAGCAATACCCGGGCATGGGCGTCGGAATCGGCGACCCAGTCGTCTGCAGCCAGACCGGTGGTTAACAGGCCCAGGACCAGGGCGAGAAGGACTCTTTTCATGGTGATACCGGTGGGATGTGCGAGGCCCCGAGTATAACGCCTGGGGCCCGGTCAGGGCTGCATTTGGTGCTTTTAGGGTACCTGTCCGGGTCAGCCTTCTTCGTCCGTGTTGGCCAGGCGCCGGGCGTGGCCGCGGATGGCGCCAAGCATGGCATGGAGCCCGTTGGCCCGGGTGGGAGAAAGATGTTTGCTCAGTCCGATTTCCTCGATGAACCAGGGCCGGGCATCCAGCACAGCCTGGGGCGAGTGGCCGGAGTAGACCCGCAACAGCAGGCTGATCAGCCCGGAGACGATGGTGGCGTCGGAATTGGCCCGGATGTCAAGGCGCCGGGCGTCACCATCGACGACCAGCCACACCTGGGACTGGCAGCCGTCGACCAGCCGGTCGTCGGTCTTCAGATCCGCGGGCAGGGGTTCGAGTTTCTTTCCCAGGTCGATCAGGTACTGGTAGCGGTCCATCCAGTCGTCGAACAGACCGAACTCCTCGGTAATTTCCTGCTGGGCCTGATCAATGCTGTCTGCATCGGTTGCGGTCATGCCGATATCACCTTCCATCGGGTCCCTTCCGGGGAGTCTTCGATTTCGATGCCCTGGTCGATCAATTCATCACGGATCCGGTCGGCGGTGGCAAAGTCCTTATCCTTGCGCGCCCGGCTTCGCTGCTCGAGCAGGGCCTGAATCTTCTCGCTGTCGATCCCGCTGGCTTCCTGGCGACCGCGAAACCATACCGCCGGGTCTTCCTGCAGAAGGCCCAGCAGGCCGGCCGAGGCAACCAGTCTGCCCATGGCTTCCTGGCGTTCATTTCCTTCCAGGTTTGGCAGCTCCCGGGTCAGACGGTTCAGGTGGGCCAGTGCCGTAGGCGTGTTGATATCGTCTTCCAGGGCCTCGACAATGGCCGGGTCCAGGTCTCCGGCCGTGTCCGGGGCCGGCCCGGCATCGCGCAAGGTGGCATACATCCGGTCCAGGGTCTTGCGTGCCTGCTCCAGGGCGGATTCGGACCAGTCCAGGGGCTGGCGGTAATGGGCCGACAGCAGAACGTAGCGCATGACCTCGCCGGGCCACTTCTTCAACAACTCGTGAACAATGAGGGTGTTGCCCAGGGACTTCGACATCTTGCGCTTGTCCACAGTGACAAACCCGTTGTGGATCCAGAAGCGGGCAAAGGTCTCCCGGCCATGGGCGCAGCGGCTCTGGGCAATCTCGTTTTCGTGATGCGGAAAGACCAGGTCCTGTCCGCCGGCATGGATGTCGATCACCTCGCCCAGGTGGGCTGCGCTCATGGCCGAGCACTCGATATGCCAGCCGGGCCGGCCCCGGCCCCAGGGTGAATCCCAGCCCGGGTCGTCGTCCCCGGAAGGCTTCCACAACACGAAATCCTCCGGATTGCGCTTGTAGGGGGCCACTTCCACGCGGGCCCCGGCGATCATCTCCCGCCTTTCCCGCCGGGAAAGACCGCCGTATTCGGGAAAGCTGGCCACGTCGAACAGCACATGATTTTCGGCCTCGTAGGCATGGCCTTTTTCCAGCAGACGCTGGATCATTTCGATGATCTGTTTCATGTGGGCAGTGGCTTCCGGTTCCACTGTGGGCCGGCCCACGCCCAGGGCGCCCATGTCCTCCCGGTAAGCCCGGGTAAAGCGGCTGGAGATCACATCGATGGAAACCCCTTCATCGGCTGCGGCCTGGTTGATCTTGTCATCCACATCAGTGATGTTGCGCGCGTAGATCACGTTCGGAAACTTGCTTGCAAGCAGGCGGTAAAGCAGGTCGAAGATTACTGCCGGCCGTGCATTGCCGATATGGGCATAGTTGTAAACCGTGGGGCCGCAGGCGTACATGGTCACCCGCTGGGGGTCGGCGGGCTTGAATGTTTCCTTCTGGCGGGTCAGGGTGTTGTAAAGGCGAATGCTCATGAAATCACGCTGTTGATGCTGGATGCGGCATAATCGTCCAGTGTAACTGAATCCACTACCTGCTTTGCCATGGCTGACCCGAACAAACTCCTCTACGCGCGGCACCTGGAAACGCGACAGAAACACACCGCCGAGGCTCTGACCGAGGCCGGCTACGATGGCTTGTTGATTCTTTCGGGGAGCCCCCGGATGTATTTTCTCGACGACCAGGGCCCACCGTTTCGCTCCAATCCCCATTTTACCGCCTGGCTGCCCCTGCCGGCCCATCCGGAGTGTGCCCTGCTCATTCGCCCTGGCCAGACTCCGAAACTCTGGTACTACCAGCCTGAGGATTTCTGGCACGTGCCGCCGCCGGCCCCGGAGTCCTGGTGGGCCGACGCCCTGGAGGTGGAAATCTGTCGCAAGCCTGATCTGTGGAGAAAACCGGCGGGCAGCGTCGGCGCACTGGCCGTGATCGCCGAGGAACCGGGCCAGGTCGGCGGACTGGACAGGGCAGATATCAACCCGGAAGGGCTTGTTGCCCGGCTTCACGAACACCGAACGGAAAAGACCGCCTGGGAGCGGCACTTGTTGATGGAAGCAAACCGGCTGGCTGCAGCCGGTCACCGGGCCGCCGCGAGCGCCTTTCGCGAAGGCCTGAGCGAACTGGAGATCCATCTGCGCTATCAGGCTGCGGTAGGCCAGAGCTCGAGCGATTTGCCCTATTCGAGCATCGTGGGTGTCAACGAACATGCCGCCGTGCTTCATTACCAGCACCAGTCATCCCGGCGGCCGGACGACCCCCGAACGCTGCTGATCGATGCCGGGGCCGGCAGCAAAGGTTATGCCGCCGATGTCACCCGGACGACAACCACCGATAACGGGGATTTCGCTGCAATGATCCGGGACATGGACGAAGGTCAGCAGCGGCTTTGCGAACGGGCACGGGCCGGGGTCTCGTTCGTTGACTTGCACCAGTCGACCCATCTCCTGGTCGGCGCCATTCTCCAGAAATTCGATGTCGTTGACCTGGACCCGGATTCCATGGTCGAGGCGGGCATCACCGGCACCTTCTTTCCCCATGGCCTGGGTCACTTCATCGGCGTCCAGGTCCACGACGTGGCCGGCAAGACCGCCCCGGACGGCAGCGACCTGCCGCCTCCCGATGGCCATCCGGCGCTGCGACTGACCCGGCGCCTGGAGTCGGGCAACGTGATCACCATCGAACCCGGGATTTACTTTATTCCGGTGCTGCTCGAAAAACTGCGCAACTCCGGGGCCGGAAAGTCGGTGAACTGGACGCGGGTCGACGACTTCCAGCCCTTCGGTGGCATCCGGATCGAAGACGATGTGCTGGTCACCGACGGCGACCCGGTCAATTTTACCCGGCAGGCGCTGGAAGAAACCCCTTCCTGAAACACGCCTCGAAGCGGATACCATCGCCTCGAAGCCACCGCATTAATTGCCGCCATGTTTCTGCCGCCTCCAATCAACCTGAAACCCCGGCTGACCTGTCCGGCCTGTGGACAGTTGACGCCGAAATCGAAGGACAACTGTGTCCATTGCGGTCGCGCCATACCCGAGAGCTGGCTGAAGGAACGTCGGGCGCTGAAGACCGCCCGCCGCAGGCAGGCCTGGATTGCCGCAGTTGTGGGTATACCGGCGGCCATGCTGATTCTGATCTGGGTCTTCCACCGGCTCGGCGCGTAAGCGCAGAGTTCTTCAGGGGTTGCCCATAGTGGGTTACGGGGTGCCCTGGACTTTCCGGAGGCGGGCTACTGAAATCAGACAATATCCGCCGGCCGGCCTTTTGGATTGCGATTGACTGGCCGTTGTTTTAAACTACCCGGCTTCGTCGGGGTGTAGCTCAGCCTGGTAGAGCACTGTCTTCGGGAGGCAGGGGCCGGAGGTTCAAATCCTCTCACCCCGACCAGTTTTTCCTGCGGTTTCCCGGCTGCGGCTTCAGGGGCTTGTCACGCCAGGGTAGAGACTGGCCCGTTCTAAGCGCCATAATCCCCTTGTCTCTACTTCCCGGTCCTTGCCCCATGAATGATGACAATTCCTACAAGCTCCACCAGTACGATGATCCTTCCGCTCCGCCGGTATCGGCGACGGTCGAGCCGGCCGGTGCGCTCAACATGCTTTCCCGGGAAGAGGTTGCCCGCCTGAGCGATACCTCCGACGAAATCGCGGAGCTTCTTCGAAGCTGTGCCCTGGCGGTGCTCAACAGCGGCAACGTGACCGACGACGCCGAGGCGGTATTTGCCCAGCACCGGGATTTCCGTATCCAGGTCGCCCAGGTCACCCGTGGTATCCAGTTCAAGCTTGAAAACGCCCCTGCCGGCGCCTTTGTGGATGGCAAGATGATTCGCGGTATTCGGGAGCTGCTCTCGGCGGTTGTGCGCGACATTGTCTATTTCTCGACTGAAATCCGGCCCAATCCCCAATTCGACCTGGAAAGCTCCGAGGGCGTCACCAATGCCGTATTCGAAATGCTGCGCAACACCCGCGCATTCGATAGCGCTGGAGACACCGACATGGTCGTATGCTGGGGTGGCCACAGCATCGGGATGGCCGAGTACGAATACACCAAGGAAGTCGGGTACCAGCTCGGTTTGCGGGGGTTCGACATCTGTACCGGGTGTGGTCCCGGCGCAATGAAAGGGCCCATGAAGGGCGCAACCATTGCCCACGCCAAGCAGCGAACTCTTCCCGGGCGCTACGTGGGGGTTTCCGAGCCGGGCATCATCGCCGCCGAATCTCCCAACCCGATCGTCAACCATCTGGTCATCATGCCGGACATCGAAAAGCGCCTGGAAGGCTTTGTCCGTCTCGGCCACGGCATCGTCGTCTTTCCGGGCGGCGTGGGTACGGCAGAGGAAATCCTCTACATCCTGGGCCTGCTCCTGCACCCGGACAACCAGGACATTCCCTTCCCGCTGATCTTCACCGGCCCGGAGGAAAGCGCAGACTACTTCGAGGAAATCGATGCATTCATCGCCCTGACGCTGGGGGAAAAGGCCCGGGAGCGCTACCGGATCATCATCGGCGACCCGCCCCGGGTCGCCCGTGAAATGCTCGCCGGCACGAAAAAGGTACGCGAATACCGGATAAAGGCAAACGATGCGTTCTACTTCAACTGGCTGCTGCAAATTCAGCACCACTTCCAGAAGCCGTTCAAGGCCACCCACGAGGCCATGGCCGGCCTGGAGCTTTCACGGGACCTGGAAGTCCACGATATGGCCGCCAACCTGCGCCGTGCCTTTTCCGGTATCGTCGCCGGTAATGTCAAGACCGAAGGCATCGCCGCCATCCGCAAACACGGTCCATTCGAAATCCACGGTGAGCCGGCAATAATGAAAGCCCTCGATGGCCTTCTGAACCGCTTCGTCGAGCAACGCCGAATGAAACTCCCTGGCCGCGAATACGAACCCTGTTATCGCATCGTCAGGTAGCCACCGGAAGAAACGGACAGGTACGGAGGCGGGGCTGAGTATTTGGTGATCCGGGATGGATAAAAAGCGCGTCGGAATTGCACTGTTCCACAATGTGGAGGTCCTGGATTTTTGCGGGCCTTTCGAGGTTTTTTCGGTAACCCGTTTGAACAATGAAACCCGGCACGAGGAAACCCCCTCCTTTGAAGTGCTCCTGCTCGCAGAGCATGAAGGTTCAATCCTCACCTCGGGAGGCATGGAAGTCCTTCCACACTGCACATTTGAAAATGCTCCCGCCCTGGATATACTTCTGGTTCCCGGCGGGCTTGGCATTAGAAAGGAAATCGATAATCCGGTAATGATCGACTGGATCGAGAAACGATCACGGGAAGTTCAGACACTGGCGTCGGTTTGCACCGGTGCAATGTTGCTGGGGAAGGCGGGCCTTCTTGATGGGCGGGTTGCCACTACGCACTGGCGGTCTCTTGACTGGATGCGCGATTCCTTTCCCGCCGTGGACGTGGATGATCAAAGACATTTTGTGCGTGATGGCAATGTATATACATCGGCCGGGATTTCAGCCGGCATCGATCTGTCGTTGGTTATTGTTGCTGAGTATTTCGGCGAGAAAATGGCGAGAGCAACTGCCAGGTATATGGAGTATCCCTATCCCGAGAATGCAAAGCGTCGAATCAAGCTACAGTCAGAAGTGACTCGGTGAAATCTTGTGCAATTCCGACCTCTTCCAGGAGCAAGACCATGAAATTTTCTTGTCACGCATTCCGAATATTGCCTGCGCTTGTCTTGCGTAAGCGCCTTGAAATCCCCACCCCTGATCGCGTGAGGCAACAATGCGTCAATATCGTCCACGGTTTCGGCCAGTGGTAGTTCTTTGAAAGCTTGGCGCAGGTAGGCATAGGGCTCGATGCCGTGGCCCTTGGCTGTTTCTATCAGGCTGTAGAGGTTGGCGCTGGCGCGGGCTCCTGCCTGTGTCTTTGAGAACAGCCAGTTCTTGCGGCCAATAGCGAGCGGTCGAAAGGCATTTTCGATGGTGTTGTTGTCGATTGGGTAACGGCCATCGTCGAGGTAGCGGACCAGGGCCGGCCACTGGGATTGCAGATACTGCAATGCCTGTCCCAGCGCGGTCTCATTGACGACCTATGTGGAGAACACGCAATATGACCAGCATGGCCGAATATTCCAGAAATTCGATGCCAGCGGTGATGACCGGGGTGTGCGCCATGTGTACAATGAAATAGGCAATCTCTTGGCGTTGCGTGAGGCCCGGGAAGGGGAGGAGGGCCAGACCTACTGGAGCGTCGAGGAGCAGGACGCACGCGGCAATATCACCAGGGCAACCATGGGCAACGGGCAGCAAATTCACCGTGAGTTCGACCCGGCGACCGGCCGGCTGGAGCTGATGTCCGATGTCATGGGCGCGGCGGGGGCTGAACGGCATTTTGGTTACACCACCTTCGGCAAGCTCCAGACGGTGTATGCAGGCAACGCGCGCACCGACTTCCACTACGGCCCCGACCGCAGTCGGTTCCTGCGCATT
>SLIZ01000058.1 GCA_007135395.1 Wenzhouxiangellaceae bacterium | reverse complement strand
GCCGGTAACGGTTGCGGTCCCGGCCAGAGTCGAAGTCAGGGTGGTCATGAACTGCCCATCCCCATCGGTCACCCCATCGGTCTCGGCCAACTCGCCCAGGTCGTTTTCCAGGCTTATGGCAACATCCGGCTCGGTAACTGCATTGCCGTATTCGTCGCGAACCTGGACGGTGATGGTCGATGTCTCGCCGGCCTCCAGCTCGACCGGGTCGGCCTCGACCGTGGTCTGGCCTGAATCAAAATCACCGGAAGCAAACGAGACCTGCGCACTGTTGGCGAAATCCGATCCATCGGCGGTACCGGTAACGGTCGCAGTTCCGGCCTGCGTCGATGTCAGGATAGTCATGAACTGCCCACCCGAATCGGTCACCCCGTCTGTCTTGACCAGATCACCCAGATCGGTCTCCAGACTGATGGTCACATCCGGCTCGGCGACCGCGTTGCCGTACTCGTCGCGAACCTGGACGGTGATGGTCGAAGTCTCCCCGACTTCCAACTCGGTCGGGTTGGCCTCGACCGTGGTCTGGCTGGCATCGAAATCACCGGAAGCAAATGTGATCTGTGCGCTGTTGGCAAAATCCGTTCCATCGGCGGTGCCGGTAACGGTTGCGGTCCCGGCCAGAGTCGAAGTCAGGGTGGTCATGAACTGCCCATCCCCATCGGTCACCCCATCGGTATCGGCCAGCTCGCCCAGATCGGTCTCCAGGCTGATGGCAACATCCGGCTCGGCAACTGGATTGCCATGCTCGTCGCGCACCTGGACGGTGATGGTCGATGACTCTCCGGTCGTCAGTTCGGCTGGATCGGCACTTACAGTAGTCTGGCCGGGGACCCAATCGCCGGGGACGAATTCAACCTGCGCCGTATCATCCACGTCAACATCGTTGACGGTGCCGGAAATCGTCGCGGTTCCTGCCGTTGTGGCGGAAGTCAGGGTGGTCGTGAACTGGCCATTCTGGTCGGTACTGCCGGAAGTCTCGGCCAATTCCCCCAGGGATGTTTCCAGGGTAAGGATTGCCCCCGGCTCGTTCACTGGATTGCCGTTTTCGTCCTGCATCTGAACGGTGATGGTGGACGTCGAGACTCCATCGGCAACGATCTCCACGGGATCGGCAGTGATCGTAGCTTGCCCGGGATCAATATTGGTGGGATCAAACCCCACCAGTTGTGCCACCCAATCACCCGCGTGGTCGGCCGATGCATCCCGGCTTCCGCTGGGACCACCAACGTGTACCTCGTCTGCCACCAGCCCGGCCTGATCGTGCCCACCGGGGTTGGTGAGGCTGTAACGCAACTGCATTTCAGCCGGTTCAGTGAGTTCGCCTTCCCCGTTCAGGCCGAAAAAGCCCACCAGCAGGGATCCGGCCTCCACATCAAGCCCTGGAGCGGACGGGGAGTCCCCCGTTCCCACCGCCTCGGTTATCTGGAGAACCGGTACGCCCAGGTTGGCGCCCCGGTAGGAAATGATGCCCCCGACGGCATCGGTCCGCTGGCTGAACTGAAAGCTGAAAATATTGGGAAACCCGCCAGGTGACCCGTCGATGGTGCGATAGTAGAGCGCCTGCCCGGCATTGTTGCCGTTGTCGATCTTGGCAAACCGGGTCCAGTGCTGCGGGGTTGCCACATCGACATCCGAACCCTTGTTGTAGAAAACCTGGGCGACCAGCAGATCCCCTCGCTTGACATCGGCCGGTCGGGAAATCTGCAGATGGTTCTCATTGTCGGCATGAGCCGTTGACTGGCTGACCGCGGTAATGCCGGCGTGAACCGGCAACGTCGCGGCAATGCCAAGCATTACGAGAAAAATGAAAGAAAGCTTTCCGGCACGATATGGCCGAGAGAACATCGGTGTTTTCATCGGAACTCCCCTATTTGTTTGAACCAGGCTGTCAAATGGACCGGGTCCGGATTTCAGGCAATCCGGCCTGAACCCCTTGCCAAACTTCCATTGAATCACAAGCGCTGAACCTGACTTCGGCTCGAAATTCCAATGCGTTTATGTGATTCTCAGCACATTATCAAACGTTAAGTGAGAGTGCAACCCGAATTTGGCCGCAATTGGGGACGAATTACCGGTGGGCGTACACCGGCCTTCAGCCGGCTGTGCACGGTCAGACCAGATCCCGGGGAATCCTGGTACTCCAGCTCTTGCAGAACACCCGCTTGTCCCCCTCGAAGGCATCCAGTTCGGCGGAGACGACAAACTCCTCCGGGGTCGAGGTAATGACCGTGCGGGTAATGGTGCGCACTTCCCAGTCGCCGCGGGAAAGACTTCGTTGCCAGACTGCCTCCCCCCGGGGAGAGTTGAAGTCATTGCCCCGGGTGGAGTATTGCTCCACGGCGCTGGCCTGCAGTTGCAGGTCGATTTCCTCCAGCAGATGGGTGCCGTGATCGTTGATCACCTCGAGGGTGGATTCATCGGTGGCCAGGTCCCGATGGACCAGCCAGTTGTGGTGTCCGGGCTCGATCAGAACCCGTTCACCGGCAGAAGCCGCTTCCGGTTCGTCAAAGGAGTTGAGTTGCTCGTCGCAAGCCTGGGGAGATCGGACAGGCAGAATCAGGCGACTATTGGCCGGGTACAGACTGAGAGTTACCGGTTCCGGTGACGGCCAGGCCAGGGGCCAGTAGGAGGTCGAAAGGGACAGGCGTATCCGGTGGCCCGCGGGAAAGGCCTGGGCAATATGGTTCATGTCCAGGGAGATCCGGTATCGGCGGCCCGGCTCCAGGGGCTCTGGAGACTCGCTGCTGTTGCGATGGGTCAGGTTGAGGAGACCATAGCTCACCCGTGTAGCCCGGTCGTCAGGTGCCACATCGGACAGCCGTACGGCAATCATGGCGACCGGTCGATTGACCGAGACTTCCAGCTCGACCCGGGGAGTTCCGAGGATTTCGAAACCCGACTCCAGGGTGTTGGTATCGAACACCAGCGCACCGCCGTCTTCCTCGCGCTGGTCATAGGCCAGGTCCGGGCCGGCGGCATAGGAACACCATTTGCCCGCATAAAGCCCGACCGAAAGGGGTGACTGCAAGGTCAGCTCCACGCCGGTATTGTCCTCCCCCTTGCTCAGCAACCGCCCGCCCCGATCCAGCTCCCAGACCCGGCCTTCGGTTGAATCGGCAGGCCAGCCGGGTTCAGCCACCCAGCGCCCCGGTCGATGGGAGTACTGGGTGGTCGGCGGCACACTGTCCTGCATCCACACCCGCAACATCGGCTCGGTTTCGATCTCGTTGTCCACGTCCTTCAGCCACCGGTCCCACCAGCGCAATGCCTCCTGGAGAAACCCGATGGCCGGACCGGGTTCGCCCAGGTGGGGGTACTTGTGGCTCCACGGGCCAATCAGGCCCTTGCGGGGCCCGTCCAGGTTGGCCAGCAGGCGGAAAACCGAATTGGAGTAGCCGTCTGCCCAGCCGCTGATGGCGTAAACCGGGACCTGGATGGCGGCATAGTTTTCACACACCGACCCGTGCTTCCAGTATTCATCCCGACGCTGGTGGGCCAGCCACTTTTCCAGCCACAGGCCGCTGCCTTCCAGGCGCTGATGCCACATTTCCCGCCAGCGTTCGCCGACAATGTCCGGGTCCGGCGGCAGGGCGTTGTAGTCGAACATGGTCGAAGCCCAGGACAGACTGTCGCCCAGCAGACAACCGCCCATGTGGTGGATGTCATCGCTGTAGCGGTCATCGGTGGAACAAACCGTGATGACGGCGCCCAGTTCCGGCGGCTGAAGTGCTGCAATCTGCAAACCGTTGAATCCCCCCCAGGAGATCCCGAAAATACCGACCCGGCCGGTACACCAGGACTGTTTGGCCAGCCAGCGGAGGATTTCCAGACCATCTTCCTGCTCCAGGGCCAGGTACTCGTCTTCCAGGACCCCCTCGGAGTCGCCACTGCCCCGGATGTCAACCCGAATCGAGGCGTAGCCGTGACCGGCAAACCAGGCATGGATGGATGTTGCCTTGCCCCGCTCATCATCCCGCTTTCGATAGGGGATGTACTCGAGAAGCGCCGGAACCGGCCGGCTCTCGGCATCGGCGGGCATCCAGATGCGGGCAGCCAGCCGGGTGCCATCCGACATGGGGATCCAGGTGTTTTCGATATGCCGGACAGGCCGGGGAAACTTCGTGCGGATCTTCAAGACAATCCAATCCTTGAGCGTGTTCAGCGAATGGTGACTTCCCGGTCGAATTGGAAGTCGAGGGCCTGGGCACAGGCTTTCCAGTTCTCGTGCAGGGCCTTGCGGCTGGCTGCTCCCATATAGACGATGGCCAGGTTGTAACTGTAGCTGTCCTGTTCGTGCAGATCTGAAAGCATCATGCCTTTCTTGACCTGGGAGTGGACGATGGTACCCGGAAAACGGCGTTGAAGGGCCTGAATCTGGTCGCTCGTGGGCACCCGGGTCACCCGGGCATCATCCAGGGCCCGCAGAAAGAACGCGCCTGCGCGCCGGAAGCGGCCCTGTCCCTTCGGAATCCGGGGACATTCCCCCAGGCCCAGTTTCACCGGCACTTCGTGGTTGCTGGTCCCGTCGACCTTTTCGAACAGATCGCTGTGGTGCTGGGCGACCCGTGTGTTGATTTCCAGCAGCCAGATCTTGTCCCGTGCCTTGTCCCAGAAAAATTCGATATTGAAACCGGAGTTGTCGAATCCAACCTGCTTGAGGACCCGCGCCCCGATTTCTCCCATGCGCTCCTGCACCCGGCGAGGTAATGCGGACGGGTACTCGTATCGGGCAAAGCTCGATGAATTGGGCAGGCGGATGGAATCCACGGTTCCGTGATAGTGAACCTCGCCCTTGAACACATAACCTTCCAGCGTACATTGCCGGCCACCGATGATTTCCTCGGCCACGCAATGGTTGCCATCGACCCGGGCGATCTCCGGCGGCAGGTTCAACTGGTCAAGTACAAAATTGAACGGCTCACCCAGCTCGGTGATCTGGGAGCGGATTATCTCCAGCGCCGCATCAAGCTCCTTGCGGTTGCCAATCCGAAAGCCCAGGTAAGAGCCGCTGGATTTGACCGGCTTGATCCAGAATGGGAAATCCAGCGAAAGCCGGTTGATGCTTTCGGGGTCAAACGGATCAACGGCAGAAAAACCGGGAATTGCTTCCGGAACAGCCTTTTTCTGCTCCACCCGGGCCCAGTACTTGTGTTCGCACTTGACCACGCTTTCCAGTGTGGGTGATGGCAACCCGAGCCGGCCGCAAAGTATGGGAAGCATGGTGCTGATGGGGAAATCGATATAGCCGGCAACTGCATCGACCCGGCCAGAAAATGCCCGGAGCTCGGCTTCGGCTTCGACCAGCATTCCCGGGACATCGTAATCCTTGGGTTCTTCGAGAAGCCCGTGAAAGCGATAGTTTTCACTACCCTGGATACACTCGAGTTTCTGGCGATGAAAGGGTGTCAATCCGACCAGGAAGACATTCTTTCTGCTCTTTTCATTCTGCATGTCAGTCCCGCTGTTATTCATTCGATGATCTCCTTTAAGATTCCGGGTGTTTCATCTGAATTCGAAGGGCAGCATGCTGCCAATGGCCTTTATCCGTTCGCGCAACCTGCGGCCACCGGACGCGCCGACAAAAAGAATGGCATAGGCATAGCTGTAGCTGTCCTGGTCCTGCGGATCGAGCTCGGAGAGCTCCATGCCCTCGGTGACCAGAACGTTGACGATGGTTCCGGGAAACTGGCGTTCGACTTCATCGATCTCGGCCCGGGTGGGAACACGGGTAGCCGTCCCGTGCTCGAACCGGCGCAGGAAAACCTTGGCCGCACAGGCAAACTCGCCCTTGCCCCGGCTCCACTCCGGTTGCCGGCCCAACCCCAGGTCCATGATTATCCGGTGATGGGGTGTTCCATCGACTTTCTCGAAAACATCCCCGTGGGACTGGGAGATACGGGGATTGATTTCCAGGATCCAGACCTTGTCTCTGGCCTTGTCCCAGAAAAACTCCATGTTGAAGGCCGAATGGTCCAGGCCGATATGGTTGATTACCCGGGTTGCGATATCGATCATCTGCTGCCTTATCCGACGCGGCAGAGTCGATGGATACTGGTACCTGGAAAAGGTCGAACCATTGGGGAAACGGAATGAATCCACGATTCCGTAGATGTTGACCTCGCCATTCCGTGCAAAACCCTCCAGCGTGCATTGCCGTCCACCGATCAGGGCCTCGATCACGCAGTGATTGCCATCGACCTGGCGGATGCTTTCCGGCAGGTCGACATAATCCATGAAATCGCTGAATGCGTTTCCGATCTCCCCGATACCCGACCGGATCTCGGAAACCGCCCTTTCCAGGTCATTCCGGTTCCCTACCCGGAAACCAAGATGGGAGGAAAAGGACTTGACCGGCTTGATCCAGAAGGGATATTCAACCCGAATATCGTCCAGGGCCTTGTCGTCGAAGGGATCCAGGCTCTGGAAATCCGGCACGTGCTCCGGGGCTACCTCCCTTTGCAGAATGCGGCCGAGATACTTGTGCTCGCAACCGACCACAGCCTCCAGGGAAGGAGCGTACAATCCAAGGCGACTGGCGAGGATTGGCACCATGAGGCTGACCGGAAAATCCCAGAACCCGATCACTCCGCCAACCGGGCGGGGATGGTTGCGGAGCACCCTCTCGGCCTTGTCGAGAACCGCCTTGACGTTGAAATCCTCGTGGGAGGTGATTTCCTCCATGGTCAAAAGCGGCTCAAGCCTTACCGGATACTCGGCTTCTATCACTTCCAGCTTCTGAAGATTAAGCGCATCCGGACCAATGACGAATAAATCAGTACTATTGTCCTCAACCATTCTCAACCTCTTTCGTGGTTCACCTTTGCGGTACACCTTTTGATAAGCGGATTCATCATGAGGCAATGCACGCCGACAAATCAAGCCGGCCTGGAAAGTTTGGTTCTTCACGGTTTCGTGTAAGCAGATTAGCTGAGTCACGAGCTGGCAGCCTGTAATTCCCTCCCCCGCTAGCGGGGGAGGGTCAGGGAGGAGGCGCGGTATTCAGCAAACAGCTGAAAGGTCATCAAGAAAGTCCCGGATCTCCCGGGTCATGGCTTCCGGCTCCTCGGTGGGGATCCAGTGCAGGGCCGCAATCTGGCGAATGCGGATTTCGGGAATCGCCTGGAGGAGCTCCCGACTGCGCTCGGGATCGGCCAGCAAACCACCCTCTGACAAGAGGGCAAGGGACGGGCAACCCAGGTTCTCGATCCCGTCGATCCTTCGAAGAACCTGGTGCAGGGACTGCAAATAGGGTGCAACCGCCATATGGGCCAGTTCCTTGCGGGGGGATGCGTATCGCTTGAGCATGGCCTTGTGGCTGCCGTGGCGGGCCATGGAAGCCCGGGTTTTTCGATCCAGTTCGGCCAGGTCCAGCTCTGGCAGGTTCCTGCGATAAATGCCCAGGGAGTTGATCGCCCGCACCGGCAAGGCCAGCAGCGGGAGCAGCCAACCCACCGGACGCAGCTTTGCAAGGGTCCCGCCCAGTGCCTGGGGCAGCATGGGTTCAACCATGACTACACCTCTTACCCGGTCGGGATATTCCAGCCCGAAGCGCAAGGCCAGGTTGGCTCCCAGGCAGTGCCCGCCAACCACCGCACGTTGGCATCCCACCTGGTCCAGCAGGCTGGCGAGATCTGCCATCCAGTCCTCGGCTCTCAACCGGCCCCGAAACCTTGAATGCCCATGACCGCGAAGATCCGGACAGATGATCTGCCAGTTGTCATCCGGCCCGCTGGATTCTTCGGTCATCGACTCGGCAAACTCCGTCCAGCGGGTGGAGTTGCTGGCCAGGCCGTGAAACATGACCAGCACCTGACCGGATTCGCCTCCCGACCAGCGCCGATAAAACAGGTTACAGCCATGTCGGTTAAACCGATGCTTCTTCATTGCCGGCTTTTCCTGATTACTGTCCAATCTCACTATAACGTGAGGTGCCGCGGGTGGAGAAGAAACGGTATAGTTACCAGGGCAAGCGTGCTATCACTGACCGGGGTTACGCCTGATTTCAGGAACTTCGAGCCAAGCATCCGGACCCGAGAACTGGCTGGTCGCCCACAGGGGCTGGCCGGCCCGGTATGCGGAAAACAGCCTGGCCGGTATCAGTGCCGTGCTGGATGCCGGTGCCCGCTGGGTGGAATTCGATGTTCAGCTCACCGCCGATTTGCAACCGGTGGTCATACACGACGAAAATCTCCAGCGCCTGACCGGGTCTTCCAGACGTATTACCAGGCTGTCATCCGTTGATCTGGAAAATATTCGGGTACACGGACCGGACAATGGCCGCGAACCGATCCCCACCCTTGCCAATGCCCTGTCCCTGTTCGATCACCACCCGGGTGCAACGGCACTGGTCGAGCTCAAACGCAGCAGCATCCGCCGCTTCGGCCGTGCCACCGCCGTTGGCATCGTTCTCGAGAAAATTCGGCACGCCTCCTGCCCCTGCGTGTTCCTTTCCTTTGATCACCGGGCTGTTGACCTGGCGCGCGAGATGAGTGCCCATGCCACCGGCTGGGTTTTCCGCCCATGGTCCTGGAGGGCATGGTGGCGGGCCCGTCGCCTTCAACCGGACTACCTTTTTATCCGTGCCGACCGGGTACCCGCAGGAACCCACCCTTTCTGGCCCGGGGCATGGAAATGGGTGGCATACGGGATCGACTCGGAGGCCGAAGCCCATTCCATTCATGCTCGGGGGGCAGACCTGGTTGAAGTCGACAACCTGCCCGCCATGCTGAACCGGGAAGAAAAGCTTGAAGATTGAGTCACAAGTTCGACTGCTGCTCGATGCCGGCGGCCAGGGGTGCCGGGCAATGGCTGTCGACGACCGGGGCCGGGTGATTGCCCGGTACTGTGTGGATGTCCATACCAGCATCCACGGCGACCGCGTGGAACAGGACGGGGAAGAACTGGCGAATGCAATGGAACAGGTTGCATTGGATGTCGGCGGCAGGATCAAGGACGCCGACCTGGTGATTCGGGAGGCGGCATTGGCCGTCCAGCGTGGCAGCGTGGTTTGCTGGCATCGTCATACAGGCCAGCCCCTGTCGCCTGTATTGTCCTGGCGCGACCGGCGAGGATCCACCGAGGGGCAACAAGAGGAGAAAGTCGCCAACAAGGTCAAACAGCGCACCGGCCTTCGATTCTCACCCTATGGTGGCGGATCAAAACTTGCCTGGTGCCTTGATAACCTGCCCGAAGTCCAGGCCGCAGCCAAAGTCGGAGATCTTGCCTTCGGCCCCCTGGGCAGTTTCCTGGTTGCAAGGCTGGTCGAGGGCCATCCCTGCCTCGTGGACGACACACTGGCCCAGCGCACCCTGCTGTGGTCCCGCCACAGCCTTAACTGGGACCCATGGTTGCTTGATCTGGCCGGCCTTCCGGATTCCGGGCTTCCCCAGGTCATGCCATCAAGAAGCGAATTCGGCCGCCTGAAGTCCGTACCCGAAAACCCGTCCCTGAATCTGGTTCTCGGAGACCAGAATGCAGTGCCCTTCATTACCGGCAAACCCAGGACGGACACGCTGTACATCAACCTGGGAACCAGTGCCTTCCTGCTTCGGCCGATTGACCAGGTGGTGAACACGCCCTTTTTCCAGCTCAGCCTTCTCGATCGGCAACCGGCCGGCAAAGGCACCTTTGCCCTGGAAGCCAGCATTCACGGGGCAGCCTCGGCCATTGCCTGGTATGAAACCCGCCTTGGCCGAAAGATCCATCCCGACGAGTTCGACGGGTTGCGCGAGAAAATCGATCATCCACCACTTTTCATCAACAGTGTCGATGGTCTTGGTTCGCCCTGGTGGACCCCGGGACCAGATCCCGAATTTGTCGATGAGACCGGGGACCAGGCCGGCAGCACCGGGTCTCGACTCCTTGCGATTCTGGAAAGCATCGCATTTCTCGTTCGTGTCAACTTTGAAGAATTGAATCGTTTGACCGGACCCGCTGATCAGATAGTGGTCACTGGCGGATTGAGCTGCAATGACACCCTGTGTGAGTTACTTGCCAGCATAATGGACCGGGAACTGCTGCGACCGGAAATTACGGAAGGCACAGCAATGGGCCTGTGGGGAAGAATTACTGCCCGTGACCGGATGGGGCATGCCGTAACCCCCGTTCACGGCAGTCGGCAGGCCGGCCTGTTTGGCCGCTACGCCAAGTGGCTCGACTGCATCCGTCCACCCGGACAATGATGCGGGTAACAAGTCGGGATCGTTACCTCATTGCAAGGCCTCTCGTACCTTCCTGGCAAGCTCCGCCCTCGTATAGGGCTTCGGAAGCACGACCACACCCTTTTCCAGCCAGCCCCGGTCACTGATGACATGCTCGGTGTATCCCGATGTAAACAGTACCCGGATACCGGGGATAAACTGCCTTACTTTGTCTGCAAGCGCTGGCCCCTCAGGCCCGCCGGGCATGACAACATCGGTAAACAGGAGGGTGAAATCCTTATCCTCCCGAATGATTTCCAGCGCCCTGGAACCATCGGAGGCCTCTACTACCTGAAAGCCCATGCCTCTCAGCAGTCTGGCGGCATGTTCCCTTACCATTTCCTGGTCTTCAACAACCAGGATTTTCTGCGAAGCCGAGACGTAATCGGCAAGCCTGCCAGGCTCAACTTCCTTCAATTCGTCCCGGCCTGTTGCCGGCAGGTATAGGCATACAGTCGTTCCCTTGCCAGGCTCGGAATAGACACTGACATGGCCTCTTGACTGTTTCACAAAGCCATAGACCATCGGCATACCAAGACCGGTCCCCTTGCCCTTTTCCTTGGTAGTAAAAAACGGCTCGAACAAACGGTCCATGTGCTCTGGTGGAATTCCGACCCCGGTATCAGTCACTGTTAGCTGGACGTAATTTCCGGGCTCCAGGTCCGCATGCAACCCTGCGTAATGTTCATCAAGCTGTGCATTTCTGGTTTCAATCGTGAGTGCTCCGCCATCGGGCATTGAGTCCCGGGCATTGATTACCAGGTTCAACAGGGCCGTCTCAAGCTGGACTGCATCGATCTCGGCATTGGACAGGTTATCGCCATGGATGATCCGCACATCAACATTCCGGGGAACAGAACGCACCAACAAGGGCTTCATGTCATCAACAAGTTTCCGAATTTCAGTTGCCCTGGGGGCCAGTGTTTGTCGACGGGCAAATGCCAGTAGGCGGCTGGTCAGTTCGGCACCCTTCTGGGCTGCACTGGCCGTCATTTCTGCCAGATGCTTCAGGTTCTCATTATCAGCAAGCTGCTCGGAAAGCAGCTCGGAATTGCCCAGGATAACCGTCAACAGATTATTGAAGTCATGAGCGATTCCACCGGTCAACTGACCAATGGACTCAAGGCGCCGGGAATGCTGTAGTTGCTCCTCAAGCTGCAACCGTTCGGTTATATCCGTATTGATGACCAGGATAGCCCCTTCCTTGCCCCTGGAATCCGGTACAAGGCTCCAATTCGACTCAACAGTAATTGCCGTATTGGTCTTGGTGACTTGAGCCGCCCTGCCATGCCACTGCCCCTGGTCATGGACTCTCCTGATACTTTCTTCAATGGATTCACTATCGGCGTACAGCAAATCACTGGCCTTTTGTCCGACCACTTCCCGGGATTTCCATCCGTAAATTCTTTCTGCACCCTTGTTCCAGGATCGTATTTTCCGATCCATGCCAAGCACGATGATCGCATCCTTGGCCTGGTCAATCAGGCTGGCCTGCTCGGCCACTTGTTCCTCAACCCTGCGGTGCTCGGTGACATCCCTGATACCACCCACCATTCGCACAGCCACACCACCGGAATTCCGGATCAGCACAGCATGATCGGAAACGATCGCATATTCACCAGTGGAACGGCGCAGGCGGTATTCATCCTTCCAGACATCAAACTCCCGGGACACGGCTTCCCCGAAACCTTTCACCACCCTTTCCCGGTCATCCGGGTGCAGATTCTGCACCCAGAAATCCAGGTGAGTCGTTCTATCATCCACGTCGTAGCCAAATACCGTCTTCATGCCCGCACTCCACCAGACCAGGTTGCTTGAAAAGTCGTGGTCCCAGACAACGTCTGTAGTCGCCCTGGCAACAGCCCGAAATCGCTCTTCACTTTCCAGCAGCCTCGCTCGTGCCTGCTCTTCGGGACGGACGTCCCTGATGAAACCGGTAAATACCCTTCTTCCGGAAAAGGTCACCTCGCTGACTGTGATTTCAATAGGGAAAATGCTGCCATCGGCGTGGCGCGCATCCACCCGCTGGCGCTGACCAATGAAGTTCGATTCCCCAATCTTCAAGTAACGTTCCAGAATATTGTCGTGGGCATCTGCCACTTCCTGTGGCATTAACACGTTGACCTTCTGTCCAACCAGCGCCTCAGTATCATGGCCGAACATCTCGCCGGCTCGTGGATTGACCGACTCAATAACACCTTGCTCATTGATGGTTACGATAGCGTCACTGGCCGCATCAAGTATCGCACCCAATCTGAGCACTGCTTCATTGAGTTTCCTCTTCGACACCTTGTGCTCGGTGATATCCTGGAAATAGACAACCAGACCATCTTCAGCCGGAAAGGCACGAACACTGAACCAGGCCTCCAGGGGTGGAAAGTAGGCCTCAAATGAAACGGCCTTGTTCTCGGACATGGCCCGGACATACTCGGCCCCGAACAAATCCTCCCGGGCCCCGGGAAATTCCTCCCACAGGTTCTTCCCGACGATTTCGGCCCGTTCCCTGCCCAGCAGCCTCTCCGCCTCCGGATTAAGATAGGTAAGGTTGAAATTGCGATCTACGGCAAAAACGGCATCGGTAATACTTGCAAGTGTGTTCGTCAATCGCTCTGCCAGGTGCTGGACCTGGACTTCAGCAACCTTTCGGTCGTGGATGTCTATCGTTGACCCTACCCGGCGAATGGGGTTGCCCTGATCATCGCGAATCAACTTGACGTTCGATTGCATCCATCGATAGTTTCCGGACCAGACTTTGACACGAAACTCCGTGGCCAGGAAATCTTCCGTTTCGGGGTCGAGCAGTCTTCTTATGGACTCAACTACCCGATCCTTGTCACCGGGATGAATCCCGGCAATATAGCCATCAAGATCAGCCGGCAGGCTTTCGTTTTCTGGAACCCCCATGAGTTCCTTGAAAGACTGTGTAAAGGTCACACTATCGGTGACCATGTCGTACTCCCAGATAGCCGCCTGGGATGCGTCGGCGAGGTGACGATACCGCTCCTCGGAAATTCGCAGCTTCTCTTCCTGCTCCTTCAATCCGGAAATATCCTGGAACGCCCCCTTTACCGCAACAACCGATCCATTCTCGTCTCGCACAGCCATGCCAAGCGAGCGAATCCAGACCCTGTTTCCCCGGGCGGTAATAATCTGGAACTCGCCGTCGTAAGTAGCCCCCTGCTCGACACACCTGGTGAACAACTTTCGAATCCGTTCCCGATGTTCGGGTATGTAGTACCCGATCCCCCGCTCAAGGCTTACGGAAGTTACGTGTGGCTCCTCGTGAATCTCGGCCACCTCCCTTGACCAGTGGACTCGCCCGCCTTCCAGATCAGCCCGCCAACCTCCAAATCGGGCAGCCTGACCGGCCATTTCCAGCAGGACCCTGCTTTCATCCAGTCTTCTTTCATGCTTTTCAAGCTTTTCAACCAGACGATCCTGTTCGGTGAGACTGTCTTTCAGGGCCAGCTGCTGCAGCCGGTTTTCCATCAAACGGGTGGCCAGCCGCGAAGCTGCCTGGAGCGTTTCCTCGATCAGGGGAGAGTTTGCCCGGGGGCTGGAATCCATTACGGCCACCGTCCCGACACAGTAATCATCGTGGGTAAAAATCGGGACTCCGGCATAGAAGCGGATATTTGGCTCACCCTTGACCAGTGGATTGGAGGAAAAACGCTTGTCTTCAAGGGTGTCCGGAACGACAAGATAACCCTGGAGGGCAACCGTATGGTTGCAAAGTGCTATCTCCCGGGATGTGGCAGCAACTTCGATACCACGGGTAGCCTTGAACCATTGCCGGTCGGCATCCATGAAGCTCACGATGGCAATTGGTGCCTGGCAGACATTGAGCAGGAGATTCACAAGATCGTCGAACACCGCCTCAGGTTCGGAATCCAGTATCCGATACTCGCGAAGCGCATCTAATCGTTGTTTTTCCTGACTGGAATCCATCATGTTCGTCCCGGCCAAGCTGCAGCGATTACCAACCCGCTACTCACACTCAGCTAATTGTTCTGGAATGGTGCAGAACCGGGTCGTGAAACGCACTCACCTGCCGACGATCATGTCAATTCAGGTCCGGCCCGGATTCGATCCCGGGCCAGTAATCGAGATTGGTCAGCTCCCGGTCGAGCAGTGAAATATCTCCAAGATTGTCCTCGATGAAGTTTCTCAGATGGTCAAAACTGTTGGTATCCACGGCAACAAACCGGAAACCGGCAACCCGCCCGTCAACCCGGACCGTTTCAATATTCATTCGCATCTCGACCTGATCGCCCCGGACGTGGCCGCGCAAGACCAACTTCAGCTCACCGGACCGGCCGGGATCCAGATCGATTCGGTCATCAAGCCGGACCAGCGCCCCGTTTATGGAAAGGTCGAGCAGCTCACACGGTACACGACCGGAATCTCCGGTCAGCAACTGGCCTTGGGCATCAAACGGGAAACGGTGAAATCGGCGCCTTTCGCTCAACTGGGACATTGCCTTGCTATCCGGATTCCATGTAGGTTGATGAATAACCGGATCCCGCAGAATAACGGCTTTCCGGTCGACAGGGCCAGACTAAAATAGTAGAGCCATGATCGGCTGACTTTCCAGCCGATCATAGCATGAAAAATGTTGCCAATAGCGGCCCTAAAGGCCTGGGCGGATTGAAAATGATTTCCGTTAACACCCCCTCCCTGGCCCGGCATTCCGGTTGCAAGCCGCTCTAGTCCGGGAGCCAGGGAGCCTTGTTGGAGAGAACCGCGCGAATCTCTTCTTCGGTGAGATAACCCAGCCGCAACAGAGGCTGGAGGGTCTGTTCGTGTTCCAGGCTGTCCCAGTCCGACCCGAAGAGAACCCGCTCGGGGCCGATCAGGCGGATCAGGTCGGCCGCAGCACGTCGATTCTGGCGCAGGCGATTATCGGTCCTGGAGGCGCCCGGGATATCCTCCGTCCGCAGAAAGACACCCGACAGGTCAAACCATAGGTTGTCGTATGCACCGGAGTGTGCAGCGAACACTCTCATTGCCGCCAGTGTTGTCAGATCGGCACCCCCGCCCCCGCCAAGGTGAGCCAATTGAACCGGAACATCTCCGGCTTTCGGCAAGACCCTGTTTATAAAATTGAGCACGTGATCGGGATTGTAAATCCGACCTCGGGGTCGAAGGTGAATGACGATGGCCAGGCCGTGATTGCCGGCGTGCGCAAATACAGCCGCCAGGGCCTCGATATGCTCGTCGTCTCCCAGGTCGATGTCCGAATTGGCCATGTGCAGTTTGATACCCGTCACTCCCATTCCAGCACACCGGTCGATCTCATCCAGGGCATATTCAGCAATGGGGCTGATGCCACAGAAAGCAACCAACCGGTCCGGATAGCGGGCGGCCTGGGCTGCCGCGTAATCATTTTCATGGCGAACCTTGTCGTATTCCCCGATAAAGGAAATATCCGGGATTGCATACATGTAGCCAAGGGAAAGGATGGCGGCCTGCTCGATTCCCAGGCGGTCGAGATGGCTCAACAGCATTTCGGCATCCTGACGGCCGCCGCTCAAGTCGGCAGGGCGTTCACCCCGGGCTGCCTGAACCCTGGGAAGGGCCCTGGCGGCAATCTCGCTTCGTAGGTGGACATGGTGGTCAGCGGCAGGGGGCGGCAAGGGGGTTGTCGAAGCGCAGGCTGTCAGCAACAGCAGCATGGCCATTGCCGACAATCGATGGAACCGGGAATCAAACAGGCAATTGCCCATATTGCACCACGTGTTGAAACCCGACCCTTGGCCCTGCCCCTTATTGCCCATTCAAGAGGCTCATGCCCGGGCTGGCCGGTCAATCCAGCCTTGTGGTTCCGGAATCCTGTTCCGGCTCGCCTTCTGCCTCGAAACGATCTTCATGGATAATCGGCGGCGGCTCCACACCAGTGCCTGAAATGCCGGTCGATTCGCCCTGCCCGTCCAGGCCATCGTCGACCTCAACGTTTAACTGGCCGGAAAACTCCCCCTCATTGTCCGGCACAAAGTCCACCTCAATCGTACAGCTATCCCCCGGCGCGAGTTCGGTGGATTCAGCCTGGCAGGTAGCGCCATCCCCGATTTCAAATCCGGCACCCGACAGATCGATGATTGAAACTTCGAAAGTCGCCGCCCCTTCATCAGCTTCGTTGCTTACAGTAAACACGGTTGATTCGGAACGATCGACCCAGACCTCGCCAAAATCGTATTCAGCTGGCTCGACGACCAACTCGCCGGGATCCTGGCCGGCTCCGGCCATTTGGATTTCTTCGACCTGGGCCTCGTCAGCCTCCACAATCACCAGGCCTTCAAAGGATCCGGCCTGGTCCGGGGCAAAGCTTAACTTCACCTCACAGCTTTCCTGGCCGGCCAGCAGGGTGCCGGGCTCACAATCACCGCCGAAGATGGCAAACACCACCTTGCCCTGGGTGATGGAAAGCTCGGCCAGTTCAATCTCTTCGGCCCCATCGACGGCCGCATTCATGACGATGACCGATTCGATCGCCTCGTTTCCGGTTACGAGCGTCCCGAAGTCCAGGGAATCAGTATCCACCGCCAATTCGCCCGGCGGAGGCTCGATAACCGTCACTTCCACTGGCACCGGGGTCAACGGAGCCAGCGGGTCGTTGGTTTCCAGGCAAAGATGGGCCTCATGGGTGCCCGTATCCAGCCCGGCGGCATCCACGGTCACCAGGGTTTCGCTTGTCTGGCCGGGCCCTGTGGTTCCCGCATCCGGGTCCGCGCTCAGCCAATCCACCGACTCGGGATCCTCGCAGATCGGGAGAGGTGTCTTGTGCAAGGTCACCGAGACATCCGACCAGTCCATGGGGTCGTTCCAGGTATGCTCGAAATAAAGCGACCACTGACCCTCATCGACCGTTCCATCCTCGCCGAAGATGTCCGGTCCAATATGAGTGCTGTCATAGGTTCCATCCTCGCTTGAACCGCTGCCGCTGAAATCCCACGGGTTGTCGCCACCGAACCCGCCGACCTGGAAGGAAACGCCCTCGGGCGAAATGATTGTCATCTGCATATCCGAAGCCAAGGTCCAGGTTCCCGAGATTCCCGAGACCGTTCCTTCAAAGGTGAATCCGGTTACCTGCCCCTGGGTCTCGATGCCGGCGGTGGCGGAATCCTCATGAGTTCCGCCACCCGGCAGGTTGAAGGAAGAAAGGGCCAGCACCTCGTCCAGGTCCGCATCGTGCCGATCCGGCAAGCCGGTTACCTGATCATGGAAAACACTCCATTCCAGTTCGCCTTCACCGGCATTGGAAATCTCCAGGATTTCGCTGTCGGTACCTCCCTGGGCGACCTCGAGGGCGAACGAAACCGGGGAAAAGCCGGCGGTGGGTGCCGGGTCCAGGGCAACATCGGCGCTGCCCGGTTGTCCCTCGGTCACCTGGATGCCGGACACTTCGGCAGGATAGTACCCCGGCTTCGAGGCAACGATTCCATAGGTTCCGGGCAGGATGGCAACCTCGTAACTGCCATCCGGGGCAGTCACGGCATCATGGGGCAGTCCCGCGATGACCTGGACCTCGACATCCTCAAGGGGCTCACCGGTATCCGACCGGGTCACGACCCCTTCCAGGCTGGATTCTTCCAGGTGCGGACGGACCACGAACAACCCCCCCGGCTCTCCGGATACACCCATTGAGCTGGCTACAACGATGCCGGTATCGAAGAACGGGTAGTTGCTCCAGGTGCCGCTGAAATTCGGCCCGTCACCATGGCGGAGCCCGCGACCATGGCTGTGATCATGGGGGACCACGTTGAAATAGGCGGCCTCCGAAAGGACACCGTCGCCGACCTCTTCAAGATCGAGAATGCGCAAACCGGCGGTATAGTTTGATTGATACACAAAGTCACCGACCACGTACATATTGTGATCGATGGCATCTTCCGTGGAATCGAAGATCCCGATGATCTCCGGGTTCTCCAGGTCAGCGACATCCCAGATCCGCGTGCGGGTATTGTGGCCAAAGTTCTGCTCGTCGAGTTCGTCCCCGAACAGGAAATACCGGTGGTCCTCAGTCAGCCAGCCCTGGTGAGAATACCCGGCATCTGCGTAACCGGTACTGCTCAACAGCACCGGGGCATCCTTCTCGGTGACATCCACGATGGTCACCGCATTGCCCCCGGCAGTTGGGCTGTTCGGATTGGAATTGAAGCAGACCTCCTGGCCCTTGTGGTTTTCATCCGGCCCCTGGTAGATAACACACTGGGTATCATGGGTATAGCCTTCATCACCGTAGCAACCGGCTACTTCGGGGTTGTTCGGATCATTGATGTCCACGATATGCAATCCCCCACTACACAATCCCGAGCCCACCACATAGGCATAACCGGTCTCCACATTGACCTCGATGTTATGGGCGTTGCCAAAGCTGTCCAGGTGGGCGGTATTTTCAAACTCAACCGGAGGATCTTCGACTTCCCGGAGCTGACTCAGG
>SLIZ01000034.1 GCA_007135395.1 Wenzhouxiangellaceae bacterium | reverse complement strand
TTTCGATCAGTCGGCTGGTGGTTCGTTCAAACGGGCCGGCCAGCCGCTTGCCAGTGTATAGGTCGGTAACGGGTACCGCAGCGAGGACGATCACCTTGACGCTTCGGTCATAGCACTCGTCGATCAGGTGTACAAACCGGCGGGCCGGGTCGTTGTGGTTATCATCGAATGCCGGCAGGTCGCTTACAAGCAGGGTTGAAAATCGTCGAGACAGTTCGATGTAGTCCCCGCTCGAACGCGGACCGCCACACAGCTCCCGAAAGTCGAACCACACTACCGACCCGGCCCGGGCAACCGGTTTCATCAACCGCGCCCGGATTTTGATCGGGTTATCGGAGACGGTCTCTCCTGCGACCAGGGAGTCGAACTCCGCTTCGAAGTGCGCCCGGGATTCATCATCAATGGGTGTGTAATAAACCGGGTGGCGGGTCAGTTCACGCAGTCGGTGGTCCTCGCCA
Organism: Wenzhouxiangellaceae bacterium; assembly: GCA_007135395.1. Lineage (GTDB taxonomy): Bacteria > Pseudomonadota > Gammaproteobacteria > Xanthomonadales > Wenzhouxiangellaceae > SLIZ01. The sequence continues at coordinate 18,192 of SLIZ01000034.1, read as the reverse complement.
TCGGCCATGGCCATGCCCCTGCAACGGCTTTGTATCAGCTCGATGGCGGGCAGGAACCGTTCCCGCTGCAGGCCATCGGCATAGAGGTCTTCCGGTGCGGTGTTGCTCGTTGCAATCAGAGTCACTTTTTCATCGAACAGCCCGGCAAGCAACTCGCCAAGGATCATGGCATCGCCGATGTCGCTGACGTGAAATTCATCAAAGCACAGGACCCGGGCCCTGGCAGCCATTTCCCGGGCGATCCGGCGCAGCGGGTCCCGGTGGCCACCATGGGCATTGAGGCCCTCGTGGACCTCGTCCATGAACCGGTGAAAATGAATTCGCCGGACCGGGATCCGGGCATCCTTCAGTGCCGCAGCCATCAGATCCATCAGGAGGGTTTTTCCGCGCCCCACGCCACCGTGCACGTAAAGCCCGGGTACAGCTTCCGCCCGGCTGATCAGTTTCCGGAGCCCGGAAGGTTGCCGGGTCAGTTCCAGGTAGGGTTTCTGAAGGGCTTCGGCCAGGGTCTCCTGGGCCGGGTCGTGCTGGAGAACACCCTGGTCAACCAGCGCACGCCAGGCAGGCAGGGGGCCCTTGCCGGTATCCACGCGGGTGTGAATCTCGGCCTCGGCCACGACGATTCAGTCGGGTATCTCGGGCAAATTGGACTGCACACTGTTCTTGATCAGGCCGCGCAGGTCCATCAAACGCCGGTGGAAAAAGTGCCCGGTTTCCTCCATCACCACCAGTTCCGGCTTCTGGTCGAGACTATCGACCCAATCGAATACCGCCTGGGGCGAGACCACGTCGTCCTCGTCACCCTGGACAACAAGCCAGGGGCAATTCGGCGTAATCAGCTCGTCGAAACCGTAACGCTCCACCGGAGGTGCAATGCTGATCAGCTGCCGGACGGGAAGGTCCTGGGCCGCCTTCAGGGAGATGAAACTGCCGAAGGAAAATCCGCCCAGCCAGAGGTCCGCATCCGGCCGGACCTTCCGGACCCAGTCGACCACAGCCAGGAGATCATCCACTTCTCCTACGCCGTCGGCAAACTCTCCCTCGCTTTCTCCCACGCCACGAAAATTGAACCGGACCGTTGCCAGCCCCAGTTCCCGCAGGCTCCGCTCCATGATGGTGACCACCTTGTTACGCATCGTGCCACCATGGCGCGGATGGGGATGGCAGAGAATGGCTGTGGCCGGGCGCTCCGTTCCTTTTTCAGGCACGTCTACCAGGGTCTCCAGGCGACCTGCGGGCCCGTCGAGGAACAACTCGGCCTGACTTTCGGGAAACGAGTCGGGTTGGTGGTCAGGGGATTCCTTGCTCATGGAAGCTTGCCGATGGTTCGCAGGGTTGGCAATAATAACCCAGATGAACCATCTGGCCCATCTGCTCCTGGCCGGTCCCCATGACGAATTCCGGCTGGGTGCCTTTCTCGGTGACCACGTCAAGGGCAGGGCTGCCCTTGAGGACCTGGCACCGGCCCGGCAGCAAGGGGTGGTGCTGCACCGGAAAATCGACAGCTTCAGCGATGCGCACCCGGCGGTACGGAATCTCCTGGTAAGACTCGATGCCCCGTTCCGGCGATACGGGGGAGTGATCTCGGATGTGCTTTTTGATCACATGCTGACCCGCCACTGGGAGCGATTTGCCGAAGTGCCCCTGGATTCTTTCGCCCGTTCAACGGACGCCTTGCTGGCCCGGTATCGCAGTGAATTGCCGGAGCGACTTCAGCGCTTTGCCGCCTGGGCACAGATGCAAGGGCTGTGGAGCCGCTACGGGGACCGGGCCATGCTGGGGGAGATCTTCGAACGAATCGGCATCCGACACGGCCGGACCAGCCCGCTTCACAGGGGCCTGGAAGTGCTTGACCGGGAAGACGGGGCCATTGAGGAAGCCTTTCTGGAACTCTACCCGGACCTGGAGAAGATGGCCGCCCGGTTTCGGGCGACCGCCCGGGTGGACGGAGCCGGTCCGGAGGTTTGAATCTATTCTTCGAGCAGTGCCAGCATGTGCTCGACGCTGGCTTCGACCTGTTCGTCGGTCAGATCCGAGCGCCCGCCGCGCGGTGGCATGGCCCCGATTCCATCGATGGCGTTGGCCACCAGCACTTCGAAATCCTGGTCCAGGCGATCTCCCCAGGCGGAAGCCTCCATCACCGGGGCACCTGCTGCGCCTGCCACATGGCAGGTCTCGCAGACCCGGCGATAGATCAGTTCACCGTCCGTCGAACCATCAAACGCCGCTGCCGTTTCCGTAGCCGCCTCGGCAGCCGCCGCTGCGGCAGCAGCCCGGCCGGTTTCCCCGGCGTATACACCGGCAACCGGAGAAATGCGCTCCTCCTTGGCCGCATCCCGGGCGACATTCTCGCTGAGCGTCAGCTGGTTATGAATGATCAAGCTCAATCCGATGATGAGCACAGTGAATACCACCAGCCCCACGAGAATTACACTGAAATGCCGTATGAATACGCGGTCGTCCTGCTCGCTCACACCATGACCTCTTCAAGCAAAAAATCCAAGGAGCCCGCCGAAGGTTCCGGTCAGGAACCGTCCAGGGGGCAGACCAAACATCCATTATATCGCAAGCTTGTGGTCGGGATGAAGTCGCCGGCTGACCGGTTTCACCCCGGGGCTTTCCTCCCGTCTCTGTAACAGCCCGAGTTCGGCCTACCCGGTTGACTCTTCGCGGGTCTGTACTTCCAGCGCCTCCCGCAGACCCTGTTTCAACCAGGCCCGGCCGCGCGCCCAGTGACGCTGCACCGTACGCCGGGAGATTCCCAGGGCGCTGGCAGTCTCGTCCAGGGTCATGCCGGCAAAATAGCGGCATTCAACCACCTCGACGATGGAATCGCCGAGAACCTTGAGCTGGTCGAGAACCTGGGACAGCAACAGGATTTCCTCCGGGTTGTCGGCCACCGAAAGTTGCAGGTCGTCCAGGCTGTAATGAATCGAGGTACCCCCCCTGCGCAATGCCGTTCGCCGGCGGGCGTAGTCCACAACAACCTGACGCATGACCCTGGCCGCCAGGGCCATGAAATGCTGCCTGCTTTCCACGTCCACCGCCCCCCGGGAGAGCTTCTCATAGGCTTCGTGGACCAGAACCCGTGTATTGAGCGTTTCGCCCCGGACATTTCTCGACAACTGGCTGGCCGCAAGCCGTTCCAGTTCCGGGTACAAAAGCCCCATAATCTGCTCACGGGCAGACTCATCTCCCTGGCCCCAGCGATTAAGCATCTGCGTAATTTCCAGTGAAGGAGTATCCTGAATCATGAGCAAGCAGTCTCCCGTCAAGACTTCAGCACCTCGAGAAAGCAGGCACTGACGCTGGTGAAATCATCATTGATCAAAAGGGCTGATGCCATATTACAGGATTTGCTGGAGCTTCCCGAAGCCGAGCGGGAAGAAGCCGCCAGACTGGCTTGCGGAAATGACGGGAAACTCCATGCGCTCGTAGCCTCGCTGCTTTCAGATCTCGACGAGAACGACGATCCGGAACACGACCGGCTGCGAATCGATCTGGAATTCCGGCAATTGCTCGACGACCCGGACCAGTACATCGGCCAACAGATCGGAAATTTCCGCATTGAAGAGCCCATTGGCCAGGGTGGAATGGGCATGGTGTTTCTTGCCCGGCGACACCCGGCTGAATTCGAACAGACCGTGGCGGCGAAGATCCTTACCCGGTACGGGCAGATGCTGGCCCCGGACGCCCGCCACCGCTTTGATTTCGAGCGGCAAAGCCTGGCGCGCCTGGACCATCCCAATATTGCCAGGCTGATCGACGGGGGGCTGATCGAAGCCCGTCTTCCGTATCTCATCATGGAGTATGTCCCCGGTGTTCCGATTACAGAATATTGCCGGGCCCATGAACTGGACCTGAAACAGCGACTGGAGCTTTTCACCGCTGTCGGCGAGGCCCTGCAGCACGCCCATCGCAAGATGATCCTGCACCGGGATATCAAGCCTTCCAACGTTCTCGTGGATGAACAAGGTCGCCCCCGACTGCTCGATTTCGGCGTAGCCCAGGCCCTGGACGTAAGCGAGGCCGCATCGGAGCGAACCTCCAACTGGTTTACTGCCGGCTACCTGACCCCGGAATCCCTGGAGGGCAAGCCAGCAACGGTTGCCACGGACGTCTTTCAGCTCGGCGTACTGCTGGTTGAACTGGTCACCGGTCGCCTGCCCTGGAAGCCGGAGGGCAACCCGCCAAGACCCGCCGATCACTGGCGAAATGGCATCCCGAACGTCCAGAAGGCGGCATCCGAAACGGGACAGCCCTGGGCCCGGAAGCTTGACAGGGGCTTTCAGGCCATCATTCGCCGGGCACTCGCGCTTGAACCGGAAGACCGGTACGACTCGGTCGGGTCCTTGCTGGAAGATCTCCGGGCCTGGACCCAGTGCCAGCCGGTGCAGGCCAGGGGTACAGGCAAGCTCTACCTGATGCACTGCTTTATTCGCCGACGATGGGCCGGCGTATCGGCAGCCAGCCTGGTCCTGGCGTTGCTTGTCGCTTATGCGGCAACAGTTACCGTCCAGCGGGAAACGATTCAGCAGCAGGCCGTAGCGCTGGCCGCCGAAGCGAAAAATGCCGAGGAGATTCTCCACTTTACCCAGCGAATGATTGCCGAGGCCAACCCGGCCCAGCTTCCGGATTTCACGGTCCGGGAGATGCTCCGACGCGGGGCTGACCTGGCCGAAGAAACCTTTATTGATCGCCCGGAGGCGCGGATCAGCATTCTTATCCGGCTGGCCCAGGCCCTGCAGCACACCGGTGCCAGCCGGGAAAGCCTGGAGATCGCCGACTCCACGCTGGACCTGCTTGATGCACGAAAGCATCTCCGGCCCGACCAGGCCATGCAGATCCAGCTGGTCCGGGCCCGGGCACTAACGGCCACCGGCCAGTGGAGTGATGCCCGCAAGGCACTGGAAGGGGCCCGGGAATACCTGGCCGGCATCCAGAATCCCTCAAGCACCCAGAGGGCCCAGGTGGTCATTGCTACCGGTGATCTGCACCTGGCACTCAGCGACCTGGAAGGGCTGCGCCAGACCAACGCCGAGGCCGCCGCGCTGGATGATGTGACCGAACTGACCGACCAGCAGCGCATTGCCATTCTGATGCAGCAGTCCCACGCCACGCCAAGCATCGACGAGCGAATCCGGCTGCAACGGGAAGCCGTTGAACTGCTTACCGACCGGCACGGCGCCAGCCATGTCAATGTGGCAATGGCCCAGATCTCGCTGGCTGCTTCCCTCGGGTATGCAGGTGATTTCCCCCAGGCAGTGGCCCTGATGGAAAAGGCCATTCCCATACAGCGCAACCGCTACGGCTATGATCACTTCGCCCGGATCAACTCCCTGGTCAGCTATCTGTACAACCTGTTATTCATCGGTGACCTGGACACCGCCTCGGAAATTCTCACCGAAGCCATGGAAGTCCAGGCACTGCAGGGTGACCTGGTCCAGAGCACCCGCAACCTGGTCCTGGCCACCGGCATGGGCTGGTACTACCTGATGAGCGGCGAGTTCAAGCAATCCGAAACCGTGCTTCAACCGGCTGTCTCGGGAATGCTCCAGGCTTTTGGCGACCAGCACTACGTCTGCCTCCAGATGACATCAACACTTGCCGCCGCCAAGTTCTACCAGGGCCAGGTGGAAGAGTCCCTGGACCTGATTGACCGATGTGACCGGCGAGCGCTTGAAGAGCATTCATCCAGCGACATGACACTCAAGCTGGCCGATTCCCAGAGAGCCCGGGCGCTGCTGGCGACCGGTGATCCCCAGGGCGCCTTTGAACTTGCGGGCAAACACCTGGAACGAATCCGGGGCAAACCGTCGGATACCACCTGGCTTGGCTACAAGCTGCGGGCAACCCGTGGGCACGCGGCCATGCGCCTTGGCAAGACCACCGAAGCCGAGCAGTTGCTTGGTGAGGCCATCGCCGGGCTTTCAGAAACCCTGGGGCCAGGCCACTGGTTGACCCGGCGATTTGTGGCGGTGGCCAACGGCGAGACCGACCCGGAATTGCTCGCTGCAATGGCCCGGGAGCCACATCAGGAAACCCGGCTCTAGTGGGCCATGATTCCGTGGGCCGTCAAAATTCCTACGGCAGCGCCCGCGGCGGGCATGACCACGAGTATGGCGGGCAATATACCCGGGTCGAGGACAACGAGTGCGACCAGGGAAGCCGGAATGATCAACGCCAGGCCGGCAATCAACCCGACCCACCCGCGACCGGAAACCGCAATGGCCATGACAGCTCCCAGGGCTGCGGCAACCCCCCAGCCAAGCAGCCACAGCCCGACGATGTAGACAGGCAGGCTTGATATCCAGGCGCCCAGTGCGTCCGGATCGTGCGGGTCATGGCCTGCGGGAAGCGGGTACAGGCCGGAAATCCATGCCTCCAGGGCCAGCAGAAGAATACTGGCCAGTAGCGGTCCGGCCGCCATTCCGGTAAGCGTTCGCATCATGCCTTTTTTCTACGGCCTCGCCGGGCGTCAGCATCGGGATTGTTGCTATGATAGCCTCCAGCGACTCAAGTCAGAACCCTATCGATGACCTCAGCTCCAGCGCTGGATCTGGTCCAGCTCAAGAAGACCTGTTCGGACTGCGCCCTGCAGGATCTTTGCCTGCCGTCGGCAATCCGGGGCGATGACCTGAGGGATCTTGACCAAATCGTGACCAACCGGCTGGTGTTCGATGCGGGCCGGGCACTGTTCAATGCCGGCACTCCCTTCACCTCCCTGTATGTAGTCCGGAAGGGCTCGTTCAAGACCTGGCAGTCGGATGAAAACGGCAACCTGCAGATCCTCGGGTTTCACCTGCCCGGCGAAATTCTCGGCTTCGATGCCTTGATGGACGAGGTCCACCGGTGTACCGCAGAGGCCCTGGAAACCTCCCGCGCCTGCCGTATTCCCTATGACCAGCTGCAAAGTATCTGTGTCCGGGTCCCGGAGTTGCAGAAGCAGTTGATGAAGGTCATCAGTCGCGAGGTGTCCAATGACCATGAGCATCTGGTAATGATGGGCCGGCGCCAGGCCATGGAACGCCTGGCCATTTTTCTCCAGAGCCTCAGCCATCGTCGCCAGCGCCTCGGACAGGACCCGACCCACCTGACCCTGAGCATGTCCCGGGCCGACCTGGCCAATTACCTGGGGCTGGTCGTGGAGACTGTCAGCCGACTGTTTACCCGGATGCAGGAAATGGGCGTGCTGGAGGTCCAGAGAAAGGAGGTCACGATTCTGGATCCTGACCGCCTGTGTGACTTGATGAACGGTTGACACCGGGCCATCTTTCGCCGGGACCTTCCATCCCGTATCCTGATCGGTCCATCCCGATCACCACCGTCGACCATGCCCATCCAGACTGCAGCCACCCCGGCCCTGCTCGTAGACCGGACGAAGCTGGAGGCCAATATCCGGTCCATGGCTGAACGCCTGGATGCCCTGAAGGTTCCGCTAAGGCCTCACCTGAAAACCTGCAAGAACATCGAGATTGCCCGCATGACACTGGCCGGCCAGCCCGGCGGCATTACCGTGTCCACCATGGCCGAGGCGGCCTACTTTGCCGGACACGGGCTGGAGGACATTCTCTACGCGGTGGGCATCGCCCCGGGCAAACTGGAAGCCTGCGCCCGGATGATGGACCAGGGTGTCGAGTTGACCCTGATTCTCGACAACCCGGACACCGCCCGGTCGGCGGTGGAAGCCGCCGGGGCGCTAGACCGGAATTTCTCGTTTTTGCTGGAAGTCGATTCCGACGGCCAGCGGGCCGGATTTGTCCCCGATGACCCGGCATTGGTGGAGACCGCCCGGATGCTGGAGCAGGGCGGGTGCACGGTGGCCGGTGTCATGACCCACGCAGGAGGTTCCTACGCCTGCCGGAATACCGAAGCCATTGCACAAATGGCCGAAACCGAGCGGGCCACCGTCGTTGCCGCCGCCGCGGCCCTGCGCGAAGCCGGCTTTGAAGCACCGGTGACAAGCATCGGCTCCACACCGACAGCTACCTTTGCCCGGAATCTGTCGGGGGTCAGCGAAGTCCGGGCCGGCGTCTACCTGTTCCAGGATCTGGTCATGGCCGGGCTGGGCGTATGCCAGCCTGAAGACATCGCCTTGTCGGTGCTCACGGAAGTCATCGGTCACCGGCGGGCACAGGGAGAAGTGCTCGTCGACGCCGGCTGGATGGCACTTTCGAGAGACCGGGGCACCGCCAATCAGGATACCGACCAGGGCTACGGGCTGGTCTGCACGGCTGCCGGTGAAATCCTGGAAGACACCATCGTCCGGGCCACCAACCAGGAACACGGCATCGTTGCAAACCGCGACGGTGAGCCCCTTGATGTCCGGGAGTTTCCCGTCGGCCGACGCCTTCGCATCCTGCCCAACCACGCCTGCGCCACTGCCGGCCAGTTCAGCCACTACCAGGTCGTCAATCGGGGCCGGGACATGCCCGAAGTGCTCGAACGTTGCGGGGGCTGGTAGGTCTGTGACCGGGAGCCCATGCAGCCCTGGCGACTTGTGATGACCCGGCGCATTGGCTAACCTCCCGGAACCGACCGTGAACCTCGCAACCGGAGCCGGAATGAATTCCACTCGTCCCCATATCCTGTTTTCTGGCCTGGCAGTCATTGCCATGGTCCTGGCTGGCTGCAGCGATCCGGCCTCCCGGGGAGACCCGGACCAGAAGGTCTATCGGCATTCCATGGACGGATCGGCGACCAGCGTTGATCCGGTCCAGGCCTCGACCGTCTACGCCAACTTCATGGTCAACAATGCCTACGACACCCTGTACCGCTACAAGTACCTGGAACGCCCCTACGCCCTGACGCCGAACCTGGCAAGGGACATGCCGGAGATCAGCGACGATGGACTGACCTACACCTTCAGGTTGCGCCCCGGTGTGCACTATGTGGATGACGAGGCCTTTCCCGACGGGCAGGGCCGTGAAGTCGTGGCTTCGGACCTGGTTTTCTCCCTGATGCGCCATTTCGACCCGGAACAGCTCTCCCAGGGTGCCTGGTTGTGGCAGGGCCGAATCGAGGGGCTCAACGATTGGGGCGAGGAAGCTGCCGAGGCCCGGGATGCGGGAGAACAACCCGACTACGATGCCGAGATCCCCGGCCTGCAGGCACTTGATGACCATACCCTGCAAATCCGCCTGACCCGTCCCTATCCGCAGTTGACCTATACCCTGGCCCAGGGATTTTCGGCCCTGGTCCCCCCGGAAGCCGTCGACCACCATGGCCGCCGGGGGCTGCAACGCCATGCGGTGGGCTCCGGACCGTTCCAGCTGGTTTCTTTCACCCCCCAGCGGGCGGTATTCGTGGCCAACGAGGACTTTCGCGATGACCCGGTGGACCTGGAATACGAAGGCTATGACGAGGAGGTCCATGGCGAATTCGGCCTGGAGGCCATCGATGGCCGGTCCCCGCCTTTCATCGACCGGCTGGAAATCGACCAGATCGAGGAGACCTCGGCGCGCTGGAACTCGTTTACCGCCGGCAACGAGATCCAGTATTCCACGGTTCCCGCAGAACAGGCTGAATCCGTCCTGACATCTACCGACCCGGTAGAGGTCGACGCCCGATACGCAGACGATTATTTCTGGCGCGCCTCCCCGGAAGCCGGATTCGTCTACATGAACTTCAACCTGGACGATCCGGCAATCGGCTACCACGAAGACCCGGACCAGGACCGGGCCAATCACGCCCTGCGCTGCGCCATCCGCAAGGCCTTTGACTGGGAATCGCGCAATGACCGTTTCTACCAGGGACTGGGAGACGTCTACCCCGGAGTCATTCCACCCATGGTCGACGGATTCAACCCGGACTTCCCGGATGACAGCATTCGCCGGGACATGGATGCTGCCCGGGCCCTGCTGGAAGAGCACGGCTGGACCGAAGACAACCTGCCGGAAATCCAGTACGGGGCCGTCTCGAGCGTTACCGATCGGCAGATGTTCGAACAGTTCCGGGGCTGGCTGGAAGAGTTGGGGTTTCCCGGCGACAAGGTCCGGATGCGAACCTTTGCCAACTTTGGAGACTTGAACCGGGCAATCCGGCAAGGCCAGATAATGAGCTTCAATATCGGCTGGGGACTGGATTTTCCCGATGCCGAAAATACCCTGCAGCTTTATTACGGACCCAACGAGGCACCGGGTTCAAATTCGGCCAATATGAAAAACGACGAATTCGATCGCCTGTACGACGAATCGGCGGTCATGCAGCCGGGACCGGACCGCAACGAGATCTACAATCGCATGAACGAAATCATCGTCGATGAATGCGCAAACATATCGGCCCTGACACGCACCCGAATCGAAATGTGGCATCAAGACCTGATCATGCAGCCCGACAGGGAGATCCTCGGCGGCTTCTTCGTGCGCTTTGTCGACCTGATCGATGACGGACAAGGCGGCGAACCCGAATGACCGGGCCTGCTGCCCCGGCCGGCCGGCACCAGGCCTGAAGGGGCCGTGGAAACCCTCCAGTACACCCTGCGCAAACTGATTACCGGATTACCCCTGCTGTTCGGGGTGACCCTGATCAGTTTTGCCCTTATGGTCTACTTCGGCCCGGACCTGACCTACGAACTGGTCGGCAAGAACCCCACCCAGGAACAGATCGAACGCGTCCAGTCCGAACTCGGTTATGACCAGAACTTCCTGGTCCGCTACCTCGACTATGTCCGGGAAATCGTGACCCTGGACTTCGGGCAGTCGTTTTCCACCGGCGAGCCGGTGGCCGATCTTCTGGCCCGCACGGTTCCCGTTTCACTTGCACTGACCCTGCCCGGCTTCATCCTGGGCAACCTGCTCGGGATCCTTCTGGCCCAGATTGCCGCCTGGAACCGTTCCGGCTGGCTCGACAAGCTCATCATGGGCGGAGCGGTTGTGGGCATGAGCATCAGCTTCCTGGTGGTCATCATTGCAGCCCAGGTGATCTTTTCTTCCAGTTACGGGCTCAACTGGTTCCCGGTAAGGGGCTGGTCGGTCTATTCCCTTGCCGACTACCTCTACCATGTAGCTGTGCCCACGCTGGCCCTGGTCTTTGTCTCCCTGGGCTACAACACCCGCTTCTACCGTGCCGTTTTCGTCGAGGAAATGTCCCGGGACCACATCCGCACGGCCCGGGCCTATGGGACACCGCCGATCCCCCTGATGCTGCGTGATGTACTCAAAAACAGCCTGATCCCGATCATCACCCGCATCATGTTCTCGATTCCCATGATCATCGTCAGCGGTTCCCTGTTGATCGAAAGCTACTTCGGAATTCCCGGGGTGGGAAAGGCCACCTTCGATGCAATCACTACCGGCGACCAACCGGTTCTCAAGGCAGTGGTCAGCCTGACCGCAGTGCTGTTTGTTCTGGTGCTGATCATCAACGACATTCTCTACAAGTGGGTCGACCCCAGGGTTTCGCTGAAATGAACAGGGACACGGGCCGATGAGCATCAATCAGCCGGCCAATCCCGGGGTGGACGGGCGCCTGGGCCCGGATGAACCGGTCAAGTACAAGGGCCCGGGTCCTGCTACCGGCCTTGATTCACCACTACGCAAGGCGGTCTACAAGCTGCGCCGGGACCGATGGGGCATGCTGGGACTGGCCATTGTCATCGTCTACGCATTGATCGCCCTTGGGGTTGTACTCGGCCTGTGGGGTCAGGACTGGTCTTCTACCGCCGGGCCTCGCTGGGCCGGCATATCGGCGGAGCACTGGCTGGGGACCAACCTTATCGGCCAGGACATCTTCAACAGGGCCCTTTATTCAACCCGCACGGCGTTTGAAATAGGCCTGGTGGTGGCCATCCTGTCGACCCTGCTGGGTGCCCTGCTCGGTGCATTGTCAGGTTTTTACGCCGGCACATGGATCGACGAGATCATTCTCTGGAAAAAGGGTGTGCTCGATGCCATCCCCTTTTACCTGTTCGTCGCCGCCGTTGCCTTTGCCCTGGAAGGCAACGCCTGGGCCATGCACATTGCCATGATCGCAACCTTCTGGACCATCACCGCCCGGCTGGTTCGCGGCGAAGTAATCAAGCTCAAGAACCTGGAGTTCGTTGAAGCGGCAACGGCCATCGGTGCCTCCCGGATGGTCACGCTTTTCCGGCACATCCTGCCCAATACCCTGCATATCCTGCTCGTTCAGGGCACCATCGTGTTCGTTTCGGCGATCAAATCCGAGGTCATCCTCAGCTTTCTCGGACTCGGCGTCCAGGAAGGTACAAGCTGGGGCCTGATGATTTCAGAAAGCACCCAGGAAGTCCTTTCGGGCCAGTTCATGAATTTCATCGTCGCCTCGACCATGATGTTTATCCTGGTCATGGCCTTCAACCTGTTCTCCGACTCTCTCCAGGATGCGCTGGACCCGAAAAAGGTACATTAGGCAAACCATGAACCGGCCGCTGCTTGAAGTCGACAACCTGGTCATCGAGTTCGAAACCGACCGGGGCACCATTCGTGCCGTGGACGGGATCAGTTTTTGCGTCGGTGCCAGCGAAACCCTGGGCCTGGTTGGTGAATCCGGCTGCGGCAAGTCCGTCACCGCGCTGGCCCTGCTCGGCCTGATTCCCTCACCGCCGGGGCGGGTTGCCGCCGGCAGCATCCGCCTGGACGGTCGCGAGTTGACCGGCCTGTCCGAGGCCCGGATGCGCAAGGTCCGGGGCAAGGACATCGCCATGATCTTCCAGGAACCCATGAGCGCGCTCAACCCGGTCTTTACCATTGCCAGCCAGATGACCCGGGTTATTCGACGCCACCAGGGGCTATCCCGCCGCCAGGCACGGGCAGCGGCCGTGGAAATGCTGGCCCTGACCGGAATTGCCGCACCGCTCAGGCTCATAGATGACTATCCCCACCAGTTATCCGGCGGCATGCGCCAGCGGGTGATGATCGCCATGGCCATGTCCTGCGAACCGAAGCTGCTGATCGCCGATGAGCCCACCACGGCCCTTGATGTAACCACCCAGGCCCAGGTGCTCGAACAGATCCTGGCACTTCAATCGAGTTTCAATACTGCCGTCATACTGATCACCCATGACCTCGGCGTTGTAGCCGAAACCTGCAGCCGGGCACTGGTGATGTATTGCGGACGGCTGGCCGAAGAAGGCACCGTGGAATCCCTGTTCGCCCATCCGCGCCACCCCTACACCGCCGGTCTGCTCGAATCCATCCCGGCCTTGCAGGCCAGCCGGAACCGGCACCTGCCGACCATTGCCGGGGCCGTTCCGGACCTGGCTGAACTGCCACCTGGATGCCTTTTCGCCGACCGGTGCCCGAGTGCCCGCAGCCTGTGCCGGGAAGAGCACCCCCGGCTGATCACCAGCGGCCGGGATGGCCGGGTTGCCTGCCATTTCCCGGTTCAGTCCCGGGAGGCCTACCGGGCCGCCCTGGTCCAGTGGGAAAGCTGACATGGCCGTTGCTGCCGGCCAGCCCCTGCTCCGGGTCCGGGACCTGGCCAGATATTTCCCGGTCACAGGTGGCATCATCCGGCGCACGGTTGGTCATCTCAAGGCCGTCGACGGTGTGAGCTTCGACCTTGAAGCCGGCCAGACCCTGGGCCTGGTGGGCGAGTCGGGATGCGGCAAATCGACCCTGGGCCGGACCATCCTTCGACTTCACGACCCTTGTCGGGGACAGGTGGTACTCGACGGGATGGACATCACTGCCTTGTCCGGCAAGGCATTGAAGCAAAAGCGCCGGGACATGCAAATGATCTTCCAGGACCCGTTTGCATCCCTGAGTCCCCGCCGGACGGTCATGCAGATCCTTCGCGAGCCACTGGACATCCATCGGATCGGCCGGCGGGAAGATCGCAGGAGGCAGGTCGAAGCGCTGCTCGAAACGGTTGGCCTGAGCCCACCCATGGCCAGTCGATATCCCCACGAGTTCTCCGGTGGCCAGCGCCAGCGCATCGGCATTGCCCGGGCGCTGGCCCTGAACCCGAAGTTCATCGTCGCCGACGAGGCGGTCTCGGCACTGGATGTTTCAGTCCAGGCCCAGATCCTGAACCTGATCACCGATCTGCAGGAACGGTTCGGCATCGCTTTTCTGTTCATCACCCATGACCTGGGAGTAGTCCGGCATGTCAGTCACCGAGTTGCGGTCATGTACCTGGGCCGGATCGTGGAAAGCGCACCGGTCGACCGGCTGTTCGAGCACCCCCACCACCCCTATACCCGGGCCCTGCTTTCAGCCATTCCCTCCCCAGAGCCGGGAAGGAAAAGAATCCGGATCATTCTCCCTGGTGAGGTACCCTCGCCGGCCAACCCACCACCCGGGTGCCCGTTCCATCCACGTTGTCCGGAAGCCATGGACATCTGCCGAACCCGGGTACCGAAAACCCTGGCTGTCGATGCCGCAGGGCTCCACCAGGTAAGCTGCCACCTCCACGACCCCGACCATGTGCCCAGTGCATCCGGCCGCCCCCCATCCACGGAAAACTCCTGACATGCACCCGATTCACTGGCTTTCATCCCTGCTGATCGTCCTGCTTGCCGGTGCCTGTGCCGGCGGCCCGGACCGAATCTCCGGGCAGCCGCCCCAGATGGATATCCGTCTGCTGCAGCAGACCGAACAGGAAATGTTGCTCGACATAGATCTGCGCAACGTAAACGACCAGCCACTGACCCTGGGGAAGCTGGAATTCACCCTGGAACATGACCAGCGATTGCTGGCCCGATTCGACCAGGCAACGGATGTGGAGATCACCTCACGGGGGCGGGAAAGCATTTCCCTGAATGCCCCGCTGGCACCGGTAGCCCAGGAAGTTCTGACCGAACTCGCCGAAGGCACCCGCACCAGCCTGCCCTGGAAAATCCGTGGCCGGGTGATCGATCAGACCGGTCGTACCTGGCCGGTGGAGACCAGCGGTCACCTTTACCCGGTGCCGGGACGAGCCGGGCAATTCAGGTAAGACTGCCCCGATGCCAGGCGCAGGCGACCCGGAAAACGGTTGGCATGCCTATTCCCACGGCACGGGCTTCAACCTGCCTGGCAGGTACAACGGGTGAGCCGGCTCCCCGGTGCCGGTCAATCGCAGGACATGGCAGGGCTTGAGCCAGGTGGCCACTTCCCGTCCCCGACCCAGCAACCGGCCGTGATTGCCCCAGCAGGCCACGGTCAGCGCTACCTGCTCACGGGCATGGACAATCCACGGATCCGTGGCCCGGCCCACCGGACCCCGACGGGTGCTAAGAGCGGCCGGGGTTGAAGCCCGAATGGAAAACAGGTTGGCAACCAGGCAGGCACCGTAACCCCAGTCGGCGGCAAAGCCCATCATTCGGCGGATGGTCGGATCGGTATGTTCGGCATCGGCCCGGTTGGGATTGAGCGCCACGAACAGTACCGAAGGCCCGGCACTCCAGCGGCGCCAAAGCAGGTACCGATACCGCCGGCAACGGGAAAAGACCGCACCGCCGGGTGCACCGGCGTACCAGGAATCGGGCAATTTCAGGAACCCCTGATCAATGATATTCAACGCAATGGGCCGAGGATTGTTAACTGGCCGAAAGTGTGGCAACTTTCAATCCTTCCTTCCAGCCCCGGACCGGACCCAATGACCCTAGCCTACTGGTGTGTACTGATTGCCGCGCTCATCCCACTGGTGTTTGCCGGAATTGCCAAGTTCGGCCATCCCGGCTTTACCAACCGTTCCCCCCGGGATTTTCTGGAAGAACTGGACGGGTATCGCCGGCGGGCTCACTGGACCCAGCTCAACAGCCACGAAGCCTTTCCGCCGTTTGCCGCGGCGGTCATCATCGCCCACTTGACCGGCGGCAACCAGAACTGGATTGACGTTCTGGCTCTGGGGTTCATCGCCGCACGCATTTCCTATGGCTTCCTGTATATCAGCGACCGGCCCACCTCCCGATCCCTGGCCTGGCTTGTCGGCCTGATTTGCGTGGTCGGCCTGTTCGTGGTTGCCGCGGCAGGCTAGTTACTTCCGGCAATTGACGCAGAACCCGGGCAGGACTAATCTAAAACCGTGACATACATCGCAACCGGAGGGCTGAAATGAGCCTGCGTATCACCCTGGATCTGACCGACGAGGATTTGAAGCATTTCAGCAAGCTGGCTCGCCAGGCCCAGCAGGCGGCAAAAAAGCTTGGCGAAAAGGAAATCATTCAGGCGGCTGAAAAGCTGCTGGCGGAGGTCAGGGAAGAAAAGGCGACCAGCTTCATCGGTGAACGCCTGGGCAAGCTTGGCATTCTGATCAACATGGTTGGCGACAAGGGTTTTGACCTTCCCGACGAGGACCGAAAACGGGTGCTCAACGCACTTGCGTACTTCAACAACCCGGAGGATCTGATCCCCGACCACATCCCCGGGCTGGGCTTTCTCGACGATGCCATCATGGTCGAACTGATCTGTCGGGATCTGCGCCACGAGATTGATGCCTACCGGGATTTCTGCCGCTACCGGTATGCCGAGGCCAAGCGTCGCAACGTGGACCCGTCCGAAGTCGGCCGGGCGGATTTTCTCGAGGCCCGCCGGGTCCAGCTCATTTCCCGCATGCGGCGGCGCCGGCGGCGGGATTTTGGCGGCGGAGGTGGCGGCAGTGGTGCCCGGTCACCGTTCTCCCTGTTCTGAGCCCGGGCTCCAGAGCATCTCCAGGTGGGGGATGCCGTCTTCCGGATAAGGTCCGTGCACCGTGGCAAAACCCAGGCCGTTGTAGAATCGCTCCAGGTACTGCTGGGCAGAAATCCGGATGGGCTGACCGGCATACCGGTTCCGGCAGACCGTAATGGCACGTTCCATGAGTTCCTGACCCGTACCGGTGCCGCGAACCTCCATGGTGGTCAGCACCCTGCCGATGGAAGGGTCGGGAAAGCGAACCCCCGGAGGCGTAATGCGGGCGTAGGCAACCACTTTCCCGACCTCGTTTTTTGCCCATAGGTGGATGGAGTCGTGGTCCTTGCCGTCCACATCCTGGTAGGGACAATCCTGTTCAACGACAAAGACTTCAGCCCGGGCTGCCAGAATGTCGTACAGTTCTCCGGTCTCTAGAAACCCGAATTCCTTTTCGAACCAATTGAGTTTTACCGATTCATTCATGAATGACCGCTGGCCATGAAAGAGCCGCTGCATCATACCCGCTTGCTGTTGGGTCTGGAAATCCGTCCGCCGGGCGACGGTCTCGTCCATCGACTGCTCGACCGGGCCGATGCCGAACACCTGGGCCATGCTCTGGCGGCCGACCTGGCCCGGGTGATTCCGGAGGCAACCGGCAGCCTGCTGACCCTCAGTGCCGGGCTGCTGGACATGACCGACCTGATCCGGCCCGGGTTTCCGGCCCACACAGGTATCGAGCAGTTGGCCGAAGCGGCCATGAATCAGCAGGGGTTCGAACCCCGGGTCTTGTCCATTGGCGCCAGCGGGGGACGAATGCCCCACCCGGATCTCATGCCCCGTCAGCAGACACCCCAGGGGCTATTCCTGGCCATGCCCCTGCTTGTCAGCGCACCGACGGAGTCCGGCCGGTCACTTGAAAACCTGGCCGAACAGAAACTGTTCGAGCATGGCGGGCTCGGTCCGCCCGGGCTCCAGATCATCACCCGAACCACCGGCCTGGAGCCGGTACACGGCCAGATGCTTACGCTTCACGATCTGATGGCCCTGCAGCAGGTCCAGCTCGAGGGGGCTGGCATGGATGCCTCATGGAAGGTTCTCGAATCGGTTCTCGTCGAGCCCGACAAACCCTTCGAAACCCGCTCCGCCGAGGGCCTGAAAATGGCCTGGGACCCGGTTGACGGCCAGGTGGAACTGGAATTCCTGACCCCCCGGGACTGGCTGTCGGACCGGGCGGGGGACCTGGTCCATTACCCCTTCTGGCTGCGCGCAGCCCGCCGGTACCCGGCCCTTCTGACCGCCCACGGGCTGGCCTGCCGCTGGTGCCACGGCACCGGCCGGATCGTCCAGGAGGGCCCGGCGGCCTGGCTGGAAACCGAAGACGAGGGGCCCTATTCCGATGGCCTGACCCGCCATGTCATGGGTGAACTGGGCGTGGTGGCATGGACCCGGGCCCACGGTGGCCGGCTGATCCATTACTATCCCCTCAACCAACAGGCGGTAGACCACCTCAAGGCCCGGCTGGAGGCCACCAGTTCGATCCCGGTGCGCCCGGCACAGCCGCCGGCCTGCGATACCGAAACCGGAAAACTGATTCCCCACAGGGACTTTCATGGTCGCAAGGAAATACGACACTAACCCG
>SLIZ01000109.1 GCA_007135395.1 Wenzhouxiangellaceae bacterium | reverse complement strand
CGGGGCCAGACGGCCTCGGAGGCCATCAGCAAGAGGATTGCGGCTGTTACAGGAAAAACCTTGTTCAAATCTCTTCTACCTGGTTTCCAGCAGGGCCAAGAAACAACTCCGGCACCAATGGACCCCTATGAGCCCGGTCCGGTTCCGAATCCCGACAGCAGTATAGAGCCTGTCATTCCGCCCATGGCCCCGGTTGACAGAAGCAGGCCTGCTGATAGACTTCATGAGACCTTAGACATGAAGAGGCAGGTTTTGAGTCCGCACTCAACCAGAAACGATCGCCGAGAAACTCCCAACCGGTAGCCTACCAGCCTTTCCCTTCCTGGTCGTCTGCCAATGCGAGCTTCAGGCAGCCGACAAATTCAGAACCAGTCGCATCACGGTTCAGGCAAACACGCCCGAATGACATTTATATGACATTTCTGAATGGTTTGTTCCAGTAGCGGATTCTTCAACTGCACTCCCTTGGATTGAACGAGCGTGGAATCAATGATCCATCGAATCCTGATCATGCTTATCCTGGCCACCCTGCCCTTTACCGGCTGGGCTGCCGGCGGGCATTACCCCGTCGATGACGCGGATATCACACGGAGACAATGACTGGTTTGCAACCATCGGCCTGGGAATCGCACTATAGCCAGTAACCAGGCTGGACCAAACGCTGATCATTGGAAATTACTGCCCTGGCCTGGCCGGGGTTTGCAACGGAATGACCGGGAGTAGACATGGCAGAACTTGGAGTCATCACCGAACTCATCACGCTTCTCAAGCTTGACCAGCACGAAGACGTAAAGGCAAAGCTGGACGAAATGGCCGTTCAGGACATCGCTACGGCCATTGCGGAGCTCAACGAAGAAGAACGACTGGTGCTCTTGAGAGCCCTGCCGACCGAACGCCAGACTGATGTTTTTTCCTACCTGGCCGTAACTGTTCAGCGGGAAGTGCTCGACACCATGTCGGCCGAGGAATCCCGGCGAATTCTCCATGAACTGCTGCCGGATGACCGGACGGCATTCCTGGAAAGCCTGGAAGCCGAAGAACTGGAGAGCCAGCTCAAGCTGCTTGCCCCTGAGGATCTCAAACAATCCCTGAAGCTCCTCGGATACCCGGAAGAATCCGCCGGGCGGCTCATGACCCCCCGGTTTGTCTCCGTGCGCCCCCAGTGGACGGTAACCCGGGCCCTGGACCACATCAGGCACGAAGCCGACCGAGGTGAAACGGTGAACTTTGTGTTCGTCACCGATGACCGGGGCAAGCTGCTGGATGCGGTAAAGCTGAAGGACTTCATCCTTGGCCGGCAGGACCAGAAGGTTGAAGCTCTGATGGATCAGGAGGTGATCTCCATCCAGGCATCCGCCGACAGGGAAGATGCGGTCAGTACCATCCAGCACTACGACATCAATACTTTGCCAGTGACAGACAAGCAGGGTGTGTTGCTGGGTATCATCACCGTCGATGATGTCATGGACGTGGCCGAGCAGGAAGTTACTGAAGACTTCCATAAACTTGGTGCTGCCGGAGCGGTCACAATGTCGCTTCGGGATGCACGCCCTTCCCTGCTCTATCGGAAGCGTATTGGCTGGCTGGTGATCCTCGTTTTCGTTAACCTTATCAGTGGAGCAGCCATCTCGATTTTCGAGAATGCCATAGAGGCAGTCATTGCGCTGGTCTTCTTTCTTCCACTAATCATCGCCAGTGGAGGTAATGCGGGAAGTCAGTCTGCCACTCTGATGGTGCGAGCCCTGGCAACAGGTGACGTGGAGCTGCGGGACTGGCTTCGACTCTGGGGAAAGGAGTTGACCGTTGCCATCCTGCTGGGAGTCACAATGGCCTTCGTTGTATCGTTCGTCGGTGTGTGGCGAGGCGGGGCCGAGCTGGGAATGGTGGTCGCACTTTCAATGGTTGCAGTGGTGATCATGGGAGCCATGCTGGGCATGCTGCTTCCATTTCTGCTTACCCGATTCAATCTGGACCCGGCCACCGCCAGCGCACCGCTGATCACCTCTATCGCCGATATTGGCGGAATTCTGATCTACTTCTCGATTGCAGCCGCGATACTAACGCTGCCGGCGCCCGTATAAAGGAGCAAGAACGCCACAATTTCGGAATATGGGATGTGCTAGCATTGTGGCCAATATGATCACGCTGCGACACAGTCTTTACCTGGTGCTCGTGCTGGCCCTGATGCTGGCAGGAATGCCGGTTCATGGGCAGATGATGATCACTGGCGGGACGGACACAAGTGGTATGGAATCGCCATCCGGACAGCCGGAAGGCGCGCCGGACAGCCAATCCGGCGATCCCTGCCCCCACGATGCTCACTCCTCCGGTGACACGAGCGGCCAAGCCGCCGACAGCGACTCGAGCCCGAAGGAAATGGCCGGTGATGATCCCTGCCCCTTCTCCGGCGCCGATTGCTGCGGCCCGGACTGTCTTTCCGCCTGTGCTGGCGGCACCGGAGCTGCGCTTGTAGCAACACCGGCCAGCATGACTTCCACGCAGCAGAAGCTTGAACCGACAACAATCTCCGACCCCGCATCCCTGCCCCCCAACGGGCTGATCAAACCCCCGAAATCCTGAATTCCTGACCACAGGGTTCGTGCGTCCGGAGTCCCCGGACCATGCACGATTTCCGAAATTTTATATTCAGGAATTCAGTATGTTACGCGTACTTTCAAGATCAGTTTCCAGGCCTGCGGGTCTGCCCCTTGCCGTCGCAGTCCTGCTTATGGCTTTCGCTTTGCCTGTAAAGGCCGACGCTCCCCTGGAGCTTGGCCAGGCGACCGAAATGGCTCTGGAGCGGGACAGCACCATCAAGGGGCTCAACGTTCGCTCCGAGGGACTTCGAGAACGGGCAGTGGCCGACGGGGCTCTCCCGGACCCGGAAATCGTCATCGGGGCCGAAGGATTACCCGTCGACAACCCGGTCTCCAGCGACATGATGACCATGTACCGGGTCGGGGTCCGCCAGCGTTTTCCCGCCGGGGATTCCCGGAGACTTTCCCGGGGGCAAACCCGGTTCCTGGCAGCCGCCACGGATCATGAAGCCCGGGCCCGGGCAGAGGAAGTCACCCTCCAGGTCCGCCGGGCCTGGCTGGACTGGAAGCTCGCCACACAGGTGCTGGAACTGACCCGCTCGGCCGAGGAGGCGTTTGCGGAACTGGTGGAGGTGACCGAGTCCCGCTACCGCAGCGGCCAGGGGCGCCAGATGGACATTTCCCAGGCCCGGCTGGAGCGGGCCCGGCTGGAGCAGCGGATCCTTTCAAAGCAGGCCGAAGCCGAAGCGGCCCGGACCGCGCTGGTTCGCTGGACCGGCGAGTTTCCGTCCGGGACGGGCGGGCCGGGAAACTTTCCCGAGTGGCCGGAACCCGGTTCCCGCCTCGCAATGCTCGAACGAATCGGCAAACACCCGGCCGTGCGCGCCGATGATGAGCGAACCGAGGCCGGAAGAATCGAAACCAGCCTTGCCCGCCAGGCCTACCGACCGGAATGGATGGTGGAGGCCGGCTACGGGCACCAGCGGGGCAGCGACCCCATGGGCGGGCGAATGTCCGACAAGCTCTTTGCCATGGTTTCGTTCAACCTTCCGGTCTTTACCGGCAATCGCCAGGACCGGCAGGTGGCCAGCGCCCGGGCCGAGCTGGAGGCACTCGATCACGACCGGGGCGCCCGCCTCCAGGAATACGAAGGACGCATGGACCGGGCCAACTCGGACTGGAACCGTTTCGGCCAGATGCTCGAACTCTACGACAACCACTTGCTGCCCGAAGCCGACCGGGCTTTCGAGTCCACCCTTTCGGCCTACCAGTCCGGCCGGGCCAGTTTCGATGAACTCATCCGGACCCGGCTGGACCGGCTGGACCAGAGAATCGGCCGGCTGGAAGCCTGGCGAACTCGCCAGGCCGCCCGAATCGAACTTGCCTATCTTGCCGGAGATGCCTCATGAACCGCCGGATTTCATGCAGAACTGCCGGGGCTGAAACCCTGATTGCCGCCTTGGCTGTCCTGTTTCTCCTCGTCCCGTTTCTCGTGGCATGCGGCGATTCCGTCGAAAACCATGACCATAACGGCGACGAGCATGCCAGCCATTCCCATGACCACGACGATCATGATCACGACCACCAAGATCACGACCATGATCACCCGCAGCACAGCCCGGTCGAAAACGGCGAGAACGGGCTCGACCTGGGGCAGGAAGCCGGTGAGATTTACACCTGCCCGATGCATCCCCAGATCCGGCGCGACGAGCCCGGCCGCTGCCCGATTTGCGGGATGGACCTGGTTCCACAGGACGACGCGGATGATCCGGAAGTCACCATTTCCCCAAGCATCCAGCAGGCCATGAACATTCGAACCGCCCCGGTCGAGCGCGACCGGCTGTGGCAGCGGATCGATACCGTGGGGCGGGTGGAGTATGACCAGACCCGGATCCATCACATTCACCCCCGAACCGAGGGCTGGATCGGGGAACTGGCCGTAAGCGCCGAGGGCGACCGGGTCAGCCGCGGGGAACTGCTCTATACCCTGTACTCATCGGAACTGGTCAATGCCCAGGAAGAATACCTGCAGGCCGTTCGCTCAGGTGATTCCCGGATGCAGGCAGCTTCCCGGGAGCGGCTGGAAGTCCTGGATGTCCAGGACCGGGTTATCGACCGGATCCGCGACACCGGCCGGGTCATCCGCTACCTGCCCTGGTATGCCCCGATGGACGGGGTGATCACCATGCTCGATGCCCGCCACGGCATGTTTGTAGCGCCCGGTTCGGAAATCATGGAAATCACCGACCTGGACGCCCTGTGGCTGATCGCGGATGTCTTTGACGGGCAGATGGACTGGCTGGAAACCGGACAGCCGGCGGAAATTCGCCTGACCAGCCTGCCGGGGCAGACCATCGAATCGGAAGTCGACTACATCTACCCCGAACTGGACCCGGCCACCCGGACCGCCCGGGTCCGGCTTCCCCTGGACAACCCGGAAGGCCGAATTCGCCCGGGCAACTGGGCGAAGGTAACCGTGTTTGGTGGCGCAAGGGACGACCTGCTGGTCATCCCGGCCGAGGCCCTGATCCGGACCGGCCACCAGGATCGTGTAGTGGTCGTCGAAGACAACACCCGGTTCAGCGCCCGGGAAGTCCATGCGGGGATGCAAAGCGGAGAATGGATCGAAATCCGCCACGGCCTGGAGGAAGGCGAAAAGGTTGTCGTCTCGGGTCAGTTCCTGATCGACTCCGAGGCCAGCCGCCGGGCCGGACACGACCGGATGGGGGGTGGGCATGATCATTGAGGGGAAAAACAGAAAAGGCTCAAGGATCAAGGTTCAAGGAACAAGGAACCAGCAACAGGCAACAGCTATCCAGGAATTCCGGTTAATCACCTGGTACAAGCCGAAGGCTTGGCCTTCCTTGAGCCTTGCGCCTTGCACCTTGAGCCTGCCTTCCGGTGG
>SLIZ01000154.1 GCA_007135395.1 Wenzhouxiangellaceae bacterium | reverse complement strand
CGGCCCCCCACCATACTTTCGCCACCCCGCCGATCGTCGATGACTCGGTGGCGGTTCACAAGGACAAGCTGACCTGACATGCCGGACAATGAAAATCAACCGGACCGCACAAAGCGAAGAAAGGCGGTGCTGCGCACCGCCTGGATTCTTGCCGGCCTGGTCATCATCATTTACGGCTATATCATTCTTCGGGGTGTGATCAACTACTACTCATGAAATCCATTACAAGCAAACAATCCGGACACGTCTACACCCTGGTTGCCAAGCTCACCCTGGTGGCGTTGCTGATGTTCAGCTTCGGCTTCTGGGTCATGCCGCCGCTTTACTACAAGTTCTGCGAGGTCGTGGGAATCGGTACCAGTGATTTCGAGGGCCGCCAGGTTGCAGAGGGTGAATGGGAAATCGACGAATCCCGGAGCATTCGGGTCCATTTCGACGCTTCGGTCAACAGCCAGCTTCCCTGGAAGGTCCAGCCTGCCGAACGCTTCATGGATGTAACACCGGGCAAGCTCTACGAAACCACCTACCTGGCCTTCAACCGCTCGGGTAGCACAGTCATTGGCCAGGCGGTCCCCAGTGTTGCGCCGGGCAACGCTTCGCTGTATTTCAACAAAGTGGAATGTTTCTGCTTTGAGCAACAACCGTTGAGTGGCAACGAAACAAAGGAAATGCCGGTACGCTTCATGGTTGACCCGCGCATGCCCGACAATGTGGACCTGGTGACCCTGTCCTATATTCTTTACAAGAATGACAAAGCCACCGCAGCGGCCAATACCGTCAATACAAAGCCATAGCCATAGCAAGGGAGCAGATAAGTGGCGCAAGGAACCTATTACGTACCTCATGAAACCCGCTGGCCGATCGTCGGCTCAGTCGGGCTGTTCATTCTGGTCGCCGGACTGGCCTTCTGGCTGAACGGATACCCATCCGGCCCGTGGATCGCTGCACTCGGTGCGGCCACGGTGATCTACATGGTCTTCGGCTGGCTCGGCCAGGTGATTGGCGAATCCCAGCGGGGGCTATACAGCGCCCAGGTGGATGCATCCTATCGCCAGGGCATGATCTGGTTCATCTTTTCGGAGGTCATGTTTTTTGCCGCATTTTTCGGTGCCCTGTTCTACGCCCGGATGTTTTCGATTCCCTGGCTGGGCGGCGAAGGTACCGGTGCCATGACCAACGAATTGCTGTGGCCCGGGTTCGATGCGGTCTGGCCCACAGCCGGCCCGGCCGAACTGGGTGGAGCCTTTCAGACCATCCCGGCCTTTGATCTCCCCCTGCTCAATACCCTGATCCTGCTGACTTCCGGTGTAACCATCACCATGGCCCACTGGGCCCTGAAAAAGGAAAAGCGTGGTTCACTGATTGCCTGGATGGTGGCGACCATCCTGCTCGGGATCGTGTTCCTGTTCATCCAGGGCTATGAATACGTTCATGCCTACCAGGATCTCGGTCTCACGCTGGGCTCGGGAATCTACGGTTCGACCTTTTTCATGTTAACCGGCTTTCACGGCCTGCACGTCACACTCGGGGCAATCATGCTCATCGTGATTACCATTCGATGTGCCGTGGGCCACTTCACGCCGAAAAATCATTTCGCCTTCGAGGCGGTCGCCTGGTATTGGCACTTCGTCGATGTGGTCTGGCTGGGACTTTTCATCTTCGTCTACGTCGTCTGATTCGAAGCAAACCACAGCTATTCAGAAAAAAGGCCGGGCTTGCCCGGCCTTTTTCATGTCCGTGGACCCGAAATCAGACGAACCTGCGTACCGCAAGCCCTCCCAGCAACGCCATCAGAAAACTCAGCAGAACGAGACCGGGCCCTCCCATGACCGGAATAGATACCGGTGGCGGTGGTGGTTCCGGCTGTCCTTCCGGCAGGGCACCCTGGTCGATCCAGTCCCGGATCAGGGCTTGCTCGTCCAGGGTCGTGCCGGACATCTGGAACCCCGGCCCTCCCGGAGATTCGCAGTTGATCGCGAGAAAGAGGTTGCTTTCGTCCGGATTGAATGGTTCGACCCGATACCGTTCCGGGTTACTGGTAGCTACCACCTCAACCAGGTTGTCGTAGGCATGGCCCGGGCGCAGGTCCAGGCCGGCAGTGCCATTTTTGCCGTGACACCCGGTACAAGTGTCAAGAATCGGCTGGATTTCGGTATCGAAATCCACGTTTGCTACAGGGTCGAAATCATCCAGATTTTCACATCCCTCCGGTGTCGTACCACCCTGGACCGGCCCGGCAAGGACCAGGCCAAGGGCCAGCAGTGCTGACCCAAGCAGCGTGTATCGGTTTGTCATTGATCGTTTTCCTTGTTCTGTAGGAGAATCTGCCCGGCGAACATACCACTACTGGCGGACCCGTGCACCAGGCTGAAAAAGGACCTCGTTATCAATCCGGCAACCGGGTGCGCGATAATGAAAATTCCAGGTACTGAAAGGGAGCCCCTTGCGCCATGAATGAACCACCCCAGGCCGGTTCCGGCAGGTTGCCGGCCGATGTCCAGTCCCTCCAGTCGCGCATTCGGGCCGGTTGCCGGCTGATTGCCATAGAGACCCGGGACGAGCTTCGGGTCGTGGAGTTATTCAACCATGTGCGCCGTGACGGGCTGCGCCCGTTGATTGGCTGGACGGCAACCGAAGGCCTGCAGCGCCTGGACGCGGATATCGACCTGCACGGAGAAACCACCGACCCGGAAGATGCCCTGCGCTGGATTCGGCAGCATCCCGACCGCTGCATCTTTCTGCTCAAGGATTTTCATCCCTACCTTGAAAACCCGGTCATTACCCGGCTGTTGCGGGAGATTGGCCGCGGCGGGGAGGACAATGAGCATGTCCTGGTGCTGGTCAGCCCGGAGCTGAACCTGCCTCCGGAGCTGCGGAACCTGGCCAACCGGTTCGAATTATCCCTGCCCGATGCCGGGGAACTGGAGGAAATGATCCGCCAGGAAGCACGAGACTGGACCCGGAAAAATCGCTCCCGGAAGGTTCGGACAAGCCCCCGGGCACTGGAGCTCCTCATTGCCAACCTTCGCGGATTGCCCATGAAGGATGCCCGCCGCCTGGCCAGGAATGCCATCTGGAATGATGGGGCGATCTCCGAGGATGACCTTGCCGGGGTGATGGAAACCAAGTTCCAGCTTCTCAGCCCGGACGGGATTCTTCAGTTTGAAATGGAAACCGACCAATTCAGCCAGGTCGCCGGCATGAATGCCCTGAAGCGCTGGCTGGACCAGCGTGCGCCCGTATTTGCCGCTGATGAACCACCCCGGGGGCTGGATATCCCCCGCGGGGTGTTGCTGCTCGGCGTCCAGGGGTGTGGCAAGTCCATGGCCGCCAGGGCCGTGGCAGGTCGTTTCGGACTGCCCCTGCTGAGCATGGATTGCGGTGCGCTGCATAACCGGTATCACGGGGAAAGCGAGCGTAATCTCCGGGAATGCCTGCAAAGCGCCGACATCATGGCGCCTTGCGTGTTGTGGATGGACGAAATCGAAAAGGGGTTGTCGGTTTCCGACCAGGATGGGGGCACGTCGCGGCGCATGCTGGGCAGCCTGCTGACCTGGATGGCCGAGCGAAGATCCCGGGTATTCATCGTCGCCACGGCCAATGACATCGACCAGCTTCCCCCGGAGCTGATCCGGCAAGGTCGCTTCGACGAGATCTTCTTTGTCGACCTGCCGGACGGGGAAACCCGAAGCCGGATCCTGGCCATTCACCTTCAACGGCGGGATCTGGAAGTCGACCGGTTCGACCTGGACCGTCTGGCCGAGGCCAGCCAGGGGTTTTCCGGGGCCGAACTGGAGCAGGCCGTGGTATCGGCCCTTTTTGCCAGCCACGCCGGGAATCGACCGGCAGAAACCAGGGACCTGCTGGCAGCCATTGAATCCACCCGGCCGCTTTCGGTTGTCATGGCCGAGCGTATCGGCGAGCTTCGCCGATGGGCCCGGGAACGTACCGTGCCGGCAGATTGACGCCCTCGGGAAGCCACGTGAAGGGGCTTTTGCCAAATCTTTACGATGTACGTTGTATGCTGTGACCGTTAGTAAATTCAAACCACAAGGAAGCCGATCATGAACAAGAATTTCCTTCGAGCACTGCTGCCGGCAGGACTACTCCTGACCGCGAGCTTTTCAACTGGCGCCGAGGAAGTCATCGATGACAGCGTTTCCAGCGAGTACCAGAGCCTGAAGCTGGTCCGTATCGCCGATGGACTCGAACATCCCTGGTCCCTGGCTTTCCTGCCCGACGGGCGCATGCTGGTCACTGAACGACCCGGGCGGCTCAACCTGATCGATGGCGGTGAAGTCACCGAGATCGGTGGCGTCCCGGACGTACACGTGCAAAACCAGGGCGGGCTGCTGGAAGTCTCCGTACACCCGGAATACGAGAGCGAGGGTAGCGACTGGATCTACCTGACCTACTCGAAGGCCAATGGCGATGGCACCACCACCGCGCTGGCCCGTGCCCGGCTGGACGGGGATGAACTGACCGATTTCGAGGAATTGTTCACCCAGGACCGATATTCCGATCCCGGCCGTCATTACGGGTCCAAGCTGGCCTGGACGGCAGACGGCAAGCTCCTGATGAGCATCGGTGACCGGGGTGCAGAGCCCCCGCGGGCACAGGATCTGGGCGACCACGCGGGCAAGCTCCTGCGCCTCAATGACGATGGGAGCGTTCCCGAAGACAACCCCTTTGTCGACCATGACGATGCCCTCCCGGAGATTTATTCCTACGGACATCGCAATATCCAGGGCCTGATCGTTCATCCGGAAACCGGCCACATCTGGGCCACCGAGCACGGCCCCCGGGGCGGTGACGAACTCAACCTGGTCCGTGCCGGCGAGAACTACGGCTGGCCGGAAGCTTCCAAGGGCCTGAACTACCGCACCCAGGAACCCTACTTCGAGGACACCCAGCGCAGTGTGGAGGGCATGATCGACCCGGTGATCGACTGGACCCCCTCCATTGCCGCATCCGGGTTGGCCTACGTGCCCGAAGACAGTGCCTTTGAAATGTGGCGGGGCAACCTGCTGGCCGGGGGCCTGCGATCAGAGCAGATCCGCCGGGTTCACTTCATCGATGGTGAACCGGTCCATGAAGAGGAACTGATCCGGGGCAAGGTCGGCCGGATCCGGGATGTGCGCATGGGTCCGGAAGGCTGGATCTATTTGTTGAGCGACCATTCCGACGGCGGCCTTTACCGGCTGGAAGCCACCGAGTAGTCGTGGAATTCCTGAATTGAAAAAAGGGGCCGTTCGGCCCCTTTTTTTCGACATTGTCCGGATCTCGAAGTACAACCCATCCCTGGCTGCGGAAAAGGGGAAATCGGGTTCCGGGTTCCGGACAAAGCGACGAAACGACGAAACGACCATTCGGCGCACTGCGTGGTCCGGATAAAACTTTTCCGCCCGGGCTTTTTCAAGACCCCTCCTCGTCGACTTCCTCCGATTCCT
>SLIZ01000214.1 GCA_007135395.1 Wenzhouxiangellaceae bacterium | reverse complement strand
CGGCCCCGGACAGGGCCACCAGGATGATTCGGGAGCCCGGGGAATCCCCGAGCCGGTCGGCGATGACTTCCTCGGCCGGGTTCGACGGTTCGGGCAGGAAGCGGTCGAGCCGGAAATCCAGGCTGGTGGTCCAGACCAGCCAGGCCAGGGTCATGCCGGTGGCAACCAGCAACGCCAGGGCCGTCCAGCCGCCCCCGGCGGTCGGGGGGGGTGTTTTCACTCCAGCGGTTCCAGTCGGGTTTCGATCCGCTTGCCTTCGACCGGCTCGATGGTCATGGAACGGACCCGGTCCTTGTGGCCGGCGACCTTCAACCATTTCACTTCCGCGGCCACGTCGGGATTGCGCGGGACCAGATGCAGGCTCCAGTCGCCCTCTTCGGTTTCGTCCATCTCGACTTCAAAGTTTTCCAGCAGGGCATCGGCATCCCGGGTCAACAGCCCGACCAGGGTTTCCTTCAGCGCCCGCAGTTCCGGAGCCCGGTTGAGGGAAAACCCGCCGATACGGCGGTTGTTGCGATGAATCTGGACGCGATTGCCGAGGATGATCTGGGACTCCCGGTACGGGCTTTCCACATGGCGTTCCAGGCGGCCCGGGGGTTCAAACCGGACCTGGCCGGTAAGCACCATCTCTTCCTCGAGCAGATCCGAGCTGCGGGTTTCCTCAAAGGCCATGGTCCGG
The DNA here is from genome assembly GCA_007135395.1 of Wenzhouxiangellaceae bacterium. Lineage (GTDB taxonomy): Bacteria > Pseudomonadota > Gammaproteobacteria > Xanthomonadales > Wenzhouxiangellaceae > SLIZ01. The sequence continues at coordinate 18,157 of SLIZ01000214.1, read as the reverse complement.
GCCGATTCGGTATCAATCCGTTCGAGCAGGCCCTGAAGATCTGTCGGACCGGCCCCGGCCAGTCCCGGAATCAACCCGGCGATCAGGACCATGACCCCCAGGGCCTTTGGCGCCGTTTTCGTCAGTGATCTCGAGATCCGGATTCCAGAAGTCATAGAAATTGAACCAGTTGTAGGGATATTGAACTGCATAGTGTTCCAGCCGCCGTGCGTATTGTTCAACCCAGCCTTTCAGATCCTCGGCCCGGGTTTTCCGGTCGATCTGCATTTCCTCGGCAAACAGTTCAAAAACCAGTCGATACCGGTTGCCGCCTTCATGGAGCCCGAAAACCAGAAAAACCGGGACCCGGGTGATCCCCGCAATCATGAACGGGGCTGTGGGAAAGGGTGCACTGGAGCCCATGAACGGGGCCTGTACGACATCCTGGCCCGGGTGGGCCCGGTCGGCCAGCATGGCAGCCATATGGCCATCGTCCAGGGTTCGGCCCACTTCGAGCACCACTTCCGTACCCGGCTTGCGGGCATCGATGACCGTCTCGGCAATTTCAGGGTTCAGCGATTCAAGGGCCTGGGTGATCAGGGCGTTCTGGTCCCGGTCCATGACGACCTTGAGCTTGTACTGGGGTGCTTGCTGGGCCAGGGTCCGGATGGCTTCGAAACTGCCCAGGTGGGAACCGAGCAGAAGGCAACCCCGGCCCTGGTCGAGCCGGTCGTGGATGGCCGTGTTGCCCTCGGCCTGGATGTCCAGAGTCGATTCCCGCTGACTGAGCAGCAGCACCCGGTCGACGATGGTCATGGCAAAGGTGAATATGTGCCGGATCACGGCCCGGTTACCTGCAGGCTTACCCAGCGCCCGGGAAAGCCAGGCCCGGGAAGCCCGCCGTTCCGCGCCGCGGCGCAAAAAGAAATACAGGGCGGTGGGGTACATCCAGAACCGGGCAAAGCCCCGGCCGACGTTCAGAATGCACCACCGGATCAAAAACAGCCAGAACCGGTTGCCGCCTTCCCCCCGTTGACTCCAGTGATTCATGAAGCCGGTCGGCACTGGCCCCGGGCGATCAGCCCGGTGGGACCCAGGATGGAGAAATCGAAGCCGCCGGATTTTTCGCTCACTTCGATGAGCACCGGATCCCCGGGTGCGGCGGTTTGCAGAAACTTCACCCGACTGAAGCGGCAGTCTTCGGTCCGGAACTCCAGTTCGGTCCGGGCAAGCCTGAGCGCCTGTTCAAGCCAGACCACGCCGGGCAGAATCGGTCGGCCAGGGAAATGACCTTCCAGTGCCGGATGATCATCGGGAACCGACCACTCGGACCGGGCGGTGTTCATGCCCGTTCTTCAACCGGTTCTGTCGCTTTTTCCTTGCCCTCGGTGTTGAGAAGGCGCACCAGGTCCTGGCGGGTCAGCTTGCCGGTGGGCGAGCGGGGCAGGGAGGAAACCTTGCGGATTGGCCGGGGAATAAAGGCCGTGTCTACTTCGGTACGAAGGTGGCTGCGGATCTCGCCCACAGAAAGCCCCGGTGCGACCACCACGGCAGCAAGTCTGCGAACCTTGCCGTTGACCGGGCCTTGGGGCTCGAAAATGGCACCATCGTGGACGCCCGGCAGGCTCAAAAGCCGGCGGTTGAGATCAGACAGGGAGGCGCGCTTGCCGGCGATATTGACCAGGTCCTCGGACCGGCCAATGAGATCGAAGCGGCCGTCGGATCGAAACTTCATCCGGTCGTGCAGCCGGAACTCCCGGGGCAGGTGGTCGGCGCTTGCGAGAATCTGTTCTCCCGAACGGCGGATCCGGAATTCCTGAAAGGGTTGCCAGGCCGGGGCGCGGACCGGATCCCGCCTTGCCAGGCAGCCGGTCTCCGAGCAGCCGTAGATTTCCAGCACCCGGGTGTCATGCCTTGATTCCAGCTGGTCAGCCAGGTTCCTGTCCAGCGGTGCCGTTGCCGAGATAACCCGGGTTATGGAAGGCAGGCTGCATCCCTGGCCACAGATGGCCCGGATGTGGACCGGCGTGCTGACAAGCACCCGGGGTGCCGGTACCCGGGACAGGGCTTCCGATACTTCGTGAGGCAGGAAGGGGTGCTCGCTGCTGACCGCGACCGGGGCGAAAAGGGGCAGCAGAATGGAGGTTTCCAGGCCGTACATGTGCTGGGCCGGAACCGTAGCTACCAGGTTGTGGTGCCCGGTATCCAGACCCAGCTCCCGGGCATTGATGCGGGAACTTTCAACCAGGGTGCGCCAGGGCTTTTCGATGGGCTTGCTCGGCCCGGTAGACCCGGAAGTGAAAACAATGCAGGCCAGGTGGTCCGGGGCAATCCACGGTATTTCGCCGAGTGGGCCTGCGGCGATCATGGCAGGGCGCGGGTCGGCGCTGGCCGGCCAGCGGTCGGGTCCGTCCTGGTCGCTGATCACGTAGGCTTCCGGGTAGCGGACCAACAGGTCCTCGACGGTTGCGCGCAAATGATTGGGCGGAAGCAGGTTGGTATGGCCGGCCAGGATGGCACCAAAAAATCCCAGGGCAAAAGCGTAACGGTCCTGGCAAAGATTGATGGCGTGACGTCTGCGGGGAAGGCCTCCCGATAAGCTACGGGCCTGGCAGACAAACTGCTCGACCCGGATCTCCTGGCCAAGAACGTAGGCCAGAATATCCTCCGGATCCCGGCTGGTCAGCGGCAGGTCTTGACGACTGGAAGTACCGGAAATCATCCGGCCCTCCGGGGTCCGTAAACCCGGGCAACGGATCGAAGAAACACCGGCAGGCTCATGGCGGCATCCGGTGGAAATGTTCGGCGGCGCAGCACCCATTCGAGCACCACCAGTGCCCCGGAAAGAAGCGGGATCGCCAGGGTTGCCAGGGTCCAGGCGACCAGACTGTGGGTGAGCGCAAGTCCGGCCAGGACGACACAGGATGCAGCCATGAATCCGGCCCAGACCCCGGTCCAGCCGGCAAGCCAGGCCGGGGCCTGTTCCGGGAGGGGGGATTGAAGTTGAACGTGAATGGCCCGGGCAAATCCCAGCAGAACCGGCTCCCTGCCAGGCAGCAGGGAGGCACCGAACCAGCAGGCCATGATGCCGGTGACCAGTACCGGGGGCCACAGGCCCAGCTCAGGCCAGACCAGGATCGCTGCGCTGATCCCGGCGGCGGCTGTAAACACGCCCCAGGCAATAACCGAGCCGCGCATCAGCGCCGGTCCGGCCACCAGGGCCACGGCGACGGGAAGCAGCAGGGTTCTCAGCCAGGGCAGGGACTGGGCGTGGGAGACGAGAAACAGCACGGGATAGGCAAGCACGAATGCCAGACGCAAACCGACCAGGATTCCCACCGGGGACGGCGGGTGTGCAGTCATACCGTTATTTTCGCAAAAGCGGCGGGCCGGGTTCATGGGACATCAATTACCGCGTCCGATTGGTTTCGACATGCTCGCTGAGACTCCTGAGGCTGGCAAATACCTGCCGGTTGCGCTCGTCATCGGACTTGAGCTGAAACCCGTAATTCTTGGAAATGGCCAGGGCCAGTTCCAGCGCATCGATGGAATCCAGCCCGTACTCATCACCAAACAGCGGTGATTCCGGCTCGATCTCTTCGGGTTCGAGATCCTCCAGATTCAACGCTTCCACAATCAACCCGGCCAACTCGTGCTCAGCCGGCGTCTGTTGAGATGCCATGCTCAAAAAACCTCCGGAAATCAGGGATGCAGCTCGCCGCAGAGAGTCTGCGGCGTACAACGATGAAGGTTACCATACTGTATAGTGTTTGACCTTTTTGAACAGTACGAATTCGGGGGCGAAAGCGCGCCGAATCTTCAGGGAGTCGTCCGAACTTGACCGAACCGAAACCAAAGCCGGATGCCGGGCCCCTTGTGGGCCTGAATGCGCGCACCGAGCCGGGCCCGGGTGCAGTCATGGGTCAGTTTCGATTCCACGGAGATGCCATTGATGGCGGGCTGTTGCTGGACACCGACTTGCCCTGGCTTGGCGGTGACCTGGCGACAGAGTACTGGTGTGTCGATGGAGATGTGGAAACGGGACAAGCCGGTCGCCTGGCCTGGGCCTGTACCCGGGACCTGCTGCTACTCAGCCTGACGGTTCCCGATGATGATGAATCGATCAGCCAGCGCTCCCGCCAGGCCTATGACGAGTTGATCGACTTTCTTGGCGAGTCCGGGTTCGGGCACTTCATCCGGCTCTGGAATTTTCTTCCCCGCATCAATGATGGCCCGGGGGATGAGGAACGGTATCGCCAGTTTTGCCTGGGGCGCAGCGGCGCTCTGGAAAAGGCAGGGATTGTCGAATCCGGCCTGTGTGCCGGCACGGCCATCGGAACTCGGGGAGATCGGATACTGATTCACGCCCTGGCTGCCCGTCAGCCGGGGATCCCGGTTGAGAATCCCCGCCAGGTAGCCGCCTATCGTTACCCCCGATACTACGGTCCCCGAAGTCCATCCTTTGCCCGGGCAACCGGGCTCGGCCTTGCCGATGGCCGCCAGGGCCTGCTGATATCCGGTACCGCCAGCGTAGTTGGCCATGCCACCCGGCACCCGGAAGACCTCACAGCCCAGGTCGACGAGACGATCTGCAATATGCAGGCTTTGCTCGAAGCCTCCGCCGGCATTCTGGATTGCCCCGGCCTGGCCCGGTTCGGACCGGAGAGTCTGTTGCGGGTTTACCTGCGTGATGGACAGCAATGGCAGGCGGTGTACGAACAGTTGCGCCAGACCTGGCCGGACTCGCCCATCGTGGGGCTGGAGGGGGATATCTGCCGGTCCGACCTGCTGGTTGAAATCGAGGCCTGGCACCAGGGCTGACCCGGGGTGGCAGCCCCCCGGTGGCATTCAAATCGTTGGTTGATCCCGACCTTTCAAGGAGCAAGCTGAAGATGAGCAAGCAAGTCGACGAGTCTATCGTTCCCATTCTAGAGCGTACCCTGGGCAATGACGCCTTTCGCCAGGTGGTCATTACCGGCAAGGAGTGCCAGGTAGTCCTGATGATGCTCCAGCCCGGCGAGGAAATCGGGGCGGAAGTCCACGCCGATCACGATCAGATTCTGGTTTTTGCCGAAGGTCAGGGTCAGGCCGTGCTGGAAGGAAACAGCCGGGATGTGGCGGCCAACGATCTGGTGTTCGTCCACGCAGGTGTCGAGCACAATTTCATCAACACCGGCAGCCGGCCGCTGAAGCTCTTTACCATCTACGCCCCGCCGGAACATCCGGACGGTACGCGACACGCGTCGAAAGCCGAGGCCGACAAGGCCGGATAGTCCGGTTTCCGGATCCGGGTTGGCCCCGGACCCGGATTTCCCAGTGGATGACGATCCGCCAGGTGTCAGTCGTCTTCGCTGGCTTCCCCGGCTTCCGGCCCAATGTGGGTTTCAAAGAACTCCAGCATCTGGGTGTAGAGCTCGACCCGGTTGTCTTCGTCGAAGAATCCGTGGCCCTCGTCATCCTTGACCATCCACTGGTAGTCCTTGTCGATCTCGTCCAGGGCATCCCGCAGGCGCTCGGCATGGCCGATCACCACCCGAACATCGGCACCGCCGTGGACGATGAACAGTTCGGCCTCGATCTTTTCCACATTGTGGACCGGCGAGACGTCCTTGAGCTCCTCGGGATCCGGGCCCACATGGGAACTCATGAAGCGTTCGAAGGCGGCCCGGCCTTCCCGGCCATAGCTGCGCTGGACGGAAAAATCCGATCCGTCGCCGCTGCGCAACCAGGGCAGGTCATAGACCCCCACGTAACCCACGGCGCACTTGTAGAGTTCCGGTTCCCGGATTACCCCCATGAGCGAAGCATAGCCGCCGTAGCTGCCGCCGTAGATGCAGATCCGGTCTTCATCGGCAACGCCGGCATTGATGGCCCACCGGGTGGCATCGGTCACATCGTCCTGCATCTTGCCGCCCCACTCCTGGCGTCCGGCGTCGCGGAAATCATCTCCCCGGTTGCCGGAGCCGCGGAAGTTCACCTGCAGGGTGGCATAGCCGCGGTTGGCAAAGAACTGGGCCTCGGGCTGAAATTGCCAGTGGTCGGTGACGCCGAAGGGTCCACCGTGGACATTGACGATCAGCGGCACGTTGGAGCGCTGACCTTCGGGCAGGGTCAACAGGGCATGAAGTTCCAGCCCGTCCCGGGCCTCGATGAGAATCGGAATGGTCTCGACCAGGTCATCGGGTTCCAGGTTGGAATTGGCCGCTGCCAGGAATCGGGCCTCCCGGGATTCCACGTCGAAAAGAAAGAACCCGCCCGGGTTGCGGTCGCTGGAAGCCTGGACGATGGCATGGGAGCCGTCACGGGTATAGGAGGTGATATCCACGTCCATGTCCTCGAAGGCGGCAACCAGGCCCTGGAGAAAGGCCCCGTCATCTTCGGCGTCCTCGAACAGATGATAATTCTTGGGCCCGAACCGGGCGGTGGCACCGATGACTTCTCCGTGCTGGCCGATGATGCCGCCGGAGACATCCACGTTGTCATGGCGGAATATCTTGTCGACCTGCCCGGTATCGAAGTCATATCGGAAAACGCCCATGCGGTCGTTTTCGGCCATATCGTGGTTGGAGAGGAAATAGGCCCGCCGGTTGTTGGCGGAAAAGCCCAGCATGGACATGGTCGGGTTGGGCCGCTGGCTGTCCAGCTCCAGCTGTTCCCAGCCATCCTCGTCGCGAAACAGCAGGTTGAGCTCCCGGTCGTCGAAATCATCACCCTGGATCATTTCCACGGCCACCCGGATCTCCCCGTCGTTGTCGACCAGCACCGACCGGACATGGTTGCCCGGCGGCCGGTTGCCAATGTGCCGGGTTTCCCCGTCGTAGACGTTGAGGCGATTAATCCCGGGATCGCGCCTTGGCTCGCCCAATCGCCAGATGTGCCGTGCAATGATGATTTCCTCGGAATTATCGTGCAGCGGATGGAGAACCTGGAAGCCGCCCTGGTCACTGGAAAAGATCTCCTGGCGCCGGCTGCCATCCACGTTGCCGGCGTACAGGTTCATCGGCCGGCTCATGGTGTCCAGGTTGCCAGTGACCTCGCCGATGGACATGACCACCCGGGTGTCGCTGGCAAACCAGAAGTCGAACACGTGCTGGTTTTCACCCAGACCGAAGGTGGCGCTGATGCCTTCTTCTTCCAGGTTCATGATCCCCAGGCGGCGCTCGCTGCCTTCCTGAAAGGTAAAGGCCACGTGCTCGCCGTCCGGCGAGACCTTCATGTTGATGAATTCACGGTCCTGGAAGAAATGCTCCGTCGGAATTTCGGAAGCCGCCGTGGTCGGGGGAAACAGGCCGGCTGCAAGAAGCAGGACGCCGGAACAGATTAAAGCCAGTCGCATGGGACTCTCCACAGTTCAAAGAATCGAAAATCGGTGAAACATTATGACAAACCGGGGCCCGGGTTTCAGGTTATCCCGTAACTCCTTGAGCTCAGGAATCATCGTCGTGGCGGTCGAACCATTCAATAATGAGCTCAAGTCGTTTGACCAGGTTGACCGGTGTCCCGCCCCGGGACAGCCCGTGGCCTTCACCGGAGAACTGGGCCATCTCCACTTCCACGTCATTGGATAGCAGCGCATAAAACCATTCCTGGCCCTGGCCGATGGGCGTGATGTGGTCATCGTCGCTGTGGATGATCAGCGTTGGCGTGACGACCTGGTCGGCGTACTTGACCGGAGAACGATCCCAGTAGGCATCGAAATCATCCCACAGATTGCCTCCGAACTCCGCCTTCATGGCCCTGGGCGGATAGGCCTGGGTGCCGGCCTCGGAGACCCAGTTGGAAACGCTGCGCTGGGTCACCGCTGCCTGGAACCGGTCGGTACGGGTGGTAATCCAGTTGGTCAGAAAGCCCCCGTGACTGCCGCCGGTGACAAAAAGCCGGTCTTCGTCCATCCATTCAAAACGGCCCAGCGCCTCGTCGACAAGCTGCATGTTGTCGCGGTAGTCCGGGCCACCGTAATCGACTCCGGACTTGCCATTGTCGGGATGTTTGGTCCGTACAGCGGCCTGGAAGTCATGGCCATAGCCGGTTGATCCCCGGTAGTTGGTAAAGACTACCGCATAGCCGGCCGCGGCCAGCATCTGGAACTCGTGGAACCACTGGTGGCCCCACATTCCCGCCGGGCCGCCCTTGATGTTGAGCACCACCGGCCAGGAGAGATCGGCATCGAAGCCGGCCGGGCGGACGACAAAACCGTCGAGCTCCAGGCCCGCTTCGTTTTCGAAGGAAAACCGTTCCAGCTCCACCAGGGACTTTTCGGCCAGAAGTCCATCATTGAAGTCGGTCAGCTGCCGTACCTGGCTGCCATCCGGTTCGGCCAGGTGGACCTCGGCCAGCCGGGTCTCGTCTTCCAGGGTAAAGACCAGGGCCTGGCCGTCGGCATCGAAGTCCGGCTCAGCCAGGCTGGCCCCGTCGTCGGTCAGGATTTCCGGCTCATCGCCGTCGACGGACACCAGAACCCGGGCCCCCCGGTAGTCGGCCACCATGCGGGGCGTCTCGGCCCCGGTCGGCCAGTGCAGCGAGCTGGCGAAAAATTCCAGCCCGTCGTGGACGATGGAGATCTCGCCGCTTTCGATATCGATCTGCTCGACCCGGACGGGTTCGTACCGGTCGTCCTGGTGGCGATAAGCCAGGGACCGGCCGTCCGGTGAGAACACCGGGCCCTGGGAGCGGCCGTCGGGGGTATCCAGCCGAGTGACCTGGCCGTTTTCCGGGTCGAGCAGATGGATATCCTGGTTGAAGCCGCCATCGAATTCCGAGCCGGTGCGGTCGGCGTTGAAAGCGATAAGAGACCCGTCCGGCGAGACCGTGGCATTGTGATCATTCCACTCCGCATCGCCGGTCAGCCGCTCGAGCGCCCCGGATTCGGTGTCCAGCATCCAAAGGCCCCGCCGGGCTTCGTCCAGCAGGCCGGCCGCGTCGGTCTTGTAGACGGCCCGGTTGAACCGGGTCACATCCGGCTCCGGGTCTTCGCTCGCTTCCTCCTCGACGGTCGGATCGGTTACTTCCGGGTCCAGGTTCAAGGTCAGCAGGATCCGCTGGTCATCAGGCATCCAGGTCCAGTCGCTGATGCTGCCCCGGGCCAGTTCCGATACGGCCCGGGCTTCGCCGCCACGGGTACTCATAAGATGGATTTGTGGCCGGTCGTTGCGCGAGGACACGAAGGCCAGGTGCTGCCCGTCCGGCGAAAAACGCGGCGCACGGTCGGAATCCCCGCGGGTGAATTGCCGGGCTTGTTGTGAACCATCGGCCGGCACCATCCAGATGGCGCTTTCCCGGCTGCGTCGGTCCTCGGAGACTGTGGCCCGCACAAAGGCGACCATTTCCCCGTCCGGGGAGATTTTCGGGTTGCTGACAAACTCGAAGCGGTAATAGTCCTCGGGCACCATGCCGGTATCTTCGTCATCAGCCTTGGCGATTCCAGGGACGACCAGCAGGCCTGCAAGCAGGAGGGTTTGGCAGATCGGGCGCATGTTCACGACTCCGGGGGAGGTTTGTTGGGCCGGTCAAGATACCCCAACCGGTCGGACCACGCCGGGTGGCGTGATCTGGTAGTCTCGGCTCGAGTGGCGGGGAACGCAATGAAACCGGGCCTGGAGTTCAACGAAACCAGGTTCGAATAGACACGAGGGAAGTATCGATGTTGAAGAATATCCTGACCAGCATGATTCTCACCGCCTGGCTGCCCCTGGCAATGGCCGGCTGGAGCGAGGACCCGTCGGAAAACAACCCGGTGGCCGTCAAGGACGGGGAGCTTGTCCAGCCCAGGATGGCTCTTCTTGAAGACGGAAGTGCCTACGTGAGCTGGCTCGAGAATACCGGTTCGGGCTACGACGTTCGAATCCAGCGCATGGATGCCAACGGCAATCCCATGTGGGATGTGGACGGGATTCTCGTGGCCGATCGGGATTTTACTTCCACGGAAGCCTACGGCCTGGATGTGGACGCCGACGGTTATGCGGTCCTGGCCTTCCGGGATGATCGGTTCGGAGGCACGCGAATTACCGCCAACCGGGTCAGCGCCGATGGTGATCTCGAATGGGGTTCCGATGGTGTGCAGCTTTCCGAAGAAGGGCCCTTCGTTGCCTCTCCGCGCATCGCCGGGGCCAGCGATGGCTCCATCGTTGCCGCCTGGCACGAGGATGGGGATACTGAACTGGTATCGCTGGACTCCGGTGGCGCGGAGCAGTGGAGCGAGACGGTTTCGCTTGAAAACGGCACGACCATCTCGGCCCTGCATGCCTCCGACGAGCCAGGCCAGAACGGCCAGGTCATCGCCCTGATCGCCACCCTGGACGGTTTCCTCGTGCCCCGGCATCTGTTCGCCCAGAAGTTCGATAGCCAGGGCGATGCCCTCTGGGGCGAAGACCCGGTAACCGTTGATGAAGGCGGATCCATGCAGTTCGGCTACTTCCCTGATTTCGTGCCCGACCAGGCCGGCGGCCTGGCCGTGGCCTGGTATCGAAGCGATCCGTTGCAGGTCTACGTCCAGCACCTGGATGCCGACGGTGAGCCCCGGCTGGCCGACAATGGCCTGGCTGTATCCACCCTGGCCGGCCAGGTCCGCACCGATCCGGACCTTGCGCTGGATTCGGCGGGCCAGGACCTGTACGTTTTCTGGCGCGAGACCGACGACCTGCAAAGCCAGGTGGGTCTCTACGGCCAGCACATCGACGATCAGGGTGAGCGTGCCTGGGGCGAGGACGGGGCCGAGTTCATTTCGCTGAGCCCGGACCCGGCCGATGACATCATTCAGGTCCGCGCCGCCATGGTCGAAGGCGACCCGGTGGTCAGTTTTGTATCCGGCAGTTCCGGCGACGGGCGGGTCCTGGAAGTGGCGCGGATCGATTCCCAGGCCGACCCGGTCTGGGACCCGGCCTATACGATTGTCTCGGATACCGGATCGGATATTTCCAACTCGGTGGTCGCCGAAGTCAACGGCAGCGCGCTTTACCTTGCCTGGCAGGACAACCGGCTTGAGGACAACGACATCTACATGCAGCGCCTGGCCGCCGACGGGCAACTCGGCGGTGCCCCGGTTACCGAGCCGGGCGTGCCGAACCTGCTCATGCGCTCCGGCCCGGATGGTGCCTTCCAGATTCCGCCCGGTACCACCTGGTCGAGCAAGACTCCAAGGATCAATTCCCATGGCCGGGTGGGCATGAGCGTCAACAGTGTGGCCGGCACCGGCGATGCGGGAATCTGGTCCGGCGACGCCGATGGTGGCGGTATCGTGGATACAGTCGACGAGGACGGGGCCCTTTACTTTGATGTAGGGATCAACGATGCCGGACAGATCGTCTGGGTGCGCGGCGAATCCTCCGAGAACGGCATCCTGCAGTACGACCCGGATGACGACGAGACCACCTTCCTGACCAACGCCCCCCTGGGTGCCTCTTCGTGGGGCTCAGTGGATAACAACAATGCCGGCCAGGTGGGTTACCGGGCCGGGTTCGGTGGCGGGGGTGGTAATGCCTGGGTGAGCTGGGATCCGGATGATGGGGCCGAAGTACACCTGGCCGAAAGCGACAGCGATTACACCTTCCTGTTTTCTCCGTCGATCAACAACAACCGGTTGATGGCCGGAAAGGCCGCATTCCAGTCGAACACCACCAACCAGATCATCGTTGTCGATGCCGATGGCGACATTGTTGTGCTGGTCGAGGATGACGACCTGGATCCGGACAGCCCCTTCAGCGGTTTTGACAACAGCGTGGGCTTCAACGATGCCGGCCAGGTCGCGTTCATCTCCAGCCTGGCAGCCGGTGGTCGGGGGGTGTTCGTCGCCGACTCCGACGGCTGGACCCAGTACGCCGTCGAGGGTGAGGACGGCCTTGATGACATCGAGTTTTTCAGTCCCAGCCTCAACGGGGATGGCCAGGTTACATTCCGCGGCTTCAACGACCAGGGCCAGCGGGCCATCTGGGTCGCCGACGGCTCCAGCGTCGAGCAGGTGGCCACCCAGGGCGATGAGGTGGAAATCGATGTTGGCACCGCCATCCTCGATATCTCCGATGGATTCAGTCCCGGCGATCCGAACTTCGGCGGGTCCCCGGACATCAATGGGGTCGGCCAGGTCACCTTCGTGTCCCTGCTCACCGATCCCGACGACTCGTCCATCAACTATGGCCGCGGTGTGTTCCTGGTCGAGACCGCCCCGACCGAACCGGTCCCGGAATTAACGCTGACCAAGAGTGCCGACCCGCACATTTACGACACGGTGGGCCAGACCATCAGCTATACCTACGTGGTTGAAAACACCGGTGATGAAGCCCTCGATGGCCCACTTGCTGTCGACGATGACCAGGAAGCCGTGGACTGTCCCGAGGGCGATCTGGCCCCCGGCAACACGATAACCTGCACCGCCGAACGGGAAATTTCCGAAGCCGATATGGAGGCCGGCCAGGTGACCAATGTGGCCACGGCCACCATGGACGGGGTGGATTCCAGCACCGTGGAAGTCACCATCTTCACCGCCGAACTGTTCGAAGACCGGTTTGAGGCCCAGGACTGATCCCGACCCGGGGCCCGGTGTCGGGCCCCGGCAAAGGGTGGGCCGGGCAGCCCCGGCCCGGTCCCGGTCGGGCTCGTGAATGACGGGTCAGTCGGTGGCCTGATCCTTCCCGGTGGTGGCGCCCGGGGCGCCTACCAGGTGGGGGTGCTCAAGGCCCTGGCCGAATCCACTCCGGCCGGCGTTAACCCTTTTCCAGTCATCAGCGGAGTTTCGGCCGGGGCCATCAATGCCGGTGTCCTGGCCAGCCACGCCCATCGTTTTCCCCGCGGCGTGGAACGACTGGAGCAGTTCTGGGGCAACTTCCGCTGCAGTCATATTTATCGCACCGGCTGGCTGCATAATCTGGGCACCGGCCTGCGGTGGATGGCCTCGCTGGGCCTGGGTGGCCTGGGCCCGGCCAATCCCCGATCCCTGCTGGACAACCAACCCCTGGAGCGCTTGCTGGAACGGGAGCTTCGCCTGAACGATATCCAGCAGGCCATCGAAGGCGGCCATCTTCGCGCCATTGCGATCACCGCCTCGGGTTATTCCACCAACCGGGCAGTGAGTTTCTTCTCCGGCCAGAAAGACCTGATCGAATGGGATCGGGTTCGTCGATCCGGACGACGCACGGTGCTGACCCCTGGCCATCTGCTGGCCTCCGCGGCCCTGCCGTTCATATTTCCGGCCAACAAGCTCGGCCGGGAGTACTTCGGCGACGGGGGCCTGCGGCTGACCGCACCGCTGAGTCCGGCCATTCGCCTTGGCGCCGACCGGCTGCTTGTCATCGCAACCCGCGACGAAGTCCAGGACCCGGAACCGGTCCAGCCGCCGGCTTACCCCAGCCTGGGGGATGTGGGGGGTTACCTGCTGGACATCGTTTTCATGGACCAGCTCCAGGCCGATCTGGACCGGCTCGAACGGATCAACCGGCTGCTTGCAGCCATGGACAGCCAGGCCCGGGAAGCCAGCAGCCTGCGCCATATCAATGCCATGGTCATCCGGCCGAGTCGGGATTTGCGGGAAATCGCCGACCGGCACAAGTCCCGCGTCCCGGCCAGCGTACGTTCCCTGTTTCGCGGCGTCGGCGCCTGGGGTCCGGGCCGTATTCCCAGCTATCTGCTGTTCGAAGCCGAATTCACCGGTGAGCTTATCGAGCTGGGTTATCGGGATGGCAGGGAAGCGCTGCCGCGGTTTCGGGAGTGGTTGGGTAGTTGAGGATCAAGGAAAAAGGATAAAGGTAAAAGGTGAACGGTTTCCGGTTTCCGGACAAAGCGACGAAACGACGAAACGACAAATCGACAGCCCCTTCCTGAATTTGCCAATTCCCCCCCGTGCGTATACCTTCCCCTGAATCCAATAACAATCGCCCGGAGTGAGCCTGCCTGTCATGAGCCGTTTCGAGAATTTCAAGGTCCCCCACACGCTGGTCCTGCTGATGGCCATGATGGCCATTGCACTGGTGGCTACCTGGGTCGCTCCCCAGGGGTCGTTCGATATGGTCACCGACGAGGAAACCGGTGGCGAGGTGGTGGTTGCCGGCAGTTACCAGGTCCACGACGAGCGGGTCTGGCTGTCGCCTGCCGAACTGCTCATGGTGGTGCCCAGGGCCCTGGCCGATGCCCAGGGGATCATCTTCTTTGTCTTTCTCATCGGCGGCGCCCTGGCCATCATCCGCCGTACCGGGGCGATCGATGCCATGCTCGGGCGTATCCTGGAAACCCTGGGCCAGCGAGGGCACTGGCTGATCATCGGTGCCATGTTCGTCTTCGCCGCCGCCTCGGGTACCTTCGGCATGGCCGAGGAATACATTCCCTTCATCGCCATACTCGTGACCCTGTGCGCGGCCATGCGCATGGATGCGGTAACCGCCGTGGGCATCATGGTCTGTGGTTACGGTATCGGATACGGGGTGGCGGTGATGAACCCGTTTACCGTACTGGTGGCCCAGGAAGTCTCCGGGCTGGATCCGGCCTCGGGCTGGGGTTTCCGCCTGGCCATCTTTCTCCCCTTCCTGGCCATCGGTGTCCATCATGTATGGAGTTATTCGCGCAAGGTCCAGGCCAACCCGGAAACCAGCCTGGTCTATGACATCCCCAATCCCCACATCAAGGATGATCACGAATACCCGGAGATGACCTGGGCCCACCGGCTGATCCTGATCGCCATGCTCGGCGCCGTGGTCCTGCTCATCGTGGGTGTGACCCGGTGGGGCTGGTACCTGACCGAGCTTTCCGCATTGTTTTTCGGCCTCGGCATACTGGCGGCCATCATTGGCCGGGTCGGGGTCAACGACTCGGCAAAGGTCTTCTGCGAGGGGGCGGCGCTGATGACCACTACCGCCCTGCTTATCGGTTTTGCCCGGGGCATTGCCATGCTTATGGAAGACGGGCAGATCCTGCATACCGTCGTCCACGTCCTGTCCATTCCTCTTTCCGCCGTGGGTGCGGAGCTTTCTGCGGTGGGCATGCTGTTCATCCAGACCATCCTCAACCTGTTCATCCCGTCCGGGTCGGGCCAGGCCTATGCCACCATGCCCATCATGGCCCCCATCGGCGACCTTGTCGGGGTCTCCCGCCAGGTTGCGGTCCTCGCCTTCCAGTTCGGTGACGGGTTCGCCAACATGTTCGTACCCACCAACGCCATCCTCATGGGCATCCTGGGAATCGCCGGCATCCCCTATGATCGCTGGTTGCGGTTTATCTTCCCGCTCATCATCAAGCTCATGATGGCCGGCAGTATTACCCTGGCCATTGCAGTAATGATCGGGTATCAATGAAATCGAGAATCAAGGGAATCCGAGGTCAGAAAGCAGAGGACAGAAGACGCAAGACAGAAGACGAAACGATCATTCGGTTTCCGGTTTCCGGACAAAACGACGAAACGACAAAGCGACGATTTCCCGCAGAGCCGCTGAGGCGCAGAGAGAGAAAACCAGAACGAATTAATGAAAAACAAGTTCCTCTCGCGAAGCCGCGAAGGCGCGAAGAACCGAAACCAAGTAACGAATAAGCGAACAAACCAAAAGACCAGCTTGGTCGCGCGGATACGCAGGGGCGCAGAGAGAACCAGAAACGAATTAATGAAAAACAGGTTTGTCTCGTGAAGCTGCTGAGGTGCTAAGAGGTGCGATAATAAGATAACAATCAAAGAACGGACGTTTCCTTTGCGCCTTCGCGAGAGTTACCAAAAATTAGTGACGCGCCGACAGGTGCACGATTTTTGGTTTCCGGACAAAACGACGAAGCGATGAAACTACACCATGATTGTCCGGTTTCCGGTTTAAAACCAACGAACCAAAAGACCAAAATACAAAAAAACCAATTCGGTTCGCCGAGACGCAGGGAAAGACAGGCTCGAGGAGCAGGAATCAAGATGAAAGGAGTGAATAATGTCCGATGAGAAGTCCGCGCCACCGCGGGTCTGGAGCGAGGATCGAGCCAGCGGGGGAAAATTTGCCGGCATCAACCGGCCGACCGCCGGGGCGACCCACGAGAAGGCCTTGACCGTGGGAAAGCATCCGTTCCAGCTCTATTCGCTGGGAACTCCCAATGGTGTCAAGGTTACGGTGCTGTTCGAGGAGCTCCTTGAGCAGGGCCACACCGGTGCCGAGTACGATGCCCACCTGATCGAGATCATGGAAGGTGAGCAGTTTGGCAGCGGGTTCGTTGCCATCAATCCGAACTCCAAGATTCCAGCCATGGTGGACCGCACCACCCGGCCGGAAACCCGGGTATTCGAGTCCGGCTCTATACTGCTGTACCTGGCCGAGAAGTTCGATGCCTTCATTCCCTCCGACCACGGCCAGCGAACCGAATGTCTCAACTGGCTGTTCTGGCATATGGGTTCTGCTCCCTTGCTGGGTGGTGGCTTCGGCCATTTCTACGCCTATGCACCGGAGTACCTGGAATACCCGGTGGACCGATACGCCATGGAAGCCAAGCGCCAGCTTGATGTGCTCGACCGTCTGCTGGAAACGCGCACCTGTATAGCCGGTGAGTCCTACTCCATTGCCGACATGGCGATCTGGCCCTGGTGGGGAGCGCTGGTTCTCGGGCGACTCTACGATGCCGCGGAATTTCTGTCGGTCCATCAATACAAGAACGTCCAGCGCTGGGCCCAGGAGATTGATCAGCGACCGGCGGTCAAGCGCGGACGCATGGTCAACCGGACCTGGGGCAAGCCCGAAAGGCAGTTGCCCGAGCGGCACGATGCCAGCGACTTCGAGCACTGCACGGCAGACAAGCTGGAGCAGTAATCCAACCCGGTTGTGAGCTGGCTACCGGAGGATGGTTAGCATGCACGGAAAGGAATTTTGGATCGGTTTCCCGGTCAACGGACTGAAGTGACTAATGGCACGGGCCATTCCGGAACTCCCTCGTTAACCTGATCGCACCTGGTTCAAAATACTGTGTCGGTCAGGGCACAAGGGATAATCCGATCATGACAATCCACAGGCTGTCTTCTCTCTGGCTGTTGTTTGCCACAATTCTTCTTGCTACTCCGGCAATGGCCGGCGATCGTGCAGGCCACTGGGTGGGAATGATGGATACCCCGGATGGTGTGTTTCCCCTTGAAGTCGAGCTCCATTATGACGAAGGATCCTGGAGCGCAGACCTGATCTTTCCCCGGGAAGGAGACTTCCGCGTCGCAGCGGAAAGCGTCGAGCTGGCCGACAATGAATTATCAATCACGGCTCCCGGAGGCGGGATGTCGTTGTCCGGAATGTTTGATGGTGACCGGCTCCAGGGTCAGGCCGTCAATCAGGGCAACGTGGCCGGCCTGCAACTTGCCAGGGCCGGCAGCGAAGCGGCCGAGCGCCTGGCCGACAAGCAACGCAAAGCCATGCAGGATCTTCGAAACCGGCCTTTCGATAAGGTTGATGCCGGTCCGGGTCTGGACAAGCTCAATCATGACGAAGTCGATGCGCTGGTCGAAACGGCATCGGGCAATCTGACCTCGGGGCTGGTGCTTCGGGTCGATGGCCAACTGGCTGGTGAGTGGTTGCGCGATGGTCAGTCCCGACCCATCGAGGCCATGTCGGTGACCAAGGCCGTGGTGAACCTGATATTCGGCCGCTTGTACACGCTCGGCCGCATCGATTCACTGGACAAACCCGTGCATGAATTCTTCCCGGATTGGAGCGAAGGGCGGCAATCGAAGATCACCCTGCATCACCTGCTCAATCACACCTCCGGCCTGGATCCAGCCATGCCGACCAGGGACCTGTATCAAAGTGGGGACTTTGTCCGTTTTGCCCTGGATGCGCCCATGCAGGCCGATCCCGGGACCGAGGTAAGCTACAACAACAACGCGCCCAATCTCCTGGCCGCAATAGCCGAAGATCTCGCCGGGGAGCCCCTGGATGAGTTCCTTGCCGGCGACCTGTTTGGCAAGCTCGGGATTTCCGAGTTCGGCTGGAGCCGCGATCAGGCTGGCAACCCCCATGGCATGTCCGGATTGCAGATCCATCCACGGGATCTGGCCCGTCTCGGCCAGCTTGCACTTGATCGGGGAAGCTGGAACAACGGACAACTCATCGATGACGAATGGTTCCAATGGAGCTTTTCACTGGCCACCGGCGATGCCAGGCCGACTGGCGTGCTTGCCGAGCGTGAAGCGGTGATCGGCCTGTTGTGGTTTCTACAGGTCGACGACAACGACGGTGATGAGCAAGTTGTCGGT
>SLIZ01000084.1 GCA_007135395.1 Wenzhouxiangellaceae bacterium | reverse complement strand
TCAGGCCGGCATCGAGCCCGTAAATGAGCACGAACAGGATCCAGCCGGCGGCAAAGACCACGCCGGCCTGGAATCCCCCGCCCGGTGAATACTCGCCGTGGAACTGGATATACAGCCCGAACAGCATGATCAGGGGGATCAGGAATCGGGCCACAATGGCCAGAATGCCCGTGTCCTTCATGAGCCCTTCTCCCTGGTGCGATCGGTGCGGGGAGGGTTCTGTTTTCGCCGCCCGATGGCCGGTGGCATCTTGAGCAAGGCAAATACGCCAATGCCGGCCACCAGGATCACGAATGCCTCGCCCATGGTGTCAATGGACCGGTAGCTGGCCAGAACGGCAGCGACCATGTTGGGCACGCCCATGTCCGGATAGGACTGTTCGGTGTAATAGGGTCCCACGTGGACCTGGGCCGGGTTGTCGGGGGCACCGAACTCCGGCAGGTCGAGGGTGGCATAGATGAGTGCTGCCCCGGTAACCAGGACCGTGGCCAGGGCCAGCCAGTTGTGGCTCTTGACCGGGTGCTCATAGCGGCGGGCGAGTGCCAGCACCGAGAGCACCAGGATGGTCGAAATGCCCGCGCCCACCGCCGCCTCGGTCAAGGCCACATCCCCGGCGTCGAGCACGGTGAAAAGGGCCGCCGAAAGCAGGGAATAGATGGCAAACAACATGGCCGCGGCAAACAGGTCCCGGGACCGGACCACTGCAACGGCCACCACCACCAGAAACAGCAGCAGGCAAATGTCGATCAGGTATTCGATGACGTTTCTCCCCGGGTTTTTTCACTGGAACCGGAATCGGTGCCTTCCGGGCGCACGTTGTCGGCCAGGGCCGCCCGGGCCAGGGCATGGGTGGCTGTCGGGGCAGTAAACAGCAGAAACAGCAGGATGAGAAACAGCTTGATGGTCAGCATGCTGATACCCGACTGCAGGGCGAGCCCGAGCACGATCAGCAGCGCAACCAGCGTGTCGGTGACCCCGGCGGCGTGCAGGCGTGCGTAGAAGTCGGGAAAGCGAAGCAGTCCGATACCACCGATCATGGCCACTACCCCGCCGGAAATCAGGCAGATCCAGGAAATGATGTCCACGAGCATGTCAGTCCCCCCCCGGTTCTTCGTCGCCGCCGGCGGCCAGGTCCCGTTCCTTGACCAGCTTGAGCACGGTAACAACGGCGATGAAGTTGATCAGCGCGTAGACCAGGGCCACATCGATGAGATCGGCGTGGCCGGTTACGTAGGTAATGAGTGCCACGACCAGCACCGTCTTGGTGCCGAAGACGTTGACCGCCACGATGCGGTCGTAAATGGTCGGCCCCTTGAGTGCCCGGATCAGGGCCATGGCCATGGTGGCAAACACTGCCAGGGTCGTGATGACGAGTACCGCGGTCACCGGTCACCCTCCAGCCATTTCACCTTGCGTGACATCTCGCCGGACTCCAGCCCTTCTCGGGCCTCGGGTGTCAGCGCATGAACTTCCAGCTCGTCGCCTTCCATCCGGAGGGTGACCGTTCCCGGTGTAAGCGTGATCGACTGGGCGTATGTAACCCGGGCGACATCGCTTCGATGTTTCAAGGGTACGCGCAACACGCGCTGCTCCAGGCCCATGTCCGGCGAAAGAATCCGCCGGGCAATCTGCAGGTTGGCCAGCACGATCTGCCACACAAGCCAGCCCCAGTAAAGCGGCAGGCGCCAGGAGTACAGGGCCGGATTGTGCTCGATGCCCACCACGTCCATGCGGCGGGACAGCCAGACCACCAGCACCACCGAGCCGGCCCCCAGGATGAGGATGATCGGCTTGTAGACGCCGGAAATGGCCAGCCAGAGCACTGCCAGCAGCAGTGCCAGAGAGATCAGGTAGCGCATAAGCGCGGAATCTTACCAAGGCCCGGGCAAGGTTGCCAAGACAAGGAAGTGCGAAAACGATCCGAGTAGTCCCGATGTTTCCCTGTCAATTGCCCGAAACTACATGCACATGTACGTGTATGTAGAGAGTCTTACAGATACGGCGAAAACAGCCAGCAGATGGAATCCCGGATGCGGGTGGGAAGGCTTCTCCCATCCAGTTCCTCGATGGTCACCGGGCGGCCGGCGGCTGCCTGATGGTCGATATGGCCGGCCATTTTCCCGGCCAGGCCGGAATCGCAGATTTCAACGCCCAGCTCGAAGTTCAGGCGCAGGCTTCGCATGTCCCAGTTGCTCGAACCGATCACGAGATAGCATCTGTCGATGACCAGCAGCTTGGAGTGAACAAACGGCGGGGGCTGGTAGTGAACCTCGACTCCCTGCAGGACCAGTTCCCACAACATGTTGCGGGTGGCCCAGTGGATAAAGCGCAGGTTGTTCTTTTCCGGCAGGACCAGAGTGACCTTTACGCCCCTGAGCACCGCCGACTGCAATGCACCAATGATTTCCCTTGGCGGCAGGAAGTAGGGCGTCATGATCCGAATGGACTCCTGGGCCTGGGAGATGGCTGCGGTGAACAGGAAGGTCAGCCGGTCCAGGTCCTCGTCGGGCCCGTCGGTGATGGTGCGGCACAGCAGGCCTCCGGTGATTTCCGGCTCCGGTTCGGGTGGGTCGAGGACCTCCCCTGTGGCAAATTCCCAGGTGTCGGCGAATACCCGCTGGAGCTGGGCGACCACCGGACCTTCCAGGCGGAACTGGATGTCCACTACCCGGGACGGATTGGCCTGGTTTTCGGCCAGGTGCCGGTCGCCGATGTTCATGCCTCCGGTAAAGGCGGTCGAGCCATCGACCACCAGAATCTTGTGATGGCTGCGCATGTTGATGTGCAGCGACGGGGGAAAAAGCCGCAGGGGCAGGAACTGCGCGACCTCGATTCCCTTGCGTGCCAGCAGTCTGCGGGCGCGTGGGCTGCTGTAAAGCTCCCCGGCCCCGTCGATCAGCACCTTGACCTCCACCCCTCGCTGCCGTGCCCGGACCAGGGCCTGCATGAACTTCAAGCCGGTCTCGTCACTGTCGAAGATGTAGGTGGAAAGGTAAACCGACCGGGTGGCGCCTTCGATGGCTTCAAGCATGGCCGGGTAGGCTGATTCGCCGTTGTAAAGGGGCGCGACCCGATTGCCTGCAACCATGGGGTGCCGGCTGAGGCGGGCGCCGATTCGACCCAGCGGCTCCGTGGATTGCAAGTCCTGCTCGGAGATTTCCTGGTCGGGATGCAGTGCATCCCCCCGATCTACACCGCGGCCGAAACTCTGGTGACCCAGGTGCCGGGCGCGGCTGCGAACCCGGTTGACGCCAAACAGCAGGTAGGCCACCGGTCCGCCCAGGGGAAACAGGATGCAAACGGCGATCCAGCCGAACGAGGCTCTCGGGTCCCGTCGGGTAATCAGGGCGTGAAGCACGGCCGCGGGCGCTGCCACGAGGTGCACGAACAGGATGATCCAGGCTTGCAGCAGGTCCAAGGCTTTCGGGTCTGGGGTGGCCCTTCCAGCGTCTAGATTAGCAGCCAAGGGCCGCTCCGGGGCCCGGAAGAGGAAAAAGGGGGGATTCGGGATGCAAATTCACAGCCGAACTGCTAGACTATATCTCTTTATCCGAATCGAAAGATACATAGCCGAAATGAGAGACTACGTTTTTACTTCCGAATCCGTTTCCGAGGGGCACCCGGACAAGCTGGCCGACCAGATTTCCGATGCCGTCCTCGATGCCGTTATTTCCCAGGACCCGAATGCCCGGGTGGCCTGCGAGACCTTTGTCAAGACCGGAGCCGTGATCGTTGGTGGCGAGATTTCCACCACCGCCTGGGTCGACCTGGAGCAACTCATCCGCGATGTGATTGTGGATGTGGGCTACGACTCCTCCCGGGTGGGCTTCGATGGCCATACCTGCAGCCTGATCAACATGATCGGCAAGCAGTCGCCGGATATTGCCCAGGGCGTGGACCGATCGGCTCCCGAGGAGCAGGGTGCCGGCGACCAGGGCCTGATGTTCGGCTATGCATCCAACGAGACGGATGTCCTGATGCCGGCGCCCATTTATTACTCCCACCGGCTGGTGGAGCGTCACACCCAGCTTCGCAAGAGTGCCGACAATCCCCTGCCGTGGCTGCGCCCGGATGCCAAGAGCCAGGTCTCCATGCGTTATTCCGACGGCAAGCCGGTGGCGGTCGAGGCGGTGGTCTTTTCCACCCAGCACGATGATGACGTATCCCTGGAAGAAGTCCAGAAGGGCGTCATGGAGCACATCATCAAGCCGGTTCTGCCGGCCGAGTGGCTCAGCGACGACACCCTTTATCACATCAACCCCACCGGCAAGTTCGTCATCGGCGGCCCGGTGGGTGATGCAGGTCTGACCGGCCGCAAGATCATTGTCGACACCTATGGCGGCATGGCCCGTCACGGTGGCGGTGCGTTTTCCGGCAAGGACCCGTCCAAGGTCGACCGGTCGGCTACCTACGCCGCCCGCTACGTGGCCAAGAACGTGGTCGCCGCCGGCCTGGCCGACAAGTGCGAAATCCAGGTCTCCTATGCCATTGGCGTAGCCGAGCCCACAAGCGTTTCAGTTACCACCTTCGGGACCAACAAGATCCCCGAGGAGAAAATCGAAGAGCTGGTTCGCGAACACTTCGACCTGCGTCCCTACGGCATTCTCAAGATGCTGGACCTGCTGCATCCGATGTACCAGCAAACGGCGACCCACGGCCACTTCGGCCGCAAGCCGGAAAAGGTTACCCGCCAGGTCAAGCGCGACGGCAGGACCGTGGAGGATCGATTCACGACATTCAGCTGGGAGCAGACCGACAAGGCGGATGCTCTGCGGGAAGCGGCCGGCCTCTAAAGGCCCGGGCCACCCCCAGCGTTTTCAAGCCTGAACCCAAACTCAAATTCATTTGAAGGTGATTGCATGAGTGCACAAGCAAAAGATGTTGGCGCCGATCTGGCGGTCAGCAAGAACGATTACGAAATCAAGGACCTGGAACTGGCCGAGTTCGGCCGCCGGGAAATTGCCATTGCCGAAACCGAAATGCCCGGCCTGATGTCCACCCGCAAGGAATTCGCCGAATCCAAGCCCCTCAAGGGCGCCCGGATTGCCGGTTCCCTGCACATGACCATCCAGACCGCGGTATTGATGGAAACCCTGGTGGAACTGGGTGCCGATGTCCGCTGGGCATCGTGCAACATCTACTCCACCCAGGACCACGCCGCCGCTGCCATGGTCAAGCGGGGCATCCCGGTATTCGCCTACAAGGGCGAGACCCTTGAAGAGTACTGGGACTACTGCCACCGGATTTTCCAGTGGCCCAACGGTGAAACCGCCAACATGATTCTTGACGACGGCGGCGATGCCACCCTTCTGCTCAATCTGGGTGCCCAGGCTGCCAAGGATTCTTCCGTGCTGGACAACCCCGGCAGCCAGGAAGAAAAGGCCCTGTTTGCTTCCATCAAGAAGCGGATCGCCGAAGACCCGGAGTGGTACGGCAAGGCCCTTGCCAACATCAACGGCGTGACCGAGGAAACCACCACCGGTGTGGCGCGGCTTTACCGCATGGAAAAGGAAGGCACCCTGACCTTCCCCGCGATCAACG
>SLIZ01000046.1 GCA_007135395.1 Wenzhouxiangellaceae bacterium | reverse complement strand
TTGAAGGTAAGCGCCTACGAACCCATACCCTTGACCGCTTGCGGTGGATGTCCCGGAATGCTCACCCAAGGGCTGGCATTGGGTGCTTTCGATGGCGAGGACTGGCCCGACTCCTGCCCCCGTCTCTACATTTACGAAAACGGACGTTTCGAGTCCTTGGGCGGCGGGGTGGTCGGGTTTGTCGACAGATTGGAAGTCCGCCACGATGCGGTCTGGTTTCTCGGCAGCCTGATCGAAGCCGACCCGGCGGGAGAACCTGTATCAACCCTCGGTCTCGGGCGCCTGGCGTGGCCGTGATTGAGTCACGTCAGTGTCCATGCACAGCGAGCTAGCCGGCCTGCCGCTAGGCCCGTGCAGGCGAGAAAGCATGGGCGGCTGGTCGAACTGCAGGCCGGCCCCGGCTGGCGGTCTCCTCCACAGGTGCCGGGTTTTCCCGACTGCCCGGGTGAACTCAATCACTGAACGACCTGCGATCGGGTTCTTCCTGCGGTAATCCGTAAAAGGTGCGCATGGCCGCGTAGTGGTCGGGGAAACCGGGCGTTCGAGCCAGGTCAGCCAGCAACCCATCCGTGAAATGGTGCATGGCCAGTGCTGACCAGTAATGCCATTGTTCAATCGAGTCGAGCAACTTGACAGCGCGTTCTTCCTCGCCCAGGGCGGCGTGTACCATCGCCATCGAGAAGCGGTCGTCCCTTGCCTCCAGCGCTTGAAGCAGCGATTCGGCGCGCTCGGGCTCGCCTTCGGCAATCCACGCCATGGCCAGTACCGCCTGCGGCCCGCCCCGGGCCCAGGCGGCCTCGAGGCCTTGCAGCACGTCGATGACTGCCCGGTAATTTCCTGCCTGGTAATGGGCCAGGCCCTTGTAGAATCGATCGGTGCTGTACGACAGGCCCAGGGTCTTGATCCGCCCGGCCTGTTCGATCGCCTCGTCCAGCCGATCATTGACCACCAGCGAAAGAATCAGGTTGGCGATGGCTTCGGTTGAATGCGGATCGAGCTCAGTGGCGCGTCGCGCACTGTCATATGCCTGCTCGGGCAGGCCGAGCACGAGCGAATTCCAGCTGATCCAGTTGTGAGCTTCGGCGTAGCCGGAGCGCAGTGCGATGGCCTGCTGCAGGGCCCTGAGCGCCTCGGGCCCTTCTCGCCGGGTCGAGTGCAGCAGTCCGCGGGATGCATGGGCTTCTGCCAGATCGGGATTGAGTGCCAGCGCCCGTTCAATAGCGCGTTCGGCCTCGGGCAGGACCACCTCTGCATCCCGGTATCCGTAGTCATGCAGCAGCGTCAATGCATCGGACAGCCCGACCCATGCCAGGGCAAAGTCGGGGTCACGATCCAGCGCTTCGCGGAAGAACACCAGTGCGCCACTCATGCCGACTTCCGTGCGTCGGTCCAGGTGAGTCCGACCCTGCACATACAAGGTGTATGACTCCAGGTCGTGGGTGGGGGTGACGTCCAATCGGGCCACTTCCCTGCGGGCCAGATGCGCGGCGAGCGAATCGGCAATGTCTTCGACAATCTCCTGCTGAATGGCGAAAAGGTTCTCGGCCGTCAGTTCGCGTCGGTAGGTGCGCGCCCACACGTGAGCGTCGCGTGCCGTGTCGATCAACTGGGCATTGAGCTGGATTTCATCGCCGACCTGCTGCACTGCTCCCTCCAGGATCCAGGCCACGCCCAGTTCCCCTGCGATGTCGCCGATGGGCAGCAAGGTGTCGCGATAGCGCTTGACCGAGGTTCTGGAAATGACCTTCAGATCGTCAATATGCGACAGGCGTGTAAGCAGATCGTGGTGCAGGCCGTCGATAAGTGGGATGTTCTCGTCGGCGCCGAATGCCTCGAATGGCAGCACCGCGATCGACGACGGAATTTCCGATGCAGGCTGGCGGTCCATGCTTATGAAAACCGCGACCAGGCCGAGGCCAAGGGCCAGGGCCGCAAGCATCAGGAGTCGAATCGGGGGCGGGCGTTTCCTGCCCCCCTGGTCGACTTCGGCGGGTGAAGAGAGAGGCTCGCTTTCGGCTGCCGAATCATGAGCGGGGTGCAAGGGTTTGACATCCGCCACCAACCGGTAGCCACGCTTGGGGATCGTCTCGATGAATCTCGGCTGATCAGCCTGGTCGCCAAGCGCTTGTCTGATACTGGAAATATGGCGGGTCAGCGCATCATCGGTAACAACCGCCGGGTGCCAGATGCGCATGCTGAACTCGTTGCGATCGACCACCTGGCCGGCGTGTTCGGCCAGCAGCACCAGGACATCCATGCATCGGGGCGTCAGGTGGACGTCTCCGGCAGGCCCGGTCAGACGGTTCTGTTCCGGATGAACCGCCCACTCCCGCAGATGAAAGCCTCTGTCGAGGTCACCCACCAACATACTCCTCCGCACCTGATCGGTTTCCTTATCAGTGTACCACCGGGCCCGAACGCCGCCGGCAACCGGCCCGGAGGTCTCGTTCAGGAAACTTTCAGGTGTTCAGGACCCTATGGTCAGGACTTTCCGGGTTGAGCCTCCTACCGTGGAATCAACCGCGTACTGGCGGTCTGACACTCCAAGGAGGATGCAATCATGAATACCTTTCGAAATACATTCGTCCCATTGACGCTCGCGGCGGGCATGTCCCTGGGCCTGGCTGGTCCGGCTGCGGTGTCCGAGCACGGTCACCAGTCGCCTGGCAAGTCCCTGATCCCTGATGACACCAACGTGCTCGAAGTGATCACCCGGCACCCGCCCCTGGCTGACGCCCATGCGCACTACGAGTTCGTGCTCTCCGACGCGGAAATCCCATCGGGCTGGACGACGATCCGCATGAGCAACCATTCGAGTTCCACGCACTTCGGGTTCATCGTGCGGGTGCCCGATGAACAGGCCGATCTGTCGGTCGAGGAATACATGGATGCCGTATCCCTGCCGTTCCAGGACGCCTGGGATCCGTACTTCGCCGGCGAGATCGACGTCGGTGCGTTCTTCGATGTCCTGCTGCCGGGCATGCCGGAATGGTTTGCCGAGACGATACCCAGCAGCGGGCCCGGATTCACCGGCGGCGGAATGACCTCCAGCATGACGATGAACCTCGAACCGGGCACCTACTTCATCGAGTGTTACCTGCTCGATACAGACGGCGTGTTCCACACCACCCACGGCATGGTCGAGCGTCTTGTGGTCGTTGATGAAGCCGGTAATTTTTCCGAACCTGCCGGTGATGTCCCGGTGCACATTTCATCGGCCGAGGGCCTGCGGCTGGAGGCCGATGCCATTCAGCCCGGTCCGACCTCGTTTGAAGTCATCTTCGAAGACAACATTGTCTATGGCCACGGCCTCGGCCATGACGTCCACCTGGTCCGCCTCGACGGCGATACGACGGTCGAGGAAATCAACGACTGGATGAACTACCTCGATATCGGCGCCGACGGCTTTTATGCCGACAGTGGCGCGCTGGTCTCGGCCAGCGGTCATCGCGGCCCGCAGACTTTCCTGGGCGGTGTCCAAAGCCTGTTCCCCAATGCCGCGGCCGGCCAGGACTTTCCATTGACCGCCTACTTCCATGCCGACCTGACGCCGGGACATTACGCGCTGGTGGCCGAAGTGCCCAATCCCATCCAGCCCGACCCGGACAACCCGGATATCAGTATGCTGGTTGAGTTCAGCGTCACGCCATTCGCCGGCCTGACCGGCGCCTGGTACGACCCGGCCACTGATGGCGAGGGATGGAATTTCCTGGCCTCCCGCAACGGACTGTTCGGCTACTTCTACGGATACGGTAATGACGGCAACCCGCTGTGGCTGATGACCGAGGAGGTCATCGGCGATATCGCCGCCGGTGAGCCGGTCACCTTCAACCTGCTTCATGGTGAGGGTGGCGCGTTCGCCGCCCCGGTCATGCCGGACAACCTCCAGCACTGGGGCGAGGTGACATTCACCTTCGAGAGCTGCAACGAGGCAACGGCCGAAATGGTCGGCGTGGACGGAACGTCCACTCACCAACTGGTTCGCGTCACCGAGATGGCCGGAGTGCATGACTGTGCATTCTGAGCGCCACAGTCAGACGCGATCATCCATTGGCACCCGGGCTTTCCGGGTGCCAATCCTGCTGGAGGGGTGGATTTTTCCGGCCGGTAGAAGAGCCTTGATTGCAGCCTCCCGCACCACCACACGGAAGCCCGCAGGCAATTCTCGTGATAGCGTTCGTGGCAGGGCATTGTCGCGCCGGGTGTGCCCTGCCGATCCCGTCCATGGCCGACGCGTGGCCGCCCGGTTCATTTCAACCGCCGCCTGAGCGCCCACAGCGACAGGGGCGCAAATACGGCGATGATGCCCACCGCCCAGGCCAGCGTGATGCCGGCCTGGGCCAGCCAGGGTCCGCCCAGCAGCAGCCCGCGGCTGGCATCCGACAGCACGGACACCGGGTTGGCCATGACCACGCCCTGAAGCCAGCCGGGCATGGTTTCCACCGGCACAAACACGTTACTGACGAAGGTCACGGGAAACAGCGCCGTGAAACCGAACAGGTGGACGTGCTCGGGATCGCGGGCAATGACCCCGACCAGCACGGACACCCAGGAAAAGGCCAGCGCGAAGACCAGCACCAGCAAGACCATGCTCAACAGACCCCAGACCGGAGCTTCCATGCGAAAGCCCATTAGCCAGCCCAGCCCAAGCAGCAGCACGATGGACCAGGCCTGCTTGACCAGGTCGGCGGTAATGCGCCCGGCCAGTGGCGCCCAGCGGGCTACCGGCATGGCGCGCAGGCGGTCGAAGTAGCCGCTGGTCAGGTCGGTGTTGAGTCCGTGACCGACATAGACGGTGACGAACATCATGTTCATCACCACGATACCCGGCAGCATGTAGGTCAGGTAGTCGTCGGTGGAACCGGCAATGGCGCCGCCGAAGACATAGACGAACAGCAGCAGAAACAGGATGGGCTGGAAACTGTAGTCGCCCAGTTCCCAGGGGTTGCGCCGAAGCTGGACGATGGACCGCCAGGCCAGGCTGAAGGTCTGTTCCAGGCCGCTGGCCGGCAGGCTCTTCATGACTCCACCTGCGGTTGATCCTGTTCGGATTCGACCCGCTGGCCGGTCAGCGCCAGGAAGACCTCGTCGAGGCTGGCCGAACGCAGCAACAGTTCGGCCAGGGCGATTTCGAGTTCGTCCAGGCGACGGACCAGGGCGGACAGCAGGTCCGGGTCGTTGGCGGGCACGCTCAGTCGCCCGCCCTGGCGTTCGGGTTGGCTGCCGGTCAGTTCGGTCATGACCCTGGAGACGGTTTCCACCGCAGACGGACTGGCCGGGCGCACCACCAGGGTGCGGGTACCGATGCGGGCCTTGAGCTCATCCGGACTGCCCCGAGCGATGACCCGCCCATGGTCGATGACCAGGATATCCTCGGCCAGGGCGTCGGCCTCTTCCAGGTACTGGGTGGTCAGGAGCACTGTTGTACCTGCGGTCACGAGCTCGCCGATGAGATTCCAGAGCTGCCGCCGGGCCCGGGGGTCCAGGCCGGTGGTGGGCTCGTCCAGGAACAGGATGCGCGGCTTGCCCACCAGGCTGGCGGCCAGGTCCAGGCGCCGTCGCATGCCGCCGGAATAGCCCTGAACTGGCCGGTCGGCAGCCCCGGCCAACTCGAATCTTGCCAGCAGCGTCCTGGCGCCCTGGCGGGCATCCCGGCGGCTCTGGCCCAGAAGACGACCGATCAGCAGGAGGTTCTCGAAACCGGTCAGGCGGTTGTCCACCGAGGCGAACTGCCCGGTGAGTCCGATCCTGCTCCGCACCTGGTCGGCCTCGGTGACCACGTCGTGATCTGCCACGGTGGCGCTTCCCGAATCCGGGCGGGTCAGCGTGGCCAGAATGCGCACAATGGTCGTCTTGCCGGCCCCGTTGGGTCCCAGCAGGCCCAGCACCCGCCCCGGCCCGACGGCCAGGTCCACCCCGTCTACGGCCCGGGTGGAACCGAACTGCTTGACCAGTCCCCTGGCCTCGATGGCGAATTCGCTCAAAGCTTCTACTCCGGTGATCAGCCCCCGGATTATTCACCACCGCAACCGACAAGGGAAATGGGGCAAACGTCATGGGACGGGCCGGCAGGACGTGTGGTGTAGCATGGGAAACCGAAGGCAAACCAGGCAAGAGAATTCCATGTCATCAACCACCGCCGGAGTACTGCTCGGAATCCACGCCCTGGCCGCCGGGGACTGGACCGAGGCCGGTCGGCGGCTCGGGCAGATCCGTAGACTGGTGGGCTTCAACCTGATCCTCGGGCTGTTCACGGTGGCCTGGTCGATCCAGTCCGAGAACCCTTCCATGCGCCCGATAAAGTTGTCGAAGTCTGCGCGGGTGGCAGGCAGGGCTGGCCGAGCAGCTACTTCAACAGCTTCGTGACTTCGCGGAAGCGCTCATGGGTTGCGTCACCCATCAGCTCGAACAGCACCATCTCCACCACCGACAGACAAATGCCTTCCTGGGCCATGCGGCGCAGGCCGATGTCCTTGTTGAAGGCGCTGCGCGAGCTCACCGCGTCGGCGGCGATGTGGACCTGGTAGCCGTTTTCCAGCAGGCGGATGGCCGATTGCCACACGCAGACATGGGTCTCGATTCCGGCGATGATGACCTGGGTGCGGTCCAGGTCCTCGATGGCCTGCCGCAGGCCCGGGTCGCCGAAGCAGCCGAAGCTGGACTTGCTGCACGGGGCCAACCCGTCGAGCTTCTCGGCAAGCTCGGGCACCGTGGGGCCGAGCTTGTCGGGCAACTGCTCGGCCCAGATCACCGGCACGTCGAGCAGCCGGCAGCCCTCGATGAGCACCTGCTGGCTGGCGATCATGGCATCGGCGTCGTGCATCAGACGGGCCAGCTTGCCCTGGACATCGACGACCAGGAGAAAGCTTTGCTGCAAGGACAGGCGTTTGCGGCTCGGAACGGTCATGTTCGATTTCCTGCTGCGATGGAGTCGGTTCAGGCTATCAGGCCCGGCTACCGGATGTGGAGGCGAGGTCCAGGTCCACCGGCTCCAGCGCGCCGGAGGATTCGAATGCCTGCCAGTGCTCGGCAAGGGTCCGCCCCGTCAGCGGGTGCACCTGGCGCGGCGCCAGGTCGGCCAGGGGCTTGAGTACGTGGGCGTAGTCCAGGATTTCCGGGCGCGGCAGGACCAGCCCGTCCCGGTCCAGGACTTCATCGCCGTAGAGCAGGATGTCGATGTCCAGGTTGCGGTCGGAAAACTTGGGCACGTCCCGGCGCCGGCCGTGGGCGTCTTCCAGGTCGTTGAGCCAGTCCTTCAGGGACTGCACGGACCAGTCGGTGTCGATGCCGGCGGACAGGTTGAGAAAATCCCGGCCCTCGAATCCCACCGCAGGCGTGCGGTAGACCGGGGAGAGATCGACCCGGCCAAAGGTCGCAGCCAGGGCGGCAACGCCGGCGCGCACGTGGAATTCGGGGCGACAGTTGCTGCCGATGCCCAGGTAGACCCGCGTCATGCCGGCCTCCTGCCCCGTTCGATGAGGATGCCCACCGATCTCGATCCCCGCACCGCACCGGGCTTGCCCAGCTTCAGCCGCACCCAGGAGACATCGAACTCGGCCAGGATGATCTCCGCGCAGCGCTCGGCCAGGGTCTCGACCAGCTTGAACTCGCTGGCCTCGACAAAGGCGATCATCCGCTTGGCCACGGCCTTGTAGTTGAGCGTGTCCTCGATCCGGTCGGCCCGCGCGGCCTTGCGCACGTCCACGTTCATCTCGATGTCCAGGCTGACCGTCTGGCGGATTTCCCGCTCCCAGTCATAGATCCCGATAACGGTCTCGATTCGCAGATCCTCGATGAAAACCCGGTCCATGGACCCTTCCAAAAGGCAGGCAACAGGGGCGTAATGGTAACCGGAAGAACAAAGCCGGGTACCTTATGAATCTTCCACGGCTGCCAGCTCTTCCAGATCCCACCGGGGCCGGACATTGACGGCGGTGGCATGAATTGCTTCCGAGCGGCGATACCAGCCGGCGTGGGCGATCATCGCGCCATTGTCGGTACAAAGGGACAGGCGGGGATAGAAGACCGTCCCGGGCAAATCGGCGGCCAGGCGCTGGCGCAATCGGGTGTTGGCGCTGACCCCGCCGGCAATGACCAGCCGCTCCAGTCGAGCTTCCTTAAGGGCCCGCCGGCACTTGATCAGCAGTGTGTCGACCACCGCCTCCTGGAATCCGGCGGCAATGTCAGCCCGGGTCTGGTCGTCATCGCCAGTGCGTTCGATCAGAAGCCGGGTATGGGTCTTGAGCCCTGAAAAACTGAAATCCAGCCCCGGCCGGTTGGTCATGGGCCGGGGAAAGTCAAACCGCTTCGGGTCGCCGGCCTCGGCCAGCCGGGCCACATGGGGGCCGCCGGGGTAAGGCAGGCCCAGCAACCGGGCAGTCTTGTCGAAGGCCTCGCCGGCAGCATCATCCAGGGTTTCCCCCAGCAGCCGGTAACGGCCGGGTCCGGCCACGTCGACGAGCATGCTGTGGCCACCGGAGACCAGCAGGGCCAGGAAGGGAAAATCCGGTGACGGGTTTTCGAGAAGCGGCGATAGCAGGTGGCCTTCCATGTGATGGACGGCAATCGCCGGGCGCCCTAGGGACTGGGCCAGGCCAAGGGCCGTTGCCGTGCCTACGAGCAGGGCCCCGGCCAGGCCGGGCCCGGCGGTATAAGCCACCCCGTCGACCCGGTCCAGCCCGAGCCCGGCATCGGCCATGACCGATTCGATCATTGGCGAGAGCTTGCGCACGTGATCCCGGGAAGCCAGTTCCGGCACCACCCCGCCCCACTGGGCATGGTCGGCCTGGCTGTAGACGGCCTCGGCCAGAATTCCCGCCTCGGGATGAAAAAGAGCCACGCCGGTTTCGTCGCAGGAGGTTTCAATCCCCAGAATCGTTGAATTTCTTTGCATCAATCAGGCATCCGGAGCTACAATGGCCGACTTTTCCGTTTGAACCATCAGGAGATTTCATGCCCAACGTTAAAGTCAAGGAAAACGAACCGTTTGAATACGCACTTCGCCGTTTCAAACGTTCCTGCGAAAAGGCCGGCGTTATCGCCGAGACCCGTCGCCGGGAATTCTACGAAAAGCCGACCCAGGAGCGGAAGCGCAAGAAGGCCGCAGCAGTCAAGCGTCATCTGCGTCGCCTTTCCCGCGAGACGACCAACCGGCGCCGGATGTACTAATAAAACCGCCCCGGTTTTTTAGTACCCGCAAAGCGCCACACCCCCGCCATGTCCCTCAAGCAGCTTCTGGCCGACGACATCAAGACCGCCATGCGATCCGGCGAAAAGTCCCGGGTCAAGACCCTTCGTATGGTAACCGCGGCGATCAAGCAGCGCGAGATCGACGAACGCACGGACCTGGACGACGGCCAGATCCTTGCCGTGCTCGAAAAAATGATCAAGCAGCGGCGGGACTCGGAAGACCAGTACCGCCAGGGTGGCAGGGAAGACCTGGCCACCGTGGAAGCCGCCGAGATCGAAATCCTTTCCCGGTACATGCCCGAACCCCTGTCGGAAGCTGAACTCGATAACCTGATCGACGAGGCCATCGCCACTACAGGCGCCGAGTCCATGCAACAGATGGGCCAGGTCATGGGCCACCTCAAGCCCCAGGTCCAGGGGCGGGCCGACATGAAGGAAGTCTCTGCCCGGGTCCGAACCCGGCTGGCCGGTTGAAACCGGTCTTTCTTCTCCCGGAAACTTCGCTAAACTGAGACCAGGCAGTCACCGATCCCGGTGTGCGCACACCCCATGAGGCGTGACGTTCCGCAAGATTTCACGAGGTAACCCACCAGGCCGTGGCCGGACGAATTCCCGAAGATTTCATCGAGACCCTTATCGAGCGGGTGGATATCGTCGAGGTAATTTCCTCGCGGGTCCAGCTCAAGCGGGCCGGGCGGGAATACAAGGCCCTTTGTCCCTTTCACAACGAGAACTCCCCGTCGTTCACCGTCAGCCCGGACAAGCAGTTCTATCACTGCTTTGGCTGCGGCGCCCATGGCACTGCGGTGGGGTTTCTCATGGAATACGATGGCCTGGAATTTCCCGCAGCCATCGAGGAGCTTGCCTCCATGGCCGGCCTGGAAGTCCCCCGGCAGGCCGGCGCCCCCCAGGCTGAGCGCAATGATGGCCTGTATTCCGCCCTCAGCGCCGCTGCCGACTGGTTTGTCCGCCAGCTTGCCTCCAGCCGGGAGGCCGGACAATACCTGTCCGGACGCGGACTGGACGACAAGGTCATTGAAGAATTCGGCATCGGCTACGCACCGGAAGCCTGGGATTCCCTGCACAAGTATCTGACCGGCCAGGGCATCAAGCCGGATGCCGTGGAAGCCGCCGGACTGGTGGCCCGGGGCGAGCGGGGGGTTTACGACAAGTTCCGCCACCGGGTCATGTTTCCCATCCACGACCGGCGCGGAAGGGTCATCGGCTTTGGCGGCCGGGCGCTGTCCGACCGGGGCCCGAAGTATCTCAACTCCCCGGAGACCCCGGTCTTCCATAAGGGAAAAGAGCTGTACCGACTCCACCAGGTCCGCAAGGCCCGGGACCGGGCCGATCACCTGCTGGTGGTTGAAGGCTACATGGATACCGTGGCCCTGTTTCAGAACGGATTTCCCAACGCCGTGGCCACCCTGGGCACCTCGGTAACCGCCGATCACGTGGAACTGATGTTTCGCACCGTCAGCGATGTGGTGTTCTGTTTCGACGGCGACGAAGCCGGCGAGCGGGCTGCATGGCGTGGATTGGAAGCGGCCCTGCCGGTCCTTCGGGCCGGGCGACAGATCCGCTTTCTTTTCCTGCCCGAAGGCCAGGATCCCGATGATGTGGTCCGGGCGGAAGGCCCGGCGGGTTTCCAGCGCCGCCTGGGGGACACCCGTACCCTTTCGGAGTTCTTTTTCGAGCACCTCGGCACCGGGCTCAACCTGGAAAGCGTGGACGGCAGGGCCCGACTTGTGGCATTGTCCGAGCCGCTTTTGCGTAAATTACCCAAAGGACCCTTTTCCGACCTGATGGGTCAGGAACTGGAGCGGCGGACCGGTTACACCAGCACCAGCCCGCAGTCCGATGTTTCCGGAGCCCGGCCAAAAGCGGGTCCGGACAAGGGGCGACTGACACGGGTACAGTACGCAATCGCCATGATCGTCCAGGAACCAGAACTGGCCAGGCAGATCGACACGACAGTCCTGGATGTACCGGGCGAATTGAAAGGGGTGGACTTTCTAAGGCAACTGATTGACTTTTGCATCGGTAAACCCCACCTTTCAACGGCTGTATTGCTCGAACACTGGCGTGAACGCCCGGAAGGGCCCTGGATGGCCCGACTTGCCGCCCGGGACCTGGCGATTGATGCCGATTCCGCCCGGGAGATCCTGCAGCACGAATTGAACCGAATCGGGGTCCAGATGCTCGAATCTGGAATCCACAGCCTGCAGGAGAAGCAGGCAACCGGCAGCCTGGGCCGGGACGAGGAGAAATCTCTCGGGCAATGGTTGGCCTTGAGGGCCAGTATCAGAGAAAGCATGGACAAGTAAGGCTTATGGACAAGACGCAGCAGCGTTCCTCACAGCTCAAACAGTTGATCGAAAAAGGCCGGGAACAGGGACAGTGGCTGACCTACGCACAGGTCAACGACCACCTCCCCGACGATATCGTCGACCCGGAGCAGATCGAAGACATAGTCAACATGATTAATGACATGGGGATCAAGGTCTACGAGGAGGCACCGGACGCCGACCAACTGATCCTCAACGATTCGGCAACCACCGATACCGAGGACGAAACCGCCCAGGAAGAAGCTGCTGCCGCGCTGGCTGCCGTGGAAACTGAAATCGGCCGTACGACCGACCCGGTCCGCATGTACATGCGGGAAATGGGCGCCGTCGAGCTGCTGACCCGTGAAGGCGAAATCGCCATTGCCAAGCGCATTGAAGACGGGCTCAACCAGGTCAATCTTTCCCTGTCGCGCTTTCCCGGGTCCATCACCGTCCTGATGGAGGAATACGAGGCCTACAAGGCCGGTGAGCAGCGCCTCAACGAACTGGTTTCAAACTTCCAGAACCCGGAACTGCTGGCCGAGATGGATCTCATTTCCGATGAAACCATGGAAGCGGCCATGGCAGAGGAAGCGGAGTTCCAGGACGACCCGGTCGACGATGACGAAGAGGGCGAAACCGCCCCCAAGACCGTCAATACCGGACCGGACGCCGATCAGGTCCACCAGTTTTTCGAGGAACTCGGCAAGCTCCACGACCGCTTCAACAAGCTCTACGACCGTTACGGCAGCCAGGGCAAGAAGGTCAACGAAGTCAAGGACCTGATTTCCGAACAGTTCATGCGCCTGAAGCTGCCCCCGCGCATGGCCGACCACCTGATCGACCGGATGCGTTTTCATGTGGCAATCACCCGAAACGTGGAACGCCAGATCATGTCGATCTGCGTAGACAAGGCGGGCATGTCACGCAGAGACTTTATCAAGTCCTTTGCCGAAAACGAAACTGACCCGGATTGGCTGAAAGGCCTGATGGCCCGGCGCACAAGCTGGGCCAAGGGCATCAAGGAACACGCCGAACAGATCACGAGCCTGCAGGAACGGCTCAGGAAATTCGAGGAGTCCCAGAACATTCCCCTGGCGATGTTCAAGGAACTCAACCGGAACATGTCCATCGGCGAGGCCAAGGCCCGCCGGGCCAAGAAGGAAATGGTCGAGGCCAACCTGCGCCTGGTCATTTCCATTGCCAAGAAGTACACCAACCGGGGCCTGCAGTTCCTCGATCTGATCCAGGAAGGCAACATCGGCCTGATGAAGGCCGTCGACAAGTTCGAATACCGCCGGGGCTACAAGTTTTCAACGTATGCCACCTGGTGGATCCGCCAGGCGATTACCCGGTCGATTGCCGACCAGGCCCGGACCATCCGCATCCCGGTCCACATGATCGAAACCATCAACAAGCTCAACCGGGTCTCCCGCCAGATGGTCCAGGAAGTCGGTCGCGAACCGACCCCGGAAGAACTGGCCGAGAAGATGGAAATGCCCGAAGACAAGGTCCGGAAGGTCCTCAAGATCGCCAAGGAACCCATTTCAATGGAAACCCCCATCGGCGACGACGAGGACTCCCACCTGGGCGATTTCATCGAGGACATCAACATTCTCTCGCCCATCGACACGGCAACCACGACAGGCCTGACCGACACCGTCCAGCGGGTTCTCGGCGGACTCACCCCCCGGGAAGCCAAGGTGCTGCGCATGCGCTTTGGTATTGACATGAACACCGACCACACGCTGGAAGAAGTGGGCAAGCAGTTCGATGTCACCCGTGAGCGAATACGGCAAATAGAGGCCAAGGCGTTGCGAAAGCTGCGCCATCCGACCCGCTCGGAACAGCTTCGAAGCTTCCTCGACCTGGAATAAGACACCTCGCCGGGCCACGGGCCCGGCCTTTCGCCTGCCGCCGTCTGGGATAGAATTCCCTCCGTGGCCATCTACGAATTCCATTCCTGCCGCCTGGACACCAGTGACGGCAGCCTGCGGTACCTTGACGATGGTACCCGGCATTCCCTGCGCCCCCAGATTGAACGCCTGCTGCGTTTTTTTCT
Source organism: Wenzhouxiangellaceae bacterium (assembly GCA_007135395.1). Classification (GTDB taxonomy): domain Bacteria; phylum Pseudomonadota; class Gammaproteobacteria; order Xanthomonadales; family Wenzhouxiangellaceae; genus SLIZ01. Next base: position 33,930 of record SLIZ01000046.1, on the reverse strand, counting down.
CGACCACCCCGACCAGGTCCTGTCCCGGGATGCCATCGTGCCGGCGATCTGGGGCCCGAAAACCGTGGTGGATTTCGAGTCCGGCCTGGCAGCCCTCATCCGGGAATTACGCACTGTCCTCGACGAATGTGGCGGACAATCCGGCCTGATCGAGACCATTCCCCGGCGTGGCTACCGTTTCCGTGGGCCGGTCTCCAGGGTCGATCAGGCGAAAGATTCCCGTCCGAAAAGGTCGGTGATTGCCGCCTGGCTGGCGGCGAGCCTGTTCGCTCTTGGGGTCGGGCTTGCCATCGGCTGGTGGCTTTGGACCGGGCCGGACGTTCCCGACGAGGTGGCAATTACCCACTCCCTGGCCATCCTGCCGCCGGAGCGATACGGCGAGATCGACCGGCCCCCGGAGCAAGCCGGCATTCTGCTCGCCGATACCCTGCTCGCCCGTCTGTGGACCGCCGAACTGGATGACCTTGAACTGATCGGGCGGACCTCCATGCGACCCTACGACGGACAGGAAGATGTGGGCCGCGCCGTGGCGGCCGACCTGGGGGTGAACCTGCTCATGGAAGGCAGCCTGGTGGCCGACGAAGATGGCTGGACTGTGGAAATCCGGTTGCTGGCCCTGCCCGAGGGGCGGGTGGTCTGGTCAATGAGCATCCAGCGGGCCGATACCGGCCGGCTGCCGGTATCCGAGGTGGCCGACGAGCTGATTGGAGGTCTGACTGAAAGCTGGCCGGAAATCCGGGAAAAAATTCCCCGTCAGACGGAATCCTAGAAAAATCCAAGGTCGATTTCAGGTCCCTTCCATGGCATTGGTCTGGCCGAGCATCCACTCTTGTACCCGAATACAACCCGTACTGGCCCTGGGCCATACATCCGGGCCATACATCTTCAGGAGGTGTCGAACATGAAACTCACTCACCAAAGCGTCATTGCTGCTTTCGCCCTGGTCCTGGGTACGCTGCTCGCAGCCGCACCGGTACACGCCGGTGAACTGCCTTCAGAAACGGCCACCGAGCGAGCCGGTGACCGACTTGGCTTTACCCGGCCCGGCAGCCATGCCGGCCAGGTGATTGGCGATTCCGAACGCCCCGGCCAGGACCTTTACAGGGTCGAGTTCGTGGAAATCAACGGCCGCAACATCTCCTCGCCCCGGGATGTGATCTGGCTTGAGCCTGGAACCTACAACATCAAGGCCCGCATGATGCCGCGCAATCCGCCGGGCATGAGCTTCCGGCCCCGGCACCGGCAAGAGCGGGGTTACAACGAGATCGAACTGGTCGTGGAGGCAGGCAAATCCTATTACCTGGCCGGCAAGTACGACCGCAGCGACCGGCGCAGCCCCTATCGGCTGGTGCTCTACCGGGTCAACGACGAGATGGTCGATACCGACGAGTAACCGGCAGCCGACGGCAATGCGATATCCAGACGGCCGGGGCCTTCCCCGGCCGTTTGCTTAGTCACCCTGCCTGACCGACCGGTTGCGCTCCCGGTAGCGATGGTAGAGCTCCCGGCCCCGCTTGCGCGACAGGTCGTACTCCTGCCCGTCGATCCAGACCCGCTCGATCCGGCTCATCGGTTCCAGGGGGTCTCCCGTGGCGGCAAACAGACTCGCCCTGAGCCCGGGTTCCAGGGCACCCAGTTCTCCGTCGACTCCGAGTATTTCCGCTGGCCAGCGGGTAACGCTTTTCAGTGCCGCCTCGGCCGGCAACCCGTGAGCCATCGCGCTGCCGGCGTGAAAGGGCAGGTTTCGTGAATTGGCCACATCCAGCCCACCGCCGGAATCGGCAATGGCAAAGCGCACCCCCGCCTCGTGCAACCGGGCCGGGGCCCTGAAGGCCATGTCATGGGGCTCCCAGCGCCGGGTGGGCATGGCATAGACATTGCGCAGGATCACCGGAATATCCTCGGCGGCCAGGCGCTCGGCCAGGTACTGGGCATCGGCGTTGGCTACCAGGATGATCCGCTCCAGTTCCTGTTCCTCGGCCCAGTCCAGGGCCGCTTCCATGACATCGGACCGGTTGGCGTGAATCATCAGGGGCACCTCCCCGTCCAGCATCGGGCCAAGAGCTTCGAGCTGATCATTGCGCACCGGCGGCCGGCTGTCGTTTTCGTCGGCCGCCCGCCGGGCCTTGTGCCAGTGCCGGGCCTGATCGAGAACCTTTTCGATGGCGGCCAGTTCGTCACTGTCCTCGTTGTCCACCGAATCCCGGGGGAAATCCAGGTGCATGGCCACCGGCGTGGAGATCACCATTTCCTCCCAGCTCCAGCCATCCAGGTTCATTACCGCCGAAGTGCCGCGGATCAGGCCGCCACCGGGAACCATGTGGGCGGAAAGCACCCCGCCGGCGATGGTTGCGGGAAACAGCTCGGAGTCGTGGTTGACGGCCACCTCGGCTCGCACGGCAGCGTTGATGTTCCCGATTTCCGCGAGATCCACGGTGCCGGCCACGCTGCTGATCTCGGTCAGCCCCAGGCTTGTGGCCGGATGGATAAAGCCCGGATACAGGTGCAGCCCGTCCACATCCACTTCCCTGGCATCTTCGGGAATTTCCACGTCCGAGCCGACCTGGAGGATCCGCCCGTTTTCCATCACCACAACACCATCCTCGATGGCCGGCCCGGTAACCGGGTGAACGGTACCACCGACCAGCGCAACGACTTCGGCAGCCAGGGGGCCGGTGGCTGCCAGCATGAATGCGGCAAACAGCGCGGCTTGTATGCGTACTCGGTTCATCTTGGAATCCCGGTTTGTCATCGAATCAGTGCTCATGCAGGATGCAGAAATGGTCATGGTCGAGTTCCGAACGGCTGTAGCCGAGCAGATGGGTTGCAAGGCCAGGGGACTCATCGGTGTCTTCGTTGTTGTTGTCGTTACCGTTTTCCGCCCCGTCGCCGTTGTCATCCAGGGCCCGGGCAATCAAATCGGCCCGCTCGGCCTCCAGGTTTTCGTTCATGCGCTCATCAGCGGCCCGGTCAAAGTATCGCCGCCCGTCCACCCAGGTCTGTTCGACCTTTGACTGCACCGAAAGCGGGTGACCATTCCAGATGACAAAATCGGCATCCAGGCCTTCTTTCAGCCGGCCCACCCGGTCGCCGATCCCCAGTTGATCGGCCGCCCAGGCGGTAATCATTTTCAGGGCATCGTGTTCGTCCACGCCCCCGTAGCGAACCGCCTTGGCCGCTTCCAGGTTCATCCGCCGGGCCAGTTCCGGGTTGTCGGAATGAAGCGCGGTCAGCACGCCGGCCTCGTGCATCAGTGCCGGGTTGTAGCCGATGCCGTCGATAGCCTCGTACTTGAACCCCCACCAATCGATGAAGGTGGACCCGCCGGCACCGTGCTCGGCCATTTGAGGGGCGATCTTGTAGCCTTCCAGTACATGCTGGAAGGTCTTGATGGTGAAATCGAATTGCTCCGCCAGGCGCATCAGGGCCAGCATCTCGTCGGCCCGGTAGGCGTGGGCATGGACATCCCTTTCGCCGCGGAGGATCTCGGCAATGGCGGCCAGTTCGTGGTCCGGGCGGGGGGCTACCCGATCCCGGCCGGCCCGGCCGGAGGGCATTTCGTCCAGGGCCCTCCGATACTCCTCGGCCTGCTGGAATTTTTCCCGGATGATCTGCTCGACCCCGTGACGGGTCTGGGGATAACGCGGTTCATCCACATCCCAGTTGCTCTGCTTGGGATTTTCACCCAGGGCGAACTTGATCCCTTCCGGGGCACCTTCGAACAACAGCGCTTCCGGCGGCTCGCCCCAGCGGAACTTGATAATGGCGTTCTGGCCGCCAATGGCATTGGCCGAGCCATGAAGCAGGTTGACCGTGGTTACACCGCCTGCAAGCTGGCGGTAGATGTGGACGGATTCAGAGTCGATCACATCGCGCACCCGCACATCTGCGGTGCTGATCCGGGTCATCTCGTTGACCCCGCCCAGCATGGCCGCATGGGAGTGACCATCAATGATCCCCGGGGTGATGTGCAGGCCGGAGCCGTCGATCTCCAGGACTTCCCCACCGGGTGCCGACAGGCCGGAACCGATTCGATCGATCCGGCCATTGCGAACCAGCAGGTCGGTTGATTCCCGGATGCCGTCTTCGGTGCCGGTCCAGACGGTGGCATCCCGTACCAGGACCGCGGCAGGGGCCGGCGGTGGCGGGCTGTTCCAGGCCTCGATGTCCGGCGTCCACTGGTCGTTCGAATCGGCCAGGGCCAGGCCCGAGACCAGGGCCAGACCTGCGAGGGTGCCAGTTGCAGTTTTCACAAACCTCATCATTGTCCTTCCTCCTCGTCCGGCGTTGCCGTGCGCCGGCCCCGAACGGTGAATTCCCCGAATGGCCCGCTGCCCGTTCCCCGGGCCCGGTCTCCATCGATTTCAAGGCGAACGGTAATGGTGCCCGACCCGCCCAGCCGGGCCGCATCGAGCCGGGCGATGACCCGCTCACCGGAAACCCGGACTTCGTCGAAGCTCGCCTCGGTTCCCATCACTTCCATCGTGCCGGTCATGGACGTGGGGGGGCCGGACAACACGATCCGGGCATCCATGTCACCCATCTCGCCCATACCCAGGGTCACCTCCCAGGTGCCCGCCGGATCCACCGTCGGGGGCTCGATGGCCTCCACGACAAACCGGTTTCCATCCACCCAGACCTGGGCGATCCCGGGGCCTTCGGTAAACAGGTCACCATTGACGACCAGCAGGTTGGCCATTGCGCCGGTTCGAATCTGCCCTGCCCGGTCGTCCAGTCCCAGCCATCGGGCAGGACCGGTGGTCAGGGCAGCCAGCGCAACGTCCGGATCCAGGCCCCGCTCAACCGCCCGGGCAAGGCCGGCGAAGATGGCAGAGGGATTGGAAAGCTCGTGGGTCGTCAGGAGAAACGGAATGCCGGCTTCATTCATGAGCCGCGGATTGTCCGGTGCCCGGTCCCAGTGGCGCAGTTCGGACAGGGACACGTTGCGATCATCCTCGTCCTTGACCTCCGGGGCCTCGGGAAAATCCACGGGCAGAATATGGAGCAGTGAAAGCTCGGCCAGGGCATCCAGGCGCTGGTATTCCTTGCCGTGGCCGACCAGGACCAGGTCCACCGATTCGTCGGACACAAATTCGGCAATGCGCAGGCTGTCGTGGTTGTCTTCGGAAACGAATACCAGGGGGGTTTGTCCTTCCATGACCGGGTCCAGGGCATCCAGGCCTTCCAGCCATTCCGGCCTTGGCTGGGCCGGGTTTTCCTGCCAGGCCCGGCGGGCCTGGTGCTGCCAGCGGGCATCGTCCAGGGTCTGGCGCATCAGGGCCACGGCACCCATCAGGGAGCCAGGGAAACGCCGGTTGCCGGCCCGGTCGGCGAAACTGGCAAACTGGCCGAACGGTGCAATAAGCACGTTGTTCGCAGCGCCGCCTTCTCCCAGGTTGACGATCTTTCCCTGGCCGCGCAAAAGGCCGTGGTCGGGGGCCAGGACGGCGGTTGTGAAGCCGGCCTGGCGCAGGGCCTGGACCCGGTCCTGGGGCCACAGGCCGGCATCCACGGCAAAATCCGGCCGCAACAGTTCATGGCGCCCTGGAGGGGGTTGTCCGTTTTCGTCCTCATCGGGCTCGGAGTCGACGGAGAGATAGGGCTCGATCAAACCTGGATAGAGGGTGACCGGGTCCTGATCTTCGTCCTGCTCGAAGGTGTGAATCCGGGCATCCGGCGGAATGGCCACATCGGCTCCAACGGCTGCGATCACCCCGTCCCGGATGACCACGGTTCCGTTGTCAATAACCTCACCGGGCCCGGTTACAATCCGGACGTCGGTCAGGGCATGCACGCCGGGGACCGGCTGGCGAAGCTCGGAAGACTGAACCGGCAATCCCGTGGCCAGCATGAAAGTCGCCAGCAATACAGTTGCAAAACGCAAGATTTCGTACTCCAGATTGACAAAGCGCGGCGCTTACCCTACCCGATCCGCCAGGCCAGGCAAAGGCCCAAAAGTCACGAAGGCGGGCCGAGTAGCCGCCAGATCGATGTAAGCAGTTGACAACCAGTCAACCGATTCCGCTGTCCTACACTAAAGCTTTCCTACACAAACTCGCTGATTACAATGATTCGGGACTGGAAGTGAATAATTGCATGTTCTACGTGCTCGACGACGATGACCGTATCCTGGAGGTCGGTGGGGACTGGGATGCCTTTGCCCGGGCCAACGACGGACTGTCTCTTTGCGATGGTTCGGTGATCGGTAGCCGGCTGTGGGACCATGTTCATGGGCCGGAACTCCAGGATTTGCTGGAAAAGGTCCTGTGGCGCGCACGCTGGTCTGACCAACCAATCCATGTCAATCTGCGCTGCGACAGTCCGGATTGCGTCCGCCACCTGGAACTGACCCTGGATGGCACCGAGCCGAACCGTCTCGTCGTGCGATCCCGTGTTGCCAGGGAAGTGGCCCGCAGTAGTTGGAAATCCGGTCTCTATCCGCAACCCCTCATGCAGACATGCAGCTGGTGCAATCGATATCACGTACGCGGCACCTGGATGGAAATTGAAGAGGCACTTCAGATGCTGGATGTTGCCGATAATGATTCCATTCCCCCTACCACTCACGGCATCTGCCCTGAATGCGCCGGTCAATTGCGCAGACTGGCCCAATCCGAGCCGATACACGATCATTGAGCCGGATTCCGGCCAGGCCAATCCCCTGGCCGATCATCCTCCCCATGAGCAGTCCCCTGCGCTGCATCCCTGGAAACTCAGCAAGAAAAACCCTGGTTTTGTGACTCCAGTCACGCCTTCCTAAAAAAAACGGCCACTCTGGAGCCAGAAAATTCACGGCGGTCACTGTCCGTGATAGGCTTTATGGCAGCGTATTGGCTAGGTCAAGGCGGGTATCCGCCTCTGGCACAATTCTGGAATTGGGGAATTTCAATGGGGTGGTTTGGGCAACCAGGAAATCCGGGCATTAACGAGGGTCTGGGCAGGTACCTGGCTCACTCCACCCTTCGTGCCTCCGTGGCAACTTCAAGATGGGGCGCGCTTGTCATCATCACCTCCAGCCTTGCTGGCTCCTGGCTGGTCATATTCATGGCCGGCGGGGCCGACAGCATGGTCCCCCACCTCTATTATGTTCCCATCCTGTTTGCCGCCGCACGATTCGGCCCGGTAGCGGCACTGGTGGTTGCCTGCATCGCCGGCATTCTTGCAGGCCCCCTGACTTATGTCGATGTCGCCCAGGCGACAACCCAGGACCCGGCCCGCTGGCTGACCCGAACAGGGTATTTCATCGGCATTGGTCAGCTCATGGCCTGGCTGGTCGGGCCGTCGCTGATTCCCATAACCGAGGAAATCCGCCGGCTGCGAAAAGAGCGCGAAATCCGGAAGGGACTGGCCAACGGCGAGTTCTTTCTCCAGTACCAGCCGGTCTATTCCCTCGCCGACGATTCCTACCCGGTGGTCGAAGCCCTGATTCGGTGGCAGCACCCGGTCCAGGGACACCAGTCACCGGCCGGGTTCATGGCCACAGCCGAGGAATGCCACCTGATCCACGAGATCACCGACTTTGTCCTCGATGAGGCCTGTCGCCAGGCCTCCCAGTGGCGGAAACTGGCCTGGGCCAGGAACCAGACACCCTGGGCTGTTGCTGTCAACATATCCGGTCGAAACCTGGAGCTACCCGATCTGGCAACCCGCGTAAGAAAAACCCTGGAAAGGCACGACTTGCCCCCGGAACTGCTGCATATCGAAGTCACCGAAAGTGCACTCGCTCTTGAAAATTCAGCCTTTCAGCTAAGGCAGCTCAAGAAGCTGGGTATCTGTCTGGCCATTGATGACTTCGGAACCGGCTATTCCTCGCTGTCCTACCTCAACCGGTTCCCGGCCGATACCCTGAAGATCGATCGCAGTCTGATTGCGACCTTGAGCCCGGACAAGTCCAGTCAGGCCCTGGCCCGGGGAATGATTCTTCTGGCCAGGTCCATGGGAATGACCACCGTAGCCGAAGGCATCGAAAACGGGACCCAACTCAAGGTCGGGCGCGCACTGGAGTTCGATTATGCCCAGGGCTATCACCTTTCCCGGCCCATGGATGCCGGCGACATCCCGGCGTTTCTGCTTGCCGATGAACTCCCTCCCGAGCAATCCGAAAAACGCGACCGGCTTTGAGCTTGAACGCCACCTGGGCCGCGTCCGTTCGGATAGCTTCCCATTGAGCTTCGCTAGCCATTGAAGGCCTCCGCTCAATAACTATATATTACAAGACTTGACCCCGCTGCCTGGGCGAAGACCTCACTGCCTACTGAGCAGGTCCGGATCCGGGGTTTCCTGCTCCGCCGTCAGACCGTAATGGCGGTGCAGGCCGGCCATAAGTGACTGGAATTCTGGATCGTCGACCAGGTTTTCCAGCAATTCGTCCGCGTAGAGATTCATGGCCAGGGCCGGCCAATAACCCCATTCGTCCAGCTCGGCCAGGGTATCGAATGCCGCTCGTGTCCGATCAAGGGCGGCCAGCACCATGGCGCTGGAGAAGAGATCCTCCATTTCGACAAGCTCCTCGAGCACACCCTCGGCCGCCTGGTGGTCTCCCAGGGCAATATGCGCCAAGGCCAGGACCGATTGTGGGCCACCACCGGTCCAGACCAAGCTCATGCCGTCGAGCACTTCCACAGCCTCTTCGTGGCGGCCGGCCAGGTACAGCGCGAGACCTGAGTGAAAAGGCTCGGTATAGGACAGACCCATGGTCTCCAGCCTGTCAATCTGGGCCAGGGCCTCTTCGATACGACCGTGGGCCAGAAGCGAGGTGATCAGGTTGCTTCGGGCCTCGGTAGATGCCGGGTTCAGGTCAACGGCCCTCCTGGCGCTGACCAGGGCCTTATCGGGAAATCCCAGCACCTGGTAGTTCCAGGCAAGCCAGTTGTGGGCCTCGGCATAACCGGGGCGCAGTTCGGTTGCCCGCTTGAGCGAGTAAAGGGCAGCCGGCCCGTTTCTCTGGATCGAGTGCAGCAGACCGGTGGAAGTATGGGCCTCGGCCAGGTCCGGCTCGAGTTCCAGCGCCCGGGCAATGGCAGTTTGTGCCTCGGGCAGGACTTCTTCCAGTGGTCGATAGCCGAAGTCGTGCAACAGCAACAGGGCATCGGCCAGTCCCACCCAGGCCAGTGCAAAGTCGGGATCCTGCGCCACCGCGTTTTGAAACAGCACCAGTGCCTGGCTCATGCCTTCCTCGGTGCGGGTTTCCAGGTAGGTCCTGCCTTGGGCATGGAAGGTATAGGCAGCCAGGTCCCTGGTCGGCACGTTGTCGACCAGGATCTGTTCTGCGCCGGTCAACCGGGCCTGGAGCGAAGCTGCAATGTTTTCGACCAGGTCAGCCTGGATGGCGAAAAGGTTTTCGGCGGTCAGATCACGCCGGTAGGTTTTTGCCCAGACATGGGAATCGGTGCGGGCATCGATTAATTGGGCATTGAGCTGGATGCGGTCACCAACCATCTGGAATGCGCCTTCCACCACCCAGCCAACGTCCAGTGCGGCGGCGATCTCGGGAATCGACTGCACGGAATCCTTGTACTGGCGAACCGAGGTCCGGGAGATGACCCGCAGGTCGCCAATGTCCGACAACCGGGTGAGCAGGTCGTGGTGCAGGCCGTCGACCATGGGATTTCCCACCTCGTCACCGAAGGTCTCGAACGGGAGAACTGCCACCGATGGCCTGGGCTCGGCCTCCGGTGCCTGCGGCCAGTGCATCCACAGCGCGCCCAGCCCCAGCACGATGGCAATCAAGCCCAGGATCACCGGTCGAACGGGATAACGGGATACCCCGCCGCCGACCGATTGTCCGTTACCGGTTGCTGCCCGGCCGGCAGTTGGCCGGGCAGCATCGCCTGGCTTGACCGGAGCGATCAGCCGGTAGCCACGCTTGGGGATGGTCTCGATGAACTTCGGGTTGGCCCTGTCATCGCCCAGCACCCGCCTGAGCTCGGAAATGTAGCGGGTCAGGGCATCGTCGGTAACTACCGACGGGCTCCAGATCGCCTCGCTGAAATCATCCCGGCTGACCACTTCGCCGGCGCGCCGGGCCAGCAGCACCAGCACGTCCATGCAGCGCGGGGACATGTGGATGGATTCTCCACCATCGGTCACCCGGTTCTGCTCGGGATGAACGGTCCACTCCCCCAGCAGGAATTCACCTTCAGGGCTCACGTCCAGTGATTCCTCCGTTGACGCATTTATGCATTCAGTTTACCCCGCGATCAGGCCGCCTGCATTCGGCGAGCAACCCATGATCGCGGCAACGGACTGCCTACGGTATTTTTCGCGCCGGCTGTCGGGTTACCGGGACGGGTCGGTGACGATCACCCGGGCCGAGGCGCTGCGGCCGAAGGTTTCCGGGTGGTACATTTCCTCGGCCCGTGCCGGGGGCACGACAAATTCCCCGGGGGTCGTGGCCCGGGCGTAGTAGGAGTAGGTATGGACTCCACCACGAAGCAGTGTGGCAAAGGCTTCGGTGCGTTCATCGCGCAGGTTCTGGTGTTCGTACCAGGGGCCCCACCACCAGGACCGGGTCCCGGCAGTGTGGTTGTTGTCATCAGCTGTCACCGCCAGGGCCGGGTTGAGGGATTCCAGCCCCGCCGGCAGGGGGTCCACCAGGGCCACGTGGTAGCGACGGGTGGGCGCGATCAGGGTCAGTTCCACTTCCACCCGGCTGCCGGCCCGGATTTCCCAGGTGCCGTCTTCGCGCTGGCGAACGTCGGATTCATCATCGGCGCCCCGGTAGGTGCGCTGGACTTCGAAGCCGTGACTGGCCGCTTCCATGTTCAGATCCCGGGGGGCATAGCGAAGGCCGGCCCGGTAGTACATCCGGCCCGGTCCCTCCTTGTCCAGCACCAGGTCCTGCTGCCCGTCCCGGTCGACCAGCCAGCCCATGGGAATCTCGATCTGGTGCGAATCGGTGGTCCGCCCGCTGAACCGGTGCTCCCCGGCAAAGTCCTCGCCCAGCCAGGCCCGGGCGAGAAAATCCGGTTCCTGGGACTCGTAGCGGCGAAAGTACTTGTCCAGGGCGAGCAGGACAAAGGCGTTGTCCTGGGTATTGCCCCAGCGCCCCCGGGTGCGGTGGGCCTGGAGTCCGTTGACGATCTTCGGAATCAGGTCGGATTCCGGATCATCGTCCATCAGGGCTTCCAGGATGATGGCATCCGCCCGGCGGTCGGAATGCAGGATCAGGTGGGCATCATCCTGCCATTCGCTCACAAAATGGGCCGCTGCCGCGGTCTCGGTGACCCGGTTGGCCAGAAAGCGCCGGATTCTTCCCAGTTCATCGGCCGATTCCTCGTCGCCGGTCAACACGCCCAGAAGCCAGCCGGCGGATTCGAAGGTCAGGTCTTCGAGACCGTCGACCTCGTCGATCAGCGCCCGGGCTCTGCTACGGTCGAAATCCCCGGTCAGGCCACGCACATAGAGGCTGTAGGCCACCAGGTGGCGCCGGGCATGATCCCCGTAGCGTTCCGGAATGTGCCGCTCGATGTTGACCACATGTCTCATGGTCGAGTCGTACAACTCCTCGTCGACTTCAAAGCCCTTTTCCCGGGCCCGAACAAGGGCGTGGGCAACATGCAGGGTCACAACGGGCCAGGATTCCTGGCCCTGCCGCCAGAGTGCAAAGCCACCGTCCCGGTTCTGACGCCCGGCCAGAAGCTCCATGTCCCGTTTCATCGACGCCTCGATCTCCTCGGGTTCGGGCAGATCGCTTACCCCGAACTCCCGCAGCACGTCGGCCAGGGCAGAAACGGCCAGCATGCGGGACGCGGCCTGGGCGGTACCCGGGAAGGGGTAGTCGTGGAGATAGATGAATGCATCGGTCAACGACTGCACGGCAGTGGAACTGGTGGTAATCTCGAGCTGGCCAAACTGGGGCCAGACATCCGTCGGGGCGACAACCGGCTGGACGATGGCTCCTTCGTCGATCACGCCATAGGTGGCAAAGGCCTCGGTGGTCGCCGGGGTCCACACGGGCAATTCTCCCCTTGCGGCATCGGCCCGGCCGCTTTCGCCATTCCCTGGATCGACGGTAGTTGCAGCCACCTGGAAGCGGGCCGTCCCCGCCTGGCGGGCCCTTGCCGGAAAGCGCACTTCCACCCGGTCATTGGCTGGAATCTCCAGCCCGAAGCCCCGGGCTTCGGTCAGCTCCAGGTTGGACGCTTCCATGGCCACCTGGACGCCGAGCACCTGGTCAGTCTGGTTTTGCAAAACCACCGGAAACTCGAACATATCCCCAAAGTTGAGAAACCGGGGCGGGCTTGGGCGGACCATTAACGGAAGGCGCGCGGTAATGGCCGACTCGGCAATCCCGTAGTACCGGGTATCGGCAACGGCCACCGCCATGACCCGGTAGCGGGTCAGGTTGTCGGGCAGGCGAAAATTTCCGGTAACCCGGCCGTCGGCATCGGTCACCAGGCCTGGAAGGAACGCCGCCAGGGGGTTGAAATCCTCCCGGACTTCAATGGCCTGTCCTTCATCAACCGGCCCGGCCATCCGGGACCCGGTCACGGTTACCCTGTCCATGCTGTCAGCGGCCATTCCGACCATCATTTCAGATTCGAGCTTTTCCATACCCTCCTCCGGATCGGTCAGGGCAATGGTGGGGCGCAGATGGTAATCGGACACTTCCCCCGAACGCTCGGGATAGAACACACCCAGTGGATCGATCCATTCGTAGCCAGTCAGGGCCAGGATGGCCTCATCCACAACTACCAGGGCGACTTCCGCATCGGCCACCGGCTCTCCCCGGGCATTTCGCACCAGCAGATCCACGGTAGTTTCCGAACCCGGCTCCAGCTCCCTGGCTACCGGCTCAAGGCTGATATCCAGCGCCCGCTCGGCGGTAGAGATGGCCAGCATCTCCGACCCGGTGGCAATGGCCGGACGTGGTGCCTCCCCTTCTTCGGCCTCCTCCCTGGCGCTCTGACCCACCAGGGTGACGTGGACTTCGATACCAGGCATCCATTCATGCTTCAGGGGAACCTCCAGGGTGTGGGTGGCACCGTCCATCCGGAACCGGTGCTGCTCGGCGATTCCATGCCGCCTGAGGGTCATCAGGCCCTCGGCGTTTTCGAAAGGCGCCTGGACAAGCACCCGGGCGGTGTCGCCGGGGGCGTATTCGTCGTTTTCGACGATAAGGAGAACATCCTCCATTTCCACCCCGTCGCTGGCAGGCATGCGGCCCCCGCTGACCCATCGGGTGATCCGGCTGGCATTGGCGCGGTCCTCGCCGTCGGTGACAATGGCAGTCATCCGGTACTGTCCCCCCAGGGCCGTCTCGAATTGGCAACGGGCCCGACCGTCTTCATCGCTGGTCACCTCGCAGCGCTGGCGGTCGGCCAGTTCTTCCTCGCCACTGCGACCATGCCACCGAACCCGGCCGGCCTCAACGACCACCTCCCGGCCCGGCGCGATTTCTCCATCCAGGTCCACCGTGATCATTTCCACTTCCAGCCCGTCGGCGGGGTCGACGAAATAGCCATCGGTCTTCATGCCCACATAGACTGCCGCGGGGTGAACAAGAAAATCCGAAGCATCGGTCCAGGCCTGGCGGTTGACGTCCATGACCTGGGCCCGGGCCGTCATGGCCAGGGGGCGTAGCTGGTCTTCCATATCCAGATCGATGGTCAGATGATGATTACCGGTGGCGTCGGTCAATCCGCTGAACCTTTCGTAGTCTTCCACCTGGCGGCCATTGCTCTCCGGCGATCTCATCCAGGGGACCGGCCAGGACGGCTGGAAACCGAATTGCCAGTCGTCCCGGTTGGGAGGGCGGAACTGGCCCGGCTGAGCCGATACCAGCCAGTCGACCTGGGCCCCGGGCAAGGGCCCGCCGGCGTAATAACTGGCCCCGACCCGGGCATCCACGGCCCGGCTGCCCACGAATGGCCCGTCAGGCAGGTGCGTGGCGACCTGGAATTCCGGCGTGCGGAATTCCTCGATTTTCAGATGGTGGTTATAACGGGTCCGGGACAGTCCGCTGCCACCGGAGATCGACAGTTCCACGCTGGCAATACCCAGGTTGGGTGTGTCGGGAATTTCCAGGGAAAAATCAAACCCGCCCAACCGGGACAGACCAGTCTGGCCAGATGCCATTTCGTTGCCCCGGGAGTCGGAAAGCCTGTAACTGATATCAGCATCTGGATCGATCAGTCCCAGGCCTCCGTCCGGTCGGCGCTCCATGCGCCGGATCCAGCCCTTCAGGTGGACGGTTTCGCCCGGTCGGTACATCGCCCGGTCGTCAAACACATGCCAGAGGACCTCCTCGGATTTCTCGCGGGCCCGCCAGGCGCTGGTGCCATAGAAGTGGTGTTGGGATTCAGGCAGAAAGGCGACCTGGTCTCCCACTTGTGCCTGGATCCAGCCCGACGGCCCATCGCTGGATCTTTCCTTGCCATCAGGGGGCAGGTCCAGGCGGGCCAGGCCGCCCTCGTCGGTTACCCCGACAGGCTCCTGGCCAGCCAGGGTGATTTCCACATCGGAAAGGGGTTCCCCCGAGCGAAGGTCGGTAGCCCAGACAAGCAAATGCTCCGGATCCACCAGCGCGTCCAGTCCAATGGAAGTGGCCTGGACCCAGCTGACAAGACGAGCGGGCGAATGCCGGGGTGGCGGCGGCCCCAGGGACTCGCCGGGTTCAACAACAACCAGCAGATGCCCGGTGGCCCCCTCGTCCAGCCACTCAGACAGTGCCAGTCGGGTGCGGGTCACGACATCGGATTCGGTTTCAAGGTCCATCCTTTCGGTCAATACCGCCTCTCCGGGCAGGTCCGGCTCGGTATCGGCCCGACGCAGGTTGCCGTGTCGCCGGGCGCGGGCATATTCCGGCCAGTTGGCGGGCACCACCTGTCGGATATGAACCGTCACCGAACGGTAGTTGGTACTGAAAATGTCCAGGACCGGGTCATGGAAAGGATCCAGGGTGACCAGAGGACCACCCGGAATGCTGAGCCGGGGCACATGGCTTCCCACATCAAACCGGAATTCCGGCTCGCCCTCCAGTTCCTGCCCGTAGATGTCGGTAATGCCACTGGCCAGCCTGACCGTATAGGTTGTTCGGCCGTCTTTCAGTCCCTCGATGGTGATCTGCCGGCTTCGGGCTTCCACGTGCAAGCCGGCAATGGGCGGGTCAACTTCCACCTTGTCTCCGATCTTCAGATCTTCGGCCAGCGGCTCGGACAGGGTAAGGATGAATCGGTCATCCGGGGCACAACGGCTGGACCCGCAACGCTGATCGGTCACGGTCAGGGGTCCGTAGGTACGGAAGTCCCGGTTCTGTTCTTTCTCCGTGACTACTGGCCCCTCGGCGGAAGGGGCGCCGGCCGGCACCCGAACCTGGAGCCGGGCATCCCTTGGCAGAGGCTCGACGGGCCGAAAGACCAGATAACGACCCGGCTCAGTGTTCTCCACCAGGCGGGCGACATTTTCGTCGGCGGCAATCTCGTCAGCCTCGGCCAGGCGAATTTCCAGCGGATCAGCATCAGACCCTTCCAGCACCAACGCCAGGACTTCGAGCAAGGCCTCCGAATCAATCCGCTGATCAAAGTCGGCAAAGATCAGGGGCTCAAGGCCCACGCTGTGACCGGAAGGATAGACCCCTTGCAGTTCTGGCGGTGGAGTGGAAAATTCCCAGCCCACAGCCTCTTCCAGTTCGGCCCCGTCAGCTGCGGCAATACCGGCCGGGACGGTGACGGCAAACTCGGTGGCCATGGGCAGCCGGGCGGCTTCGGGTTCGAAGACCAGGGTGCGGGTTCCCACCCAGCGCCAGGTGCCGGGAATATCCGGTTGCAGCTCAGCCGGTGGCGGCTGTTCTGCCAGGTCGTCGTGGGCGGTGACCGCCACCATGGGCCGATCAAACGTCAGGCTGATCTGCCCGGCAACCGGGACCGGACCCTCGGGGGAAAACCGGATGACCTCAAGGGGGCCTTCGACCGGCTCGACTTCAGGCGGGACCCGCTCCTGGAGGGGTGGGAACTCGCCCCGCTCCACAGCCCCGGTCCGGGGCGGGGGCTGGCTGCCCGGGCGCAGGGCAAATTCCGTTTCATCTTCGGGCTCGGCGACCAGTGGCGAGAGCCTTTCCAGCAGCGCGGCAACCGCTTCGGCGTCAAGATCCCGGGTTTCGGCCAGTTCCGGGCGTTCATAGGGCTCCTCGGAACGGTCGCCTTCCCTAAGGGAACCGGGAAAGCCTTCCAGACCCCGGCCGGCCTTGTCGTGCAGGTCTTCGGAGGCCTTGGCAGCATTATCCGACCGGTCTGGATCATTGTCCGTGCTGGAATCCTCGCCATGGGCGCCGCAGCCTGCAAGAAGCAGGGCGGACACGAACACCGTCGCCAGGATTCGGGATGTGATTGCTGAGATGACCAGTGAAGGGGCTACGAAACAGGCAGGCTTCAATCCTGGGATCATGATTCTGGCTCCAGTTTTTTGTGCCCCGAGGTCTTCCGGGCATGGTGAGTTCGACTTCCCTGGCCGGCCGTGGTTGCAATACGGGCTTCTCGCCGAATGTGCCTAGGCTGTCGATTCCCGGCAAACCATGCCGTCGACAACCGCCCGGGACGAGCGCACCGCCGATTCCAGCAGGGGGACGCCCTCATGGGCCCAGGAACCACAGTAAAACAACTGCCGCCCGGGCTGATCATGCCAGTTTTTCAACTGCTTGTGGATGGCTGCGGTACCCGGGCTCACCACCGCCCGCTGCATTGGAAAGCGACCCAGTACGGTGGCCTCGTCGGGCTCGAACATCGGGTTCCAGGTCTGGAACACCGGCCCGGCGTCTGCAAGGGAAGGCTCCACGGCATTGACCCAGACGGTGAACATGGACCGATCCAGGTCCCGGTCTGTCTGGAAGTTCAGTGCTGTCCAGTCCCGGCGGGCACGGGGCATGAACCGCTCGTCCCGGTGGACGACCAGTTCGCCCCGGGCGTAACCAATTCCCTTGAGCAACTCGACCTCATCACCGAACTGACCGGGGTCGAGAAAATCAAGCTGGTTGGCCGGGGTGGCCACGATCACCCGATCAAACCGCCCCCCGTCTTCGCGCTCGTTGTGCACGCTCATGGCCCCGTCTATGGCACGAACCCGGTTGACCGGGCTGCCAAGGTGGCAGGGAATATCCCGGGCCAGCCCGTCGACCAGCGCCGAAGTGCCCCCGCGAAGCCGCAACAGGGGCTCCTGGTGCAGGATCCTGTCCAGCAAGTCGAGAATCTGGCCGGCCGGCCAGTCCAGCAGATGCTCTTCCTGGCAGGTACAGATCGTCGACAGCATCGGCATGATCAGCCCGCGCAGGAAAAGCCGGTCCAGGGGTTCTTGTTGAAGAACCTGGCCCAGGGTCGGTTCGGGGCGCGACGGGTCCAGTCGGCCGGTCAGCTTCGACAACCGGGCCAGGCCCCGGGCAAGGCGCAATGCCCGGAAATTGACGTAGCGCCAGGAGCCGACCGTCGGCCACTGGGTCAACGGCACCCGGCCGCTGCGAAACCAGGTCTTCCGGTCGGCCCAGCTGCACGATGTATATACGTTGACCGGGAAGGAATCCACACCGACCTTGCCGGCAAGCGCCAGGGTTTCGCGCCAGGAATCCCGGCTCATGATCCGAAGCGGCACATCCACCATTCCGCCCTCGACCCGGATGGTCTGGGCATCCATGCCGTGACCTTCCCGGACCTCGAAAAGGGTTGGCTGCAAGCCCGCCTCATGGCACCGATGGGCAGCGGCAAGGCCGGCAATCCCGCTTCCGATGATCGCAACGGTTGATGTCATGCACGATTCCAGTGGCAAAGGGCCGGTCTGCGGAATTCGCATCATACGCGCTCGTACCAGGTCACAGTGCAACCGACAGCACCCGGTCCTGTAGACTGTCGGCCATGAAATACCTGCTGCTTCTCAAGTGGCCGATTGCGCTCACGATCCTCGGTATGGGCCTGTGGGTACTCGCCGGTGTGACGGTGATCGGGGCAATCAAGGATACCGGGACATCGTTTACCGGCCCGGGCGAGACCACCGTCAGCGTCTCCGAACCCGGCAACTACAGGCTCTGGCTTGAGACCAGGACCTACCTGGACGGTCACATGCGCACTTTCCCCGATCAACTGCCGTCCGGGACCAGCATCCGTGTATTCCGGACTGACAATGAAGACCCGGTCTCCCTGGAAGCCACCCGCGGAAACATGACCATGGAATTGCGCGGGGTCAAGCGGGTTTCCCTGGGGCGGATGGACATGCCCGAGGCAGGCGATTACACCTTCGCCATCGATGGCCTGGACGACGAGCGGGCCTTTTATCTCAGCGAAATCCGGTTCCTTCCGATCATGATCAAAACGATCCTGTCCAGCCTTGCCGGGCTGGGCCTGATCATTGCCGGCATCATCTGGGGCATGGCGCTTGTCATCCGTTACAAGCGCTGGCCCGACCGCGATGCCGGTAACCAGGCCTGAATTCCGATCAATCTCCTTACAACCTCTTTCCGTGAATTGCCTTTGCCCATGAAAACCATCCAGCAAATCCTGTTTCCCGTGTATCTGTTAACCGCCGTGGCCATCCTGGCTTTACCGGCAGTCGGACTTGCCGACCCGCTGGTCGACGACGACCTGCAGGCAGCCGAATCAGAAGAGGGGCTGTTTACCGTCTACCAGCCCGACGGACGTATCGTGTTCGAAATCCCCGATGACATGCTCGGGCGCGAGATGGTGGTCATGAGCCGCTATGCCCGATCCCAGGAGGGCCTTGCCAGGCTCGGCGGGGGTGACCGGATGACGGCCAACATGGTCGTGCAGTGGGAACGCCGCGGCGACCGGATTCATCTTCGCACCCGGTCCCATTCCAATACCGCCCGGGAAGATTCCCCGCTGCACCTGGCCGTGGAAAATTCCAATTTCCCGCCGGTCATTGCCAGTTTTCCCGTGGAGATCGACCGGGATGGAAGTTCGGTCATCGATGTCACCGGGCTCTACCTGGGCGACCATCCCTCGTTTTCCCTTCCGAAAAACGAACGCGAGAACCTGGAAGTCCGGGAGTTCGACCCGGACCGCAGCTGGCTCGAATGGACCCGTGCTTTTCCCGAGAACATCGAAGTCCGGGCGGTGCGCACCTACGATGCCGCCAACCCGCCTTCCAATCCCCGTGGCGGCACGGTGTCCTTCGAGATCAACCACTCGATGATCCTGCTGCCCGAGACACCCATGATGCCGCGCCTGGCCGATGAGCGGGTCACCTACATCACGGTCACCCAGACCGATTACTCCCGGGATTTCCAGGGCGTTCGTCCCTACGAGTACCTGCGCCGCTACCGTCTGGAACCCTCGGACATGGAAGCGTTCAAGCGCGGTGAACTGGTCGAGCCCAAACAGCCCATCGTCTGGTATATCGACCCAGCAACCCCGGAGGAATGGATCCCCTACTTCAAGGCCGGCATCATGGAGTGGGAAAGCGCCTTCGAAGAAGCCGGCTTCAAGAACGCCGTGGAGGCCAGGCTGGCCCCGACCGAGCAAGAGGACCCGGAATTCAGCCTGCTCGATGCCCGCTACAACGTGATCCGCTACGTCGCCTCGCCGCTGCGTTCGGCCAACGCCGGGGGGGACGTGATCGACCCGCGTTCCGGAGAAGTCCTGCGCGGGCACATGAACATGTACCACGGGCTGGCCGAGCGCCTGCGCTGGTGGCTGGTATCCCAGGTGGCCACGGCCAACCCGGATTTCAGGACCAGCCGGCTGTCGGAAGAGGACCTGGGCGAAGCCCTTCGCTACGTGGTCTCCCACGAAAAGGCCCATGCCATGGGCCTGCCCCACAACCAGCGAGCGAACTTCGTGTTTCCGGTCGAGTCCCTGCGCTCGCCGGAATTTGTCGAGGAAATGGGCCACGCGGCCTCGTCGGTGGGACGTACCCGCTACAACTACATCGCCCAGCCCGGCGACGGCGTGCCGCCGGAACGGCGCATCGGGCTATGGGACAGGTTCGCAATCATGTGGGGTTACCGGCCCATCCCCGAAGCAACGAGTCCGGAAGACGAATTTAAAACCCTGGACGAATGGATCGTCGAGCGCGCCGAAAAGCCCTGGTTTCGTTCGGCTCATCCCCAGTTCGGAATGGACGTGGAGTGGGACCCGTACCGCATGACCGAAGGCATTTCCGATGACCCGGTCAAGGCCGCCGAATACGGTATGCGCAACCTGAAGACGGCCACCGAAAGCCTGCTCGATTGGGTGGTTTCCGAGGGCAACGATTACTACGAGCTCGAAACCCACTACCTGCAAAACCTCACCCAGTGGAACCGCTACGCCGAACATGCCGCCGCCGCAATCGGCGGTTCCTGGACCCATCACAAGCGCCACGGTGAACCGGGACCGGTCTATACCCCGATCGAGCCGGACTACCAGCGAAAGGCCATGGCATTCCTCGATGAACACGTCCTCGGCACCCCCACCTGGGCGCTGGACATGGACCTGTTGCGGCGTTTGGAACATGCCGGGGCGGTGGAGCGGATCCGGGCCTACCAGGAACTGGCCGTGAAGCGGCTGCTCAACCATGCCCGGCTGGCCCGGATGATCGAACACGAGGCCTTCCTCGGCGATGAAACCTACCGCCCGGCCGACATGCTCGACGATGCACGGGCCATTATCTGGCGGGAGGTCAATGACCAGGAGTCCATCGATACATGGCGACGCAACCTGCAACGGGCGTTCATCGAACAGGCCCACTACCTGCTCCACGAGGCCGAGTCCGATCACTGGCAACCCCCGGAATCGGGCAACCTGCGGGTCGGGACCAACGACGACCCGCCGCTCAACGCCGACCTGCACATTCGCCAGTCAGATATTCACCCGCTCATACGGGATCAGTTGCAACTGCTGGCAGGGGAAATCGATGAAGCCCTGGAAAACGGCATCGACGACCGCCCGACCCGCATTCACCTGGAAGATGTCCGCCAACGAATCGACCGCGCTAACAATCCCGGGACTTGATGGAGAACCTGGGTACGGCACGCCCAAGCCCACTCTCGAACGATTCAGGACAAACTGAGTGTCCAGCAAGCCCTGGGATCAACGATTCGTGTTGTTGCTGGCACATCCCACAGTTCGAGCCAGTTTTCCCCTCGTATTGTCATTCCGGTCGTGTCCGGCTTGCAAGCAGGCGTAACGGTGCAAGCAGTGCCAGTACGATGACCAGAGTCGGACCAAACGGCTGATCGAACTGGATGGCAATTGAGAAGCCGACCAGGTAGGCCGCCACTGCCAGCAATACGGCCAGAAACAGGGCTTTTCGCCAGCCCTTGCACAGCACAAAGGCTACCCAGGCTGGTACAAAAGAAATGGCAAAGGCCGGAACAGCACCCATGGCCACCGTTCCCAGGACCACGGCAAACACCACCAGAAGCGCAAATGGCAAGCGATGATGCCAGGTCGGCATGCGATTGGCCCGGAAGTAATCCGGGAAGAAACGCCCGGTCATCAGGCGTGAAGACAGCCAGGGCAGAATAACCAGGACAAATCCCAGCAAGACCAGCCCGGCAATCAGATGATAGATGCTGGAAAAGTAAAGCTGGCCGCGCAGCAGGGCTTCAACAATGACACTGCCCTGATGAGTATTGGCGGCCAGCACCAGGGCGGCCGCCCAGCCCAGAAGAATCGTCCAGCCGTAATGGTTGTTGTCGACGCGGGACATGAGGCCGAAAACCAGGGCGACTAATCCGGCCGACAGGCTTGCAGTCAACAGAATCGGAAGACCCAGCGGCAAGGCAAGCACGCCCCCGGCAGCAGCCACCTGGGACAATGAAAAGGCCGACAGCCATTCATCACGCAGGCGAAGATAGGCACCAATGGCCGACAGCGCGATGGCCAGCACGAGGCCATTGAAGAACGGCACTCGGAAAAGTGGATCGAAAATAATCAGACCGTCCATTCACTGACATCCAGTTGGCGATCACAGTTGGCTTCCAGAAAAGCCTGCTCATGGCTGACCAGAATTGCTGATCGCTCCAAGCCCATTTGACGAAGCACGGTCCCCAGGGCGTCGATTGCCTGGCCGTCGAGGTTGTTGGTCGGCTCGTCGAGCAGGACCACATGGGCATTGCTGTTCAGACAGGCCCAGGCCTGGAGCAGCTGGTACTGGCCACCGCTCATCCGGCCGACCGGTTGATCCAGCAGTGGTGCAATCAACTTCTCGATCGCTTCGTTTCCCAGTGCAGAAGGGTCCGACTCGGCATCAAGCAGAGCCAGCATCTCACGGCCGAGCAGCGGAAGTTCCGGTGGCCTTTCGGGTCGCTGTCGGTGATGCACGACTCGCAGCTCGTCGCGGCGCTCGATCCGCCCGGAAAAGATATGAGCCGTGCCGGTCAGGGCGCGCAGCAGCGTCGATTTGCCGGCACCGTTGGCACCGCCAAGCCCCAGAACCTCCCCCGCATACAGGGAAAAGGAAACGGGGCCAACGACGGGCCCCGTATATCCGACAACAAGCTGGTCGAAGCAGACCAGCATCTTTGGAGAGTTTGGTTCGTTCAGCGAACTATGGCCTCGACCCAGCGTTCGATCATGGAAAAATAGTCATCGACACTACCATCAATCGCGATCTGGTTGGGCAACTGGTGGGCTGACCAGCCGAGTTCACGAGCGAGGAAATCAGCGCCGCTGCTTGACTGAAAGTCTGTATACAAAATCACGCCGTCGGTGCCGCGTAAGCTGCCGACAAGCTCCCTGAGATGACTGGCAGTGGGCGGAATACCAGGCAAGGGCTCGAGATATCCGAGAATATCCGCGTCCAGCAGCTTGGCAAGATAGTCCGCATCCTTGTGATAAAAAACCACGCCAGGCGGATCATCGACTCGGGACTTCCACTCAGCAACCTGGTCTTCAGCCTGTTGAGCAAATTCCTCGGCGTTGGCCCGATACTGGTCCGCATTGTCCGAATCGAGCTCACCCAGACGGCTGGCCAGCGCATATCCGATTTCGGCCATGCGCTCGGGATCGAAGTAGTAGTGCGGGTTGCCCGCCGGGTGAACATCGCCCTGGGCACGGTCGGCCGCACCGCCGACCTGGATCAGGCTGGTGTGGGCCGCCCCTTCGAAGTATCCGCTACGGCCCGGCTGGACTCTGGGATTGTGTGCGCCCTGCAGGGCTGCCGGCAACCAGCCAACTTCGAGCTCGGCCCCGACCGCGACGACGATATCGGCGCGACGAAGCGCCGACATCATTGACGGGCGGGCCTCGAGGTAGTGGGCATCCCGATCCGGCGGTGCCAGAACGGTTACCGAAACGGCATCACCACCGACCGCGCGGGCAAGCATGCCCATATTGGGTACGGTGGCCACCACGCGAACTTCAGCGACGGCCTGGATCGAGATCAGTGTCAGGATCAAACCTGCCAGAAACTTTTTCATGTCAATCTCCGTGACGATTCAGAATGTGAGTGCGTAAAACAAGGCCGGCCCGTGCCATTGACCCGGCATGCCATCAGGCATGCCGGGGGGCATGGCCAGCCTCCGGCGCAGCCTGTCTTTCGTCAGAATGCGTGCGCACCGTGGACACCCAGACTCATGTTGTACTGAAGCATGAATTGCCAGCCATCATGACCGTCGTCCAGGTCGATATAACTGACCTGACCACGCAGGCGTGAGAATTCGGTCGGGGCGAAGGTGACCTGGCTACTGTAGCGCCAGGATGCGCCAAGGTCACCGCGCATGCCCCGTCGTCCAAGGTCATCAGTGCCATCGTCGAAGGTCCGGTTCGTCAGGCCGACACCATCCATCCGCAGCCCCGCATTCCAGCGTGGTGCAAAGCCGTACACTCCCTGGAGATAGAAAGCGTCCTGCTTCCAGCGCTGGTCGCGCTGATCAGGATCATCCGACGGTCCGGTCAGTGCCAGGGTGGAAAAATCGGAGAACTGGCGGCTTTGGTACTCGACGTCCAGCTCGCGATAGACGTACTCGGCCTGCAGGACGAAGTTGCCATGCCCCATCAGGCCTCCACGGCCGTATTTGTAGACCAGGTCGGCACCGACAAAGCGACTGTCACCATCCCAGGTCTCCAGGCGACCAGAGGAATGACCGGTTTCGTTCTGCCAGACCCGGCTGTAGCCGCCCGAGGCACCCAGCTGGATGGCGTGGTCAAAACCCAGATCGGGAGCCCATTTGGCAAATCCGGTAAACAGGCGCGGGCCGTTGGTATCGGTCAGGTTCTTGTCGGCTCGCCAGCGATTGCGCTGGGGCTCGTTGTCATCGCCCGGAAGTACCGTGACCAATTCATGGCGCCCGTCACCCTCGAAATTTGCAATCCCGCTGCTGGTGCCCTCGAGAACCTCAAAACCCAGGCGGGTGTAGGTATCCGTGGGCAGTAGCCAGGAGGCCTGAACTCCGACTTCATTCAGTCCTTCATCGCCGAACATCAGCTCGCGCATCCAGGGCTGGTCGACGAACTGCCAGTCATGAATGTGCTGCTTGTTGATATAGCCGACGTCACTGAAGAACTTGCCGGCCTTGATCTGGGTACCAGCGGGCAAGGCACGGGTCGTGATGAAAGCCTCTTCGAGCTCGATATTCGAATCCGAGATCGCAGCCATGACCATCATGTCGAAGTACGGATCCACCGAACCGGAAAGGGTCAATTCGGCTTCACGAAGGTTGAGCCCCTCTTCGATTCCGTGGCCGTGGCCGCCGTGACCATGCCCGTGGCCGAAATCAAAGCCCGGCGGGTCATCCAGATCATCAGAAAAGTGGGCGTAGGTCCCATCAAGAATCACCGAGATGGCCGGATTGAAGGCCGTTCCGGAGGTCACTTCACCGGTCGAGCCAGCCGCCCGCATGCGGGCCGGGGTCGGATCCAGCGGATCGGTCTGCGGACCGGTGGTGGCCGTCGCGGGCGGGCGCTCCGGCTGCTCCGTCGGTTCGCCCGGACGCTCCTCGCTTTCCGCTGGGCGCTCCTCGGTTTCCCGTTCGGCCGCCAGTTCGCGCTCCAGCCGGTCGATCTGTTCCTGGCGCTGCTGATCACGCTCCTCGAGCGCTTCGATCTTGCGCAGCAGGTCGCCAAGAGTCGGCTCGTCGGCTACCGCAATGCCGGCCATGAGCACGCCGCCCAATGCCAAAAGCATGACTGATTTCATCGTTTGCTACTCCTGAATTTTTACTCGAAACTCGAATGTCTCGAACGATCGGGGTCTGGGTTTGCACCCCAGGTCTTTTCTACGGAGCGTTATTTTATAACATTGCGGAACAGATTTATAGCCCTCAGCGGGATTCTGGCCGGCGTTCTTCCCAATCAGACAAGGTCGTGGGAGGCTCGGGATCAGGCGGGGCCTGCTGAAACGGCGTTCTGGCCAGAAAATCCTGGAGAAAAAGCTCGGCCCGTTCGTCCTGGCCAGCCATGCGGTAGACACCGTAGTGAAAATAGCTTCGGCCGGCGGTCACAAACCCCCGTTGCGCCTCACTCAGCAAGGACAAATAGGGATCGTTCTCCAGACCGGGCTGCTGGAACAAACGTTCGTAGACCAGGCCCAGTTGATCCCCGGTCAGCCAACGCGCCTGACCGGCCTGCACCTTGCGCTGAGTGCGGGGTGCCTGGTATTCAATCAGCGGGCGGTTATCGGTGTTCAGCGGTGCATCGGCAAACAGGCCGGATTCCGTAATATTCCCCCCATAGAACCGCAGGGCCACTGCAGCAAGCAGATCGTCCGGCAGCTCCGGGTTCCCGGCCAGCATCCGCCCATGCCGGATCGGTACCTGGGGATCCAGCGGCTGCGGCTCATTTTGTCCGACCAGCCCGATCACTGACTGGGCCGGGTACAGATCAGCCCGCCACAGGACCACCTGCTCGAAAGCCTCATCCATGGTGCGGGCAATGATGCCCAGCTCGGATTCCGAGACCTGATAACTGGGGACCCACTGGACGAACATCCCGCCGGGTTTCAACCGTTGACTGGCGTTTTCGTAGTGCTGCAAGGTATACAGATTGCCCGTCCCCGCCTTCCATGGCGTGAACAGGTCACTGATGATCAAGTCATAGCGTTGCTGGCTCCGGCGCAGGCAATTGCGCCCGTCTTCGGCCTGTATTGTGACCCGGGAATCCTCAAACAAGCCTTCGGTCCAGGGCGTGAAGTGCTTCCGGGCCAGGCGCACCACTTCGGGCAGCAATTCACACACCATGACCCGCTCCACCGGGAAAAGCAGGGAAGCTCCGGCGGTGATGCCCGTACCCATACCGAGGAAAAACACCTTTTTCGGGTCCGGATGAATCAGCATGGGCACCAGGGCCTGGTTGCGTTCAGACTCCAGCGCGCCGGTCCCGCCCAGCGTGTAATGATTATTGACCCGGATCAGACGATGGCCTTCACGCTCGATGACGGCCACACTGGCGTGGGAGCCTTCCTCGAAGTCCAGAAGGCGCTCGTCCGCGGCCGGGTTCAGGGAAACCACCTTGAAACTCTGCAATGGGGCCATTGGTACGACCAGCGCCAGAACAAAAAGCGTCAGCGCTGCTGCAAGGGCCGGCGTGCGCCTGTGAGCAATCAGAACCAGTCCGGCCGTGGCCAGGTAAACCGAGCCGAGCAATAGCAGGGTGCGCGTGGCGCCCATCAGCGGCAGCAGCACGAAACCGGCAACCAGCGCCCCGATGATCGCACCCACGGTATTGACCGCGATCAGCCGCCCGATCAATTCGCCGGCCGAGGCACGGCGGTCCTGAAGCAGACGCAGCAGGTAGGGCAATATCGCACCCAGAACCATACCGGGGACCAGCATGACCACGATGGCCACGATGCCGACACTGCGCAGGTAATCGTGCCAGGCCTGACCCGCCCCCACGTAGCCCAGCCCATCGGTTGTGAACTGGAACAGGACCGGTGAAGCTGCAACCAGCACAGCCGAGGCCACCAGCAATCCGACCATCACCATACCGGTCTTCGCCCGAGGCAGGCGGCACAGGCGATTGGCCAGCGCCGCGCCCAGGGTCAATGACAGCAGGAAAACAACCAGGACCAGGGCATAGGTATAGACCGAATTCTGCAGCACCTGGGAAAACAGGCGTGTCCAGATCACCTCAACAGCCAGGGCTGTCATGCCGGACACAAAGGCAATCAACCAGACCAGCCTGGCCGACAGGGGCAAAACCGCCGTGTCGGTCGTTGCCTTTTCCACCTCCGGAACCGGGGTCCGGGTCGACTGTTCACTCCAGCGACGCGCCAGGATCAGCGCAGACAGGCCGACCAGAAAATCCAGGCCAATTGCAAGGCCGTAGGCACCGGAGAAGCCCAGCCACATCGGCAGGACGAAGCCGGCAGCCAGCGCCCCGCACGCCGCCCCGCCGGTATTCAGGGCGTAGAGAAGACTGCCAAGCCGCCCCAGATCGGAAGGGACCCGGATCAGGTATTGTCCCAGCATCGGCAAGGTGCCGCCCATCAGAAACGCCGGTGGCAGAAGCACCAGCGCGGCCAGCAGTATCTTCAACACCGTATCGGCCGGGCCGACATGGCCAACGGCCGAGTACATTGCCGGATAGGCCAGGTGGTAGACATCCAGCAGAATAAAGTGGCCAAGGGCCGTCGCTGCCACCGAGATCTCGAGCCAGCCGAAAGTTGCCAGTGCACTTGCCTGCTTGCCGGCACGGCGACCCCAGTACCAGCCGCCCAGCGCGATCCCGGCAAAAAAGATGGCGATGGCCAGGGCCGCCGCCTGGGCGGTACTGCCGAAAAGCAACCCCAGCTCGCGAACCCACAACACTTGATAGACAAGCGCGGCAAAGCCGGAGACGAAAAACAGGCCGGCCAGCAGCATGAATCGGGCTGGAGCCAGGGACGTGGAAGTGGAATGGGCCATAGGCCGTTATATTATAACGGGGCCTTCGCCAGAGAAGTTACCTCCCGAACGACCAATGCAATCTTTTCTGCAATTCCGCGACAGGCATTGGATGGATCCCCAACGATGACCTGGACCTGTGCAGCTTCGATACCCAGGTCGGCGATCAACTCGGCGTCGCACCCGGACTGGAACCCTACATCAGCGACGGCAGCGGCCTGCCCAGCATGCAGCCGACGGTGGACAGCCCCGCAGTCGGTGCGGCGGTAGGTGAATGCCCGACCACCGATCTGCGTGGCGCTCCCCGCGGTGCCGGCCCCTGCGATATCGGTGCATATCGTTGGCTGGGCGACACGATCTTCCGCGACAGGTTCGAGCCGCAGTGAGCCGCCTGGGCAGAGTGGACGAAAGTTGACCGGCATCTCTGAAAAATCCTAGGGGTATACTGAAGCTCCACATTGCCGGAATTCGCCTGATGAGGGTTGCTCAGAGGATCTCTGTTGCCTTTGCCATACTGGCGTTTCCCCTCAGTGTTCCAGCGCTGGAGCCGCCCCCGGGCAAGCCGCCGGTACACAACTACGCCATGGCCGAGTACGGCGGTCATCTGGTCAACTGGGCGGTGCGCCAGGCGCCGGATCAGCGCATTGTGGTCGCCGGCGGAGAGGGGCTGGTGATCTTCGACGGGGCGAACTGGCAGGCGATACCGACACAAAACCGCAACCGCATTCGCGCCATGGAAATCGACGCAAGCGGCCGCATCTGGACCGGCTCCCCTGACGAAATCGGCTACTTCGAGCCAGGCGACGATGGCGGCCTGGTGTATCACTCACTCATGGAGCACTTGCCCGAGGACCAGCGCAATTTCGGTGAGATATACAGTCTGCAACTGATCGACGGCGCCGTCTATTTTCACGCGCTTCGTCACCTGTTTCGCTGGCGTGATGGCGAATTGTCGGTTGCCCGGTTCACGGGCGATGTTGTCATCACTACCGTCAACCATCTTGATCGGTTCATGGTGCTGTTCGGAGGCCAGCTCTATGACTACACCGAGTTTCCGGAAGACGGCGCCATGCTCGAGCCCGCACCGGATTGGCGCCTGCCCCAGGGAACGCGCCCAAGCTTTTTGAAATCCTGGCCGGACGGGCGCCTCTTGATGGGGACCGTCGCTGACGGCCTGTTCTGGCTGTCCGGTGACCCGCCGCTGGCCGTCGAGACCCCTTTCGACTTTTCCGGGGCCTGGCCACAGCGGGCTTTGCCGATGCCCGATGGCGGCATGCTGGTGGCCACCCGGCATGAAGGATTGTTGGTTCTGGGACCGGAGGGCCAGGTGCTTGAGCAGGTGAGCCGTCGCAGTGGTCTGGCTGTCAACCACGTTTTCGACATGATCATTGATCACGAAAATGGCCTCTGGCTGGCCCAGCATGGTGCCATTGGCCGAGTTGACCTGTTCAGCGGCCAGCGTGTTTACGATGCCGACTTCGGGCTTTCGTCCGCCTACGCGCTGGTTCCCTTCCAGGGCCGCTGGGTGATCGGCGGACAGGGGGGGTTGAGCATGCTGTCCGCCGATGGGCGCGATGCCAGCCGCCTGGATTTCATTGATACCACCGTCCCGCAAGTGTTTGATGTGCTCGACGATGGAGACGGCCTGCTGGTGTCCGGCAGCCGTGGTGTCCACCGGATGGTACCGGATCTGGTCAATATGGGCCTGATCGAACACGAGCTTCTGCTTTCCGATGCCAACGCCTACAAACTGACCCGCTCGCGCCTGCGCGATGCGATCTACGTCGAGATGGACAGCGGGCTGGGCGTGCTCTTGAACTCGGAAGAAGGCTGGCGTTCGCTGGGCAGGATCGAGAACGTGAATCGCCGCGTCGATCACATTGCCGAAGATGCCGCCGGCCGGGTCTGGGTGGGCACCAGCGCCGGTCATTATTTTCGCCTGGCCTGGCAGGGCGATGCCCTGGTTCTGGAAGCCGAACTGGGCGCCGAGGACGGTGTACCCGAAGGCTTTGTCAGGGCGTTCAATCTGGGCGAGCGCACCGTGCTGGGCACCCCCCTGGGCGGTTACCGACCGGTCGAACCGGATGCGCTGCGTATCGAGCCCGATCCGGATTTCGGCAATGAACAACTCGGTGATGATCGCGGTGTGTTGCGCATGTACGCAGACAGCGAAGGCCGTGTGGTCGCCGATATTGGGTGGGGCGGCCCGCTCTGGCGCGGCAGGCTGGGCGAGGATGGCCGATTGGACTGGCACGGCCACTGGCTGACCGATCTGGAGCCGGCGGTGAACTGGTTTATCCGCGAACGCGGCGATCATCTCTGGATCGGCCGCCATCCCGGCCTGCTGAGGCTGGACTGGCCGCCAGTAGAACCTGAGGTCGAACCCAGTCGCTTGCAGGTGATCCGGGCAGGTTTTCCGGATCAGGACCAGTGGCTGATCGCTGGCCCAGGCACCGGGGGTCTGGCCGATGCACTGCCCGCCAGCGCGGGGTCGCTGCGCTTCGAATATGCGCTTTCCAGCTTTACGGCTCCAGACCTGACCGAATACCGGGTTCGACTGGAAGGGCTGGAACGTGACTGGTCGCGCTGGAGCAATGAGCCCCGGCGTGACTACACCAACCTGCCGGGCGGTGACTACGTCTTCCGGGTCCAGGCGCGCAATGCCGCCGGCCTGATCTTCGAATCCGAGCCGCTGGCTTTTCGCGTCCAGCCGCCGTATTACCTGAGCCCGCTGGCCTGGGGTGTCTACGCCCTGGCCGCAGTCATTTTGCTGTTGCTGGCCACTCGCCTGGGCCAGCGTCTGCGCGAGCGCAACTTGCTGGCCCAGAAACAGGTGTTGGCCGAACAGGTGGCCGAGCGCACCGCCGAGGTGCGCGCCCAGGCACGGGAGATTCGCCAGATCAGCGATGCCCGCGCCCGGTTCTTCGCCAACGTATCCCACGAATTGCGCACACCATTGACCCTGACCCGTGGACCGCTGCAGGAGCTGGCGCGGGTCAGTGGTGAACGTCTCGATGATGAAATGAAGCAATACCTGAATGTAGCGTTGCGCAACAGCGAGGCCATGCAGTCACTGATCGGCCAGATCCTGGATCTGCAGCGCCTGGACGCCGGGCGCATGCCGCTGAAACTGATCGAGATCGATCTGGCCCTGATCGTGCGCGGCATCGTCGATCGCTTTGCCGTGCAGGCCCGCCTGCGTCATATCGAGCTGAGCTGCGTAGGTGCCGATAAGCCGCTGAGGCTGGTCTGCGACCAGGCCCATATCGACACCATGCTCAGCAATCTGTTGTCCAATGCGATCAAGTTCACGCCCGAGGGTGGCCGGGTCGTGGTCCAACTGACGCGTGCCGAAGGGCACATCGAACTGTCGGTCAGCGACACCGGGCCCGGCATCGACCCGGCCGATCAGCAGGCCATCTTCGAGCGCTATCGACAAGGCGAGCAGACCTCGGCCAGCAGTCCGGGGACCGGGATCGGCCTGGCCCTGGCCCGCGAGCTGGCCGAGTTGCACGGCGGCAGGATCAGGGTCGAGTCGCAGCCCGGCAAGGGCGCCTGCTTTACCTTGAATATCCCGACTGACTTGCAACCGAACGCATCGGCGAGCGATCAGCCTGAAGTGGTTGAAACCCTGGTCATGGCGACTCATGAGGGATATGAAGAAGCCATCGTTGAACGGTCATCCGAAGACGTGCCCTGCGTGCTGCTGGTCGAAGACAACGCCGAACTGCGCGCCTTCCTGCGCCTGCGTCTGGGCCGCAGCTACCGTATCGAAGAAGCCGCTGACGGTGCCGAAGGCCTGCAGCGGGCGCGGGAGCTGACCCCCGATTGCATCATCACCGACGGCCTGATGCCGGTCATGGATGGTCTGGCCATGACCCGCCAGATCAAGGATGACCCGGAGCTGGCTTTCGTGCCGGTTCTGATGCTGACATCCCGCGCCGCCCCGGAAGACACCGTGCGTGGTCTGGAGGCCGGGGCCGATGATTATCTGGCCAAACCCTTCGACAGCGCCGAACTGGCCGCGCGGGTGGCCGGCCTGATCGCCTCGCGCCGGCGATTGAAAGCGCGCCTGGAACACGCCGAATCCAGCTCGGACGAAGCCCGCGAATCATCTTCCACATCGCCATTCATGGCCCAGCTCAACACCGTACTCGACGAGCACCTGTCTGACCCCCGGTTTTCCGTTCGTGACTGGGCTGATCTGCTCCATATGGATCGCACCACGCTGTTCCGTCGACTTAAAGGCGTGACCGGTCAGTCGCCGGAAGAGTACTTGCGCGAGAAGCGGCTGCAGGTCGCCGCCCGCCTGCTGACCGAATCCGCCGGCAACGTCGCCGAAGTGGCCGACGCGGTCGGGTTCGCCAGTGTTTCCTACTTCTCCCGTCGCTTCAAGGAACGTTTCGACACCTCCCCGGCGTCGTATGCACGGGGTAATTGAGCCCCGGGCAAGATCAGATTGCAACCTGAGAGCAGAAATCTGCAACCGTCGTTCATTCCTTGCACTGCAGGATTCGTTCAAGCTGGTTCCGATCAGAAAACAATGAGGATCAGCATCATGCGCCCTGCGGTTCTGGTAGTGTCTTTTGGACTGTTTCTACTGGCCGCTCCGGCAGCGTTGGCTGCCGTGGTGGTACTCGATGCCCACGAGCATTCCGAGTTTCAACCCATTGATCTGATCGATGCCCGGACGACTCCGGGTCGAGCCGATTCGCCGATGGACTGGTTTTCCCTGGCCGGGCTTGCGGTCGAACGGGGACAGGTGGTGCTGGATCACCAGCGACCGCTGACCCTTGATTTCAGGGACCCCGTCGCCGGCATTGCGTTTACGCTCAGCGATCCGCGCAAACAGGCCATGCTGGCCCTGACGCTGTTTCGCGGTGAGCACGAGGTTGGGCGTCAGGTGTTTGCACATCAAACGATTCCAGGCAGCCGCGTGGCCCAGATCCAGGAGGGCCGAATGGCGGTTGCCTCCGCCCAGGACTTTGACCGCATCGAGCTGCGCCGCGTTGATTCCGCGCAAGACGCCGCACCACTGGTCATGGAATCGTTCTCGCTGTCCCACTCATCGGATGCGCTTGTCGAGTTGCTGGCCTCGCGCGGCAGTATCGATCCGCTGGCCTGCACCCTTTCGCTGGGAATCCTCTACAACCTCCTGTTCGGCTACGCTTTGATTCCGGCACCGGGCGCGGAGTCTGCAAGCGCTAGTGCGTTCTGGGTCAACCTGGCGCTGAAGTTCTGCCAGGCCCACCTGGTCGCGCCGTCCGACATCGTGCGCTACGTGCCGGCGGGCGTGTGCGAGGTGGACTTCGCACAACCGCACATGGCCTCCACTTATCAAAATGCACTGGGCGTCCCCTTCGACACCCCCAGCGGCTGGGGTGAGCTGGGGACACCCCAGGTTTTTCACCACAACACCTCGGTCGACGTCATGCTGCTGCCTGACGACAAGCGGCCACCGGCGGGAAAGTTCACCGATCTCGAATATCTGCTGTCCAGTGGTTCGTTTGATGCCAGCGACAAGATCTGGGAAGAATGTCGCGCTGATGGCAGCGTGGAGTTCAGCCAGTTGGAGGGCGCAGGTCCGGAGTACCACTGTCCCTACTACACCGACAGGATCGTCTCGTTTCCGGTTGGTGCAAATACGGTCGCGTGGCGAGCCAGTCCGCGCCTGAGTCCGGTGGACCTGTCATTCCTCTTTATTCCGGGCGTTCCAGCTGGAGCCAAGGGCGAGCCCTGGAACAGCCTGCTCCTGAATGTGCTTCGTGAAACCGTGCTCTTGGGACTGGATTCTGCTATTTCCGGCTGGCGGCTGCCCCACGCCACCTTCGATTTCCAGAAGATCACGGTCATCGACGACATCCCGCCGACCATCACGCCTCTGCCCGGCAGCAATGGCAACGCCACCGCCGAGCTGGTCGGCGACATTCTGCATGTCACCATCCAGGCCGATGAAGTCGGCGGTGTTTCGCGCCGCCGCTACGAGGGAATCCTGCGCTCGTTTCTGGATGTCCATGATGCCTGCGAGCGTCCGACCACGCTGGAGATCACCTTCCCGGACCCGGCCTTGCGCAGCTTCTGGCCGATCAGTACCGACAGTGACGACAACAGCTTTGAAGTAACCTGGACGGCTCGTGATCCCGGCCCCAACGCGGACGGTCTGCCGAACGAGACCATCACCA
>SLIZ01000128.1 GCA_007135395.1 Wenzhouxiangellaceae bacterium | reverse complement strand
GGCCCCGTTGCGGCCGATCAGGGCCACCACCTCGCCGTCGGCGAGTGTGAGGTCGATGGTGAAGAGGACCCGGGCCAGGGCATCGGTATCCACCGTTTCGGCGTGGCTGAGGTGGTGATACCGGGCCAGCATTTCCCCGGACTCGCCCAGCCCGGCGGCGATCTGGTCGAAAACACTGCCGCCGGCAGACTCGGGAACCTCCTGGACCAGCCGGGCGATCCGCACACCTCCTTCCACGCGAATTTCCCCGTCCTCGGGCTGGAGCTGGCCGTCGAGGAGTCGCAGCAGGGTGGACTTGCCGGCCCCGTTGCGGCCGATCAGGGCGATGCGCTCGCCGGGCTCGATGGCCAGGTTGACCTTTTCGAGCAGAAGCGGGCCACCCACGCTGTAGTCGACGTTTTGCAGGGTAATCAGGGGCATGAGTCTTGGGCTTCTTCCAGTGCTTGTTCGGCCTCGGCCCATTCGTCTTCAAGGGCCTGTTGAGACTTGCGGTATTCCGACTGTTCGGCCAGCAGGGCCTGAAGGCGGGCCTTTTCCTCGGCCTCGTAGAGTTCCGGACGGGCCAGTTCGACCTCCAGGGCGGCGAGCTTTTCGTTGACCTGCTCGAGACCGGCCAGGGCTTTCTTGACCCGGTCATAGAGTGGTTTGAGCCGGGCCCGCTGTTCGGCCTCGGCCCGGCGGATGTCCTTGCGCGACTTGCGGGCCGGTTCTTCTCCGTCCCCGGCGCTTCTTTCGGCCTGCCGCGGGTTTTGCTGCTCGGCCAGCCAACGTCGGTAGTCTGACAGGTCGCCCTTGAATGCGCTCAATCCCCCGTCGGCGACCAGCCAGTAGGATTCCACCGTATTGTTGAGCAGGTATCGGTCGTGGGAGACGATCACCACCGCGCCTTCGAAGGTCTGCAGGGCCACGGTCAGGGCATGGCGCATGTCCAGGTCCAGGTGGTTGGTGGGCTCGTCGAGCAACAGCAGGTTGGGTCGATTCCAGACCAGAAGGGCCAGAACCAGCCGGGCCTTTTCGCCGCCGGATAAAGGGGCAACCGGATTGACGGCCATGTCGCCATGGAAGGCAAAGCCGCCAAGAAAGTCCCGCAGGGGCTGTTCGGGTTCATCCGGGGCCAGCCACCGGAGGTGATCCAGGGGGCTGGAGGCCGGGTGCAGTTGTTCGAGCTGGTGCTGGGCGAAATAACCGATGGCCAGCCCGCGGCTGGATTGTATCGTCCCGGCCATGGGGTCCAGCTCACCGGCCAGGGCGCGGACCAGGGTGGACTTGCCGGCGCCATTTAGCCCCAGCAATCCGATCCGGTCGCCGGGGGCCAGGGAACGGGACAGGTCCGACAGGACAACCGTCTCGCCGTAGCCCAGGTCCACATCCTCCAGGCTGACCAGGGGATTGCCAGCCCGGGGGGGTTCCCGGAAGCTGAAATCAAACGGCGAATCAGCGTGGGCCGGGGCCAGCTTCTCCATCCGCTCCATGGCCTTGATGCGCGACTGGGCTGCCTTGGCCTTGGATGCCTTGGCCCGGAACCGGTCGATGAACTTCTGCATGTGGGCGATCTGGCGCTGCTGCTTTTCGAACTGGGCCTGCTGGAGCATCAGGGCCTCGGCCCGCTGGCGCTCGAAATCCGTGTAGCCGCCGGTGTAGGTATTGAGCTTGCGATGCTCGATGTGGATGACCGAGTCGACCACCGTGTCGATGAAGTCCCGGTCGTGGGAGATCAGGATGAGCGTGCCCTCGTAGCGTTTCAGCCACTCTTCGAGCCAGACCACGGTTTCCATGTCCAGGTGGTTGGTCGGTTCGTCGAGCAGCAGCAGATCCGACGGGCACATCAGGGCCTGGGCCAGGCTGGCCCGGATTCGCCAGCCGCCGGAAAAGGCCTTCAAGGGCTGGTCTTCGGTTTCCGAGGCAAAGCCCAGTCCTGCCAGCAGGCTTGCCGCGCGCGCCCTGGCGGTATATCCGTCGGCCTGTTCCATGTGCCCATGGGCGGTGGCAATGGCATGGCCGTCGCCGGAGGCCTCGGCCCGGGTGACCTCGGCCTGTGCCCGGCGCAGGGCCTTGTCGCCGTCGGTGACGTACTCGATCAGTGGCCGGTCCAGGTCCCCGATCTCCTGGGCCATGTGGCCGATGACCCAGTCATCGGGAACCTCCACCTCTCCGGCATCGGCGCTCAGCCGGCCGAGAAGCAGATTGAACAGGCTGGTCTTGCCACAGCCGTTCGGCCCGATCAGCCCTACCTTGTTGCCCGGATACACGGTGGCATCGGCCTCTTCGATCAGGGGCTCGGGACCGTGGCGCAGGGTAAGGGATGAAAGGCGAATCATGGGCAGGCCGGTTAATCGTGAGCGTGAATTGTACTGGCAATGACCGGTGAATCCATTAGACTTTCCCGCGAGATCGTCATTCCGCTTTCCCGCTCAAACCTCTGATTCCGAGTCTGCCCGTGTCCAGCCTGACCTTTGATCCGGCCATCATCGAAAATCCCCGCTCCCGGCGGGTCCGCCTGAAGGTGCTCGACTCCGGGCGGGTGGAGCTGGTGATCCCTCCGGGATACCCCCGGGACCAGGCCCTGGCCTTTGCCGCGAGCAAGGCCGACTGGGTGCAGCGGTGCCTGGAAAAAACCCGGGACAGTCGGCGGGGCCGGGACCCGGCCATTGACGGGCCCTTTCCGGAAATCATTCGGCTGGCCGCCGCCGGAGAGACCTGGACGGTGGAATACGCCGGCCAAACTTCCGGCACGGCGTCCACCCCGGCCCGAGTCAGCCTTCGCAAGGAAGGAAACCGGCAGCTTCTGGTGACCACCGGGACGGACCCGGCACCGGCCCATGGAATGTTGCGTCGGTGGCTCCACGGCCGGGCCCGGGGATTACTGGAGCCATGGACCCGGGAGCTGGCCCGGGAGCACGGTTTTCAGGTCGGGCGCATCACCTTCCGCAACCAGAAATCCCGCTGGGGCAGCTGCTCATCGAAGGGCAATGTGTCCCTGAATATTCGTCTGATGCTGGTTGCCCCGGAACTGGCCGCTTACGTGATTGCCCACGAATTGACCCACCTGGACCATCCGGATCATTCGGCCCGTTTCTGGAAGGCGCTGGCGACCATCGAATCGGACTACCGGGCCCGGGAGCGAGCCCTTCGATCCGCCGGGCACAGCCTGCCGGCCTGGGTGACCGAATCCACCCGCATACGTTGACCCTAGTGAATACACTAGTCAGGAGAAAACCTTGGATATTGCACGCCTTAACGAACAACTCCCCGGCTGGCGCAAAAGCATGGAGGAGGCCAGAAACCCGCCACCTGAGGAATGGACCTGGTACGGCTACGATATTCTGAGCAACATAGCGGCATTGAATGCGCTTTGTTCCGAAGACTCCAGGGCGGCGTTGAGGGAACTGGGGCAATGTCGAATCGCGGATATTGGCTGCGCCGATGGCGATCTCGGTTACTTGCTGGCAGAGCAGGGCCACCCGGTCGACCTGATTGACTGGCCGGCGACCAACTGGAACGGCCTGAGGGGTGCGCGCCTGCTCAACGAGCGATTGAATGCAGCGACCGAAATCCATGAAATCGATCTGGATGATCAGTTCAGGCTTCCGGAAGACCGGTATGGCTTTGTATTTCTGCTGGGCATTCTCTATCACCTGAAGAATCCCTTCTACATCCTGGAAGCCATTGCGAAGCGAACGAGGTATTGTGCGATCAGTACACGTGTGGTGCGCTGGGCCAATGCAGTGGGTTCAAACAAGGAAGTGGAGATCGGCGGGATCCCGGTTGCCTACCTGGTCGACCCCCAGGAATGCAACAACGATCGCACGAACTACTGGATGTTTACCCTGGCAGGGCTCGAAAGGATCGTGGATCGATCCGGTTGGGAAATCCTGGATTCGCAAACCTGGGGCGAAGAGAACTCCCATCCTGCAGACACCAGCCGTGACCAGCGTGCCTATATGTTGCTGAAGTCGAGACTGTATTCCCAGTAGCCTGCATCCGCAATGCTAGACTGCCTGTCCAGGCATGATCAGGGAGCGACCGGTTGCGCCATGCAATTCACAATCCCCCGGGGGAAGCCGGCTGCAGCGGATGTGAGCAGCAGCCCCGGTGTCTTGCCGGCAGGTTCGACGAGGCCCGGCGGGAGCAGCTTGTGTCCAGGCTTCGTACAGGCATTCGTTGTTTACCCCGGTATCCCCTGTTCCATGCAGGGGATCGGTTCAGGTACCTTTATATCGTTCAGTCCGGTTCGTTCAAGTCCTGGCGCCTGGAGAGAAACGGGGACCAACAGGTCCTCGGCTTCCACCTGCCCGGGGATGTGCTTGGCATCGATGGAATACGTAACGGCACTCATACTTCCGCGGCCCAGGCCCTCCAATCATCGAGGGTCTGTGCACTTTCTCTTGCCCGGAACCCGGAGTCACTCGACGGACTGTCCTGGTTTAATGCCGGACTGTTGAAGGCCATGAGCCGGGCGTCCAGCCAGGACCAGGAGCATCTGGTCATCATGGGCCGCAGGCAGGCAACCCAGCGCCTGGCCATGTTCCTCAGGCGCCTTCGCCGCCAGTATCGCCGGCTGGGTTGGCCGGACGATGAACTGACCCTGACCATGTCCCGGGCCGACCTGGCCAGTTTCCTGGGGCTGGTGCTGGAAACGGTCTCCAGGTTGTTCAGCCAGCTCCATGAGTCCCAGGTCCTGGAGGTTCGACGCCGCCGGGTGACCGTGCTGGACCCGGAACGCTTGCGGCAGTTGTCGGAGGCCGAAGCCGTTTCCGGGTGAACGCCCCCTGCCGTGATGGCATCTGTGTTGACCGCATTTCGAGATAATTGGTCATCCCCTGGGCCATCCCTTTTGAGCCCCGATCCCCCTTGAATTGACCTCGGTCAAAGAAATCGAGGCAACCAGCCTATAAGATTCATTTCAAATCGATTAAATGGACTCCGAGCATTCGAGCCTGACGCCCGCCAGGGCCATGGGTCGAATGCCGCCGACCGGCCGGAAAGGCCGGAGTCGGCCAGGGTTTCCGGGGAAACGCGGGCGCCTTCCGGCATTGAAAAGGAGCATGCAATGAACAATCCATCCCGACCGGGCGCCGGTCCGGATACTGCTGCTATCCCGCTTCGGGTCGGCGGTCACCCGCAACCTGCGGCTCCCAGGACCCGTCAGCTCGAGGACCGGTTCGGAAGGCGGTTTTCCTACCTGCGCCTTTCCATCACCGATGTCTGCAATTTCCGCTGCGAATACTGCCTGCCCAATGGCTACCAGGGCACCCCGAAGGGCTTTTTGGAGATCGACGAGATTCGTCGTCTGGTCGCGGCCTTCGCCGAACTGGGCACCTGGAAAGTCCGGCTTACCGGCGGTGAGCCAATGGTGCGCAAGGATTTCATGCAGGTTGCCCGGGCGGTCAAGCAGACCCCGGGTGTGAAGAGAATGGCGGTAACCACGAATGCCTATCGCCTGGCCGATTGCGCCGAAGACCTCAAGGCTGCAGGGATGGACGCAGTCAACATCAGCCTGGATGCCCTGGATGCGGAAAGATTTCAGGCCATAACCGGGGACCGGCGGTTCGATCGGGTCATTGCCGGCATCGATGCCGCCCTGGCGGCGGGAATGGATGCGGTCAAGATCAATACGGTGCTGCTCAAGGGGCTCAACGATGACCAGTTGCCGGCGTTTTTCGAGTTCGTGCGGGAACGGCCGATCAGCCTTCGGTTCATCGAGTTGATGCGCACTGGCGACAACGGGGACTACTTTGCCACCCGGCACCTGGGCGGTGACCGGGTCCGTGACCGGCTTGACCGGCTCGGCTGGACACCCCGGGACCGGGGACCGGCCGATGGACCGGCGGTGGAATACACCCATCCGGAGCATGCAGGGCGAATCGGATTGATCGCTCCCTACGCCCCCGGTTTCTGCGATACCTGCAACCGGCTCCGGGTAACCGCCCGGGGTGGATTGCGGCTGTGTCTTTTCGGCAATGGCAGCGATGACCTGCGTCCGCTGCTGGCCGCCGACGAACAGAAAGAAGAACTGAAAGACCGGATTGTCGCCGCCCTTTTCGGCAAGCGGGTTTCCCATTTCCTGCACGAAGGCGACTACGGGGATACCCCCCACCTGGCGAGTACCGGAGGCTGACATGGACGAGCGTCGCAAATACCAGATGGTGGATGTGGGGGACAAGGCGATCACCCGGCGCCGAGCCGTGGCAACCGGTCGTATCGTTCTCGGCCCGGTCGCATTCGGACAGGTTCGGGACGGCACCCTGCCCAAGGGGGATGCCCTGCGGCTGGCCGAGGTGGCCGGAATCATGGCGGCCAAGAAATGCGTGGACCTGATCCCCTTGTGCCATCCCCTGGGGCTTGACCAGGTCCTTGTGAGCTTTGTCCCTGACGAGGCCGCTCAGGCCGTGGCGGTTTATTGCCTGGCGGTGACTTCGGCGAAGACCGGGGTGGAAATGGAAGCCCTTGCCGGGGTCAACGGCGCGCTTTTGACAATCTGGGACCTGGCCAAGCAGGTGGAGCCGGCCCTGGAGATCGACCGGGTTCGCCTGGTACTCAAGGAAGGGGGTAAATCCGGTCGCTGGGTTCACCCGGACGGACTTGACGGGGTGCCGGAGAGCTTTCACGAATGACCGCTGCGGCCACCGCACCCCGGTCCGGTTCCTGGAAGGGCGATCTGGCCGGCGCCTTTGCCGATGGCGCTGTGCTGTTTCCCCTGCTGCTGGCCCTGGCCTGGCAGACCGGGGCATCGGCTGCGGTCATGCTGGCCACCACCGGAGCGGCCTACCTGGCCACCGGCTGGCTTTTCCGGTTGCCGATTCCCGTCCAGCCGCTCAAATCCCTTTCCATCATGGCGATTGCGGCAGGCGCCAGTGCGACCGAACTCCAGGTTGCCGGCATCCTGCTGGGGGCCATCTATTTTTTTATCAGCGTCATCAACGTCGATCGACTCGCCGGGCGCATTCCGCTGGTACTGGTCCACGGATTCCAGGTCGGTCTGGGCATCATGCTGATCCTGGCGGCACTGAGGATGCTTGGTGCCGAGCCGGCGGAGCTGGCCCTGGTGCTGGCTGCCGGGGTCTTGCTGGTACTGGTCACCCGGCAGACCGGCTGGCCCGTACTCGGTGCGGTGGCCGCCGGCGGGCTGGTCTGGGGTCTGTGGCATGCAGTGCCGGCCATGGCGCCGGCGGTCGACGCGGCATTCCGACCCACGGTGGTTGCCCTTATGGTGCTTCCCCAGATTGCGCTGACCCTGACCAATTCTGTACTGGGAACCCAGCGGGCCGCCCGGGATTACTACGGCCAGCGTGCCGAACGGGTCACCCCCCGGCGACTGCTCCAATCCCTCGGGATCGGCAACCTGGTTGCCGGAAGCCTGGGCGGAATGCCCTATTGCCATGGTTCGGGGGGAGTCACCGCCCATTACCGGGGCGGCAGCCGTACGTGGCGCTCCAACGCCATCATAGGAGTCAGTTTGCTCATCCTCAGCGGAGCACTCGTACTCGGCGGTGGTGGGTTGCCGGAATATCCGATGGTGTTGCAGGCGCTCCTCATCGGCGTGATCGGCTGGTTTCACTTCAAGCTTGCCGCACCGAGCTGGCAACACCGGCATGGCCGTTGGATCCTGTTGATCATGGGAGCTGCGGCGCTGGGGTTTTCCAGCATGCTGGCGGTTCTTGCAGCCGGCGTGGTGGCCATTGGACTGGCCCGCTGGGCCGGTCTGGGCTTTCCCGCACCCGGCCCGGGGGATGCCGCCAGCCAGGAGCCAGGCCCGGTGCCGGATATCCATTCCACTCCAACCGCAAAGCCATGACCATGAAGACAGAAACAACTCGCCATAGTGCAATCACCCGGACCGTGCCGGTGCGCCTGTTCGGCGCCTTTCGCCAGTTCGGCGACCCGCCGGTGGTCGATGTTCCCCTGCCGGACCGAGCCCGGGTCACCGACCTGAGATCGGGACTGGCCGAACACTACGCGGGCAACGACAACGCCCTGTCGCTCTTGCGGGCATCGGCGTTTGCCACGGATGAAACCGTGCTGGACGATTCCGACCCGGTACCCCAGGGCCGGAATCTCTCGGTCCTGCCGCCGGTATGCGGAGGTTGACCATGGGCAAGTTGGCGACAGGCATTGGAGTTGACCTGACCGAAGATGCACTCGATCCGCTGACCGCACTGGAGCACTGTTCGGCACCGGGCCACGGTGCAGCCGATCTGTTTATCGGCCGGGTGCGCGATATCAACCAGGGCCGCCAGGTCCGGGCCGTCAGTTATGACCTGCATGCCGTGTTGTGCCGGAATGTTTTTATCGAAATCTGCAACCAGGCCCGGGAGCAATGGGGCGAGACCATCAATCTGTGGCTGGCCCACCGTTACGGTCGGCTGGAGGTGGGTGAGGCCAGCGTTATTGCCGCGGCCAGCTCCCGCCACCGGGAGGAATCCTTCCGGGCGTGTCGTTTCCTGGTGGAGGAAATGAAGCACCGGGCGCCCATCTGGAAGCAGGAACACTACATCGACGGTGACAGCGAATGGGTCCAGGGCCATGCCCTGTGTGGCCATGGCTAGGACCCTGGAGAATGCACCGGGCAAGGACTGGGCCGGCCTGGTGCTGGCCGGCGGGGCCTCGACCCGCATGGGAACCGACAAGGCCCTGTTGACCCTGGAAGGACACACCCTGCTGGATCGGGCAGTGGGGATTCTGCGCCGATTCGGGGCCGACCCGGTGCTGGTCTCCGGAAACCGCCCGGGCTACGACTGTGTACCCGATAGTCGTCCCGGGCTCGGCCCGCTGGGTGGCCTGGAATCCATTCTGGCCGCCCGGGGCGAACTGGCCGGGCGCTGGATGATGGTCATTCCGGTGGACATGCCCTATCTGGATACCGAAACCCTCGGTCACCTGGCCGGGGCTGCCCAAGCCCATGGCGGGGGAGCGGCTTGCACCCAATACCCACTGCCCCTGGCGATTCGTGTTACAGATGGGCTGGCCGACGCCGTGGACCGGGCCCTGGCGGGTACCGGCTCCATCCGGGACCTGGTCGGGGACCTGGGGCTTGCCCGGGTCGAGCGGGAAGAGGGTCGGCCCTTCGAAAATTTCAATACGCCGCAGGCGTGGCTAAAGGAAAACAACGCATGAGTACTTACATGATCCTGGTACATTTCCATTCCGCCCTGGCGGTGCTTACCGGCCTGGGTTTTGCCGCGCGGGGCGTATGGCGGCTGGGGATGGGGCGTGCCATCAACAACCGGGCCCTGCGCATCGCGCCCCATGTGGTCGATACCCTGCTTCTGGCAAGCGGCATCGTCCTGATGGTCCAGGCCAGTCTCTGGCCGCACCTGGTGGCCTGGTTCGGCCTCAAGCTGGTGCTGGTGGTGGTCTACATCGTACTGGGGATCCTGGCCTTCCGCAGTCGCCCCGGGGCCCGGGCCTGGGTGTTCTTCGCCCTGGCCCTGCTGGCATGGATCTGGATTCTCGGCGTGGCCCTGGGCAAGTCGTCGCTGGGCTGGCTGGCCTGAGAGACCATGGGCGAGCGTTACGCCAAGCAGACCATACTCCCGGAAATCGGCCGGGAAGGTCAGGTGGCCCTCGGAAAGGCCCGGGTGCTATGCGTGGGTGCAGGGGGACTGGGCTGCGCCGTTCTGCCCTACCTGGCCGGGGCGGGGGTCGGCAAGATCACCATCATCGATGATGATCGGGTCGATGCCTCCAACCTGCAGCGCCAGGTATTGTTCGGCGAGTCGAACCTGGGTGAACTCAAGGCCATCGCGGCTGCCCGTCGCCTGGCCAACCTGAACCCGGATATTCGCATCGAAGCCCGGCCGGAGCGGCTGGATTCGGGCAATGCAAAGGTGTTGTTCGAGACTCACGACCTGGTCATCGACGGCAGCGACAACTTTGCAACCAAGTACCTGGCCGGGGATGCATCGGTGAAGTTCGGTGTGCCCCTGGTCTACGGTTCGGCCACCGGCCTGGAGGCCATGGTCTCGCTTTTCCTGCCCGGCAGCGGGCCCTGTCTTCGCTGCCTGTTTCCCGAACCGCCCACCGGCTGGGTGCCCAACTGTGCCGAGGCCGGGGTACTCGGCCCCCTGGTGGGTGCGGCCGGCTGCGTCCAGGCCATCGAGGCAATCAAGCTGCTGGCCGGAAGGCCCGGGTCGGGCCTGGAAAGCCTCTGCGGCCGCTTGTGGGTCATGGATGGCCGGGATCTTGCCGTGCGCCGAATGGCCATCCGGCGCAGCCCGGATTGCCCGGTCTGCAGCGGCTCACCGGCGAACATCGAGCTGCAAGGGCCCGGTCCCCGGGTCCGGGAAATCGGCCCCGGTGAAATCGACCGACTCAAGCAACCCGTGCTGGTCGACGTTCGTGAGCCAAGGGAATTCGTCGAAGGCCATATCCCCGGTGCGATAAACCGGCCCCTGTCGGCACTCCAGTCCGGCCAGGCCAGGCTGCCTGACGCTGGAACCTGCGTGGTCTACTGCGCCTCGGGCAACCGCAGCCGCCAGGCCATCGAACTGGCCGGCAGCAACCCC
Source organism: Wenzhouxiangellaceae bacterium (assembly GCA_007135395.1). GTDB lineage: Bacteria > Pseudomonadota > Gammaproteobacteria > Xanthomonadales > Wenzhouxiangellaceae > SLIZ01. The sequence goes on along the minus strand of SLIZ01000128.1, from coordinate 8,613 downwards.
GGGGTGGATTTGAGAAACCTGCGCGGGGGAATCGTGGCCTGGGAAGGGGCGGGCAATGTACGCGTCGTGCCGGATTCAGCCGAAAGGGCGGTATGATCGACTCCGGTTTCGATTCCGGAGAAAACCTGACATGTTCAAATCAACGATAATTTCCATGGCCCTGCTGGGAGCCCTTCTCGCGTGGACACCCGCCCAGGGTGGTGAAGAGGAACTGGAGCGATTGCTTGATGAATTCCTCGCCGGGGCCTCGGTTAACGATGCCCAAATCCACGACCGCTTCTGGGCCGAGGACCTGGTCTACACCAGTTCCGACGGCCAGCGCTTCGGCAAGGACCAGATCATGCAGGGCCTGGCCGAAGCCGATGGGGCCGAAGAGGCCGAGGAGGCCGACTCGATGGACTACTCGGCACGGGACACCCGCATCCGGGTGTTCGACGATACCGCGGTGGTCACCTTCGAACTCGTGGGCAAGACCAAAAGCCAGCCACCCCGGCGGTTTTACAACACCGGCGTATTCCGTCAGCACGACGGCAAATGGCAGGCGGTGGCCTGGCAGGCTACCCGGGTGGCTCACAACGGCGAATAGCCCCGGCGGTGCCCTAGAGCTTCCAGCGGTCCGGGGTCAGACCGGCAAGGTCAATGGCCGGGGGCTTGCCGGTGAGCAGGTCGGCGGTGATTTGTGCCGATCCGGCGGCCTCGGTCCAGCCCATGGAGCCGTGGCCGGTATTGAGCCAGATGCCTTCGATGCGGCTTTGGCCCAGCAGAGGCGCCCCGTCCGGGGTCATGGGGCGAAGTCCGGCCCAGGTCTCGGCCCGGCCGCTTTTGATCTCTTCGGCCAGCCGGGGCAGCAGGTTGGATGCTGAATCGAGCAGCCAGGCAATCCGGTCTTCACGGACGGTTCGGTCGAACCCTTCGAAATCGGCCAGGCCGGCCATGCGCAGGCGGTTGCCGAATCGTGCGGTGACGATGCGCTTTTCCAGGTCCAGCAGAGGCATGACCGGGGCATGGTCGGCGTTTTCCAGTTCCAGGGTGGCCGAATAGCCCTTGACCGGATAGATCGGCAGTTTCAGCCCCAATGGACGGGTCAGTTCCGGGCTTGTACAGCCGGCGGCCAGCACCAGGGCGTCGGCGCCGATCGGACCCTGATCAGTGAACACCTCCCTGAACTGCCCCTTTTCCAGTTCGATTGACTGGAGCCGCGTATTGAACATCACCCGGGCGCCCAGGGACTCGGCCCGCTGGGCGGCGAGCCGGGAAAACTCGCAGGCATCGCCGGATTCGTGACGGGAAAACAGCATGGCCCCGTGGATCTGCCCGGCGACCGGTTCAAGGGCCGGTTCCATGGATACCGCCTCGTCCGGGGTGATGGTTTTCAGGTCGACTTCCGGGTTGCCGATTTTCCGGCGCAGGCTGTGGGCCTGGTCGAGTTCTGCCTGGCTGAAGTAAAGCTCCAGGGACCCCCGGGTGTACTGGTGGTAGTCCAGCGAGTGGGCCTCGCGCAGCCGTGCCAGGCACTTGCCCGAGTAAACGGCCAGGCGGGTGCAGTTTCTGGCACTTGGAAAGTAGCGCTTTGGGGTCGAGCCGCGGAGAAAGGACAGGCCCCAGCCCATCAGGCCGGGCAGGGCGCGGGGGTAGATCCGGAAGGGCTCGCTGGACCCGGATCGGGTCAGAACCCGGCGCGCGATCCCCGGGGTATTCCAGGGTTCGGCATGGCCCGGGGTGATCCCGCCGCCGTTGGCATGGCTGGTTTCGGCCGCCGGCAGGGAATGGCGCTCGATCAGCGTGACTTCCACGCCCCGTTCGGCCAGGCACAGGGCTGTGGTGGCCCCCACGACGCCGGCACCGATGACCACGACCTTCATGTTGTCACCTCCCGGGGTTCGGGCTGGATTTTGTTCCGGATCTGCAGGGCCTGGATAGCACGCATGCTGCATTCATGGCCGCAAGGCCGGGTGGCTTCGGAGGATTTTCGTGGAATGAAAAGTATCAGCGTTCCAGGTGCTCGCGCTTGTCGGGCACATCTTCCCACTCCTCGGCATCTTCCGGGGCGGGTTTCATTTCCGTGATGACCGGCCACTCTTTCGAAAGCTCCGCGTTGAGTTCCAGGAAATCGAGCTGATCTTCGGGCAGGTCTTCTTCCGGGTAGATGGCCTCCACCGGGCATTCGGGCTCGCACAGGGTGCAGTCGATGCACTCTTCCGGGTCGATGACCAGGAAATTCGGGCCCTCGTGGAAGCAGTCCACCGGGCAGACTTCAACGCAGTCGGTGTATTTGCACTTGATGCAGTTTTCGGTAACAACAAAGGTCATTGGGGGAGAAATCTAATAGAAAGCCAGATGGGTACATTATACCCGGATTCCCGGGCGCCCTGACCGCCGGTCGGGTCGTAAAACAGGACCGCCGGGAAGGGCCCGGCGGTCGGTGGTCGGCAATGTCTCAAAAACCTTGCTATTCCTCGCTTGACTCCCGGACGATGATCTTGCCCTTCATGTACGGGTGGGGCGTGCAGATGTAGGTGTATTCGCCCGGCTGGGTAAACACGTGGCTGTCGCTTTCGGCGTGACCGAGCATCCGTGTGGCGAAGTTTTCCGGCCCCCGGGTGCCAACCGCATTGTGAATGCCGGAAAACTCACCGGCCATGTAGGTGAATACGTCCTCGTTGACCCAGGTGACCTTCGTGCCCGGCTCGATCTCGATGACCTTGGGATCGTAGGAGTTGCCGATGATCTCCACGACCACCTCGTCGATGTGGGGGCCGTAGGAGACGACCTGGTCGGGCTTGGCCGGCACACCGCCATCGGGCGCATCGACGGGCTGGTAGGGAGAAATCACGCGAACCGCTGACTCGTGGATTTCTTCCATGTCCTCGTCGGAATAGTCCGGCCCGTCGGCCAGAATGGTCTTCGGCGTGTCGGCGTCGGCATCGGCGACCAGGAGTCCGAGTGCACCCCGGGTGGTGGAGCCAAACGCATGGGTCACGATGGTGTAGGCCCCCTCATCGGGTGGCACCCGGAACTCGATCACCCAGGAATCCGAGGGACCGGCGGTAACCGTCTGACCACCGGGCATCCAGGCATCCGGGTGCCCCTGCCAGTACACGTAGTCCCAGATGATTCCCACGATATGGAAGGTCGAGAGAAGATTCGGCCCCACGTTCAGGAAATAGATTCGAACGTAATCGCCGGGCTTGGCGGTTATTGGATCTTCCACATACCGGAACAGCTTGCCGTTGAAGGCGGTATAAAGCGGATTGCCCTCGATGGCGTCCTTGCCGCTGGCGTAGAACTCGTGCTGGACCATGTACAGGGTCAGGTCCGGCCCGTGGCCAAGTTCTTCTTCAAGCTTGTACTTCTTGTCCTTCGGTTCGACCACCATCATGCCGTACTGGCCGAACAGCACGTGCATGGGAATGGCGTGGCCACCCGGGGCGCAGTGGTACATGTAGACCCCCGGCATGTTGGCCCGGAAGGTCACGCTCTTCGACTGTCCCGGTCCGATCTGTCCAATGTACTTGGAGGTCTGGGTATCCGCTGCGTGGATGGAAGCCCCGTGGGGAACCGTGCCATTGTTTTCCACCGTGAACCGGACAATATCGCCCTCGGTCACTCGAAGGGTGGGGCCGGGGATCTTGCCGTCGGTCATGAACCCATCGTAGATTACGCCCTGGCCGATATAGGTCTGGCCTTCGTCCAGGCTGATGGTGAATTCCACGTCCGGCTCGGCATCCTGGGGTACAAAGCTGGTCGGCGGAATGCTCAGACCCTCGTCACGACGGATGATGTCGATGAATTCGGCCCCGTCGAAGATGGAATCCAGCTCCGTGTCATTCGGGTTTGTGCCCTGGGCGGCGGCCACGGTGGCGGCGGTGGTCTGGCCTTCGGTACCAATGGGCAGCCCCTGCTGGTTTTCCACGGCGGCCAGAACATCCCGGCTGACCTGTGTGTCGGCGCGTTCTTCAACCATTTCCCACATGAAGGCATCGTTGCACGATGGGCAGGCATGGGCGGGCATTGCCAGCAGCATGGCGAACATGCCGGCGGCCATGACGGCAAGCCGGGATGCAAGGGTGGATGATGACTTTGTTCTGGTGAACATGTTGAATCTCCTGGTCAGGAAAATGGCCCCGGATGAACCGCCGGGGTGGTCGCCCTTATTCAAGCGACTTGATGTACGCGACGATGTCGTGGATGGTTTCTTCGCTCAGGGAATGCTTGAACGGGGGCATGGTGGCCGTCAGGCCCACGGCCGGCCCGCCTTCGCTGGTGGCGACAAACAGATGCTCGGCGGTGAGCTCATCCCGGGTCAGGTCCGAAGGCGGGGGATCAAAGGCTCTGGCAGCCGGCCCGTCGCCCTTGGCTGTGTTGCCGTGACACGAAGCGCACTGGAGCTGATAGGGCTGTTCCCCGGCTTCCGGGTCGCCTGCCAGCTCGAAATCATCGGCCCAGGCGTTACCGGCAAGCGCGGCTGCGGCCAGGATGGAAAGGGGAATGGCAAACCGGAAGAATCGGCTTCCGGTCGAGCTGTGCGGTTTGATCTGGACCATTGGAGATCTCCTCGGGAGTTTCTTGGTTTCGGGCTGTCTTCAGCCCTTAACATTCTATATAAATGCACCTTTTGGTGTTTGACCTGGGTCAATTTCCGTCGATTGCCGGATTACAAGTAGGGCTCGACGGCTCCGGCCAGGTCTTCCCGGGTCTGCATGCCCAGCAGTCGTTCCCGGATTCGGCCCTCCCGGTCGATCACCAGGGTGTAGGGGAAGGTGGTGGCATCGAAGTGTTCGGTGGCCTGCTCGATGCTGCCTTTCCAAAGGGGATAGACCGGATCGATTTCCAGCCGGTTGGTCCAGAAGCCCAGAATGGCCTCGGCACTGCCGGAATCCAGGGCCAGACCGATGACCGTGGCATCGACTTTCTCGAGATCCTCCTGGAATCTGACCAAGTGGGGAATTTCCATGATGCACGGTGAGCACCACACGGCCCACAGGTTGAGAACCACGACCTGGCCCCGATAGGCGGACAGGGAGTCGGTTTCCCCGGTCAGGGTGTCAAACCGCACCTCATCGACCCCCGGCTCGCTCCAGGCGGGTCCGGACAACAGGGCCGCGGCCACAACGACCATGCTCCACGCAAGTCGATGCACTGTGGAGACGATGGATGTCTTGCGGGCTTGGCCCATGGTCGGGTGCTCCCTGGCAGAACCGGAGGAAAGGTCGAATCAAGGGGTAACTTAACCTTGTCGGGGACAGGGGGTATTGATGCAAGTCAAATGCACTAATCTAAGGGGCTCCGGGCCAGCGCCGGGCCCTTCGGTAGAAAGGGGGCTCAGGCCCGGGCTTTCCGGTCCACTTCGCCGGGCGGGTCCAGCAATGGATCCAGCCGGCAGTGCCTGGCCAGCATGTCCAGGTCCTCGATGACCACCTGCATGCCCTTCATCCGGACCCCGCAGGTCTGAAGCTGGGTCACGGCGCGGGAAAAATTTTCCGGGGTCATGTTCAGCCGGTCGGAAAGCAGTCGCTTGGAATAGGGCAGGACCACCCGCCCGGACTTCTTTTCCTTGCGTGCCAGGGAAATGAGAAAACAGCCGATCCGCTCGCTGGAGTTGCGAAGCTTCAGGTCCTTCACCTGGCGCACGAGATCCCGATAGTGACGGGAAAGGGCGGCCAGCAGCATCATGGCCAGGGCCGGCTCCCGGCGAAGTTCTGCACGCAGAAAGTCCGCCGGAATCAACAGCAGCCGGGAACGGGTCATGGTGCGAGCCGTCATCAGGTAGGGGGCATCGGTGACGACGGCGGCCAGGATGAAACTGTCCACCCCGTGGACGACCTCGACCAGGGTCTGCTTTCCATTGCGGTCGGCACCCCACAGCTCCACGGCACCTTCGAACAGGATATGCAGGGCCTCGGGCTTGCCACCCTGAGAAAAGAGGAGCTGGCCTTCCGGCTCATCAACGATTTCCGAAGCCGCCAGCAGCTTTTCCACGTATTCGGTGGAAAGCTCCTGGAAGATCGGTGCCTTTGCAAGTTGCCGATGTTCGGGTGTGCTCATCGCGGTTTCAATGCCTTGTCGGCTCCGGCTTCCGGCCAACGGATAGGGTGGGATGGTCGCCCAGTATATTCCGGACCGTCGTTTCCCGGCCAGTCTCGGGAATTCACTGCATCAACCAGGTGTCGGTTATTGACGGCTTGCCGTTTGCCTTGTTTATGATGAACTCAATGAACCAACAGTGCATCGAATGATGGTTTCCAAACACAGCCTCCCGGGTCTTTCCCTCCTGGTCGGCTTGTACCTGGTGCCCGTCCCCGGGCTTTCGGAAAACGCCGGCCCGCCGGTGCAATACCCGTTTGCCTGTACAGCACAGGATTACGGCCTGGAGCTTGTCGTCGACAACCAGGAAGGGGTTGGCGTGGCCGTTCATGACCCGGACGGAAAGGTCAAAGGCTACAGCCGGGATTGCCGGGCCGGGACCCGGACCTGGTATTACGCCGTGGATACCGACGGCGAGCGCCACCGGGTCCGTGACCAGGACGAGGGGCCGCTGGGCGGGGAGGGAATGGAGGCCATCGAGGAACGGATGGATGGGGCCTTTCTGGCGAATACGGAATTGACCGATGGCCGGGAAGTGGCCTACCTGATCCGCCACGAGCGGGGCGTGATCAACCGCTTCATCTATTCCATCTCCATGCTGGTCCCGCCGGAAGAAATCACCGCCAGCCGGCCGGAGGCGCCGAGCCATGACAACTGGAACGGCCGGTTGCTGTTCCAGTTCCAGGGCGGTGTCGGAATCGGCCATACCCAGGGCCGGTTCAGCCACCGGGGAATCACCGGCCGGCCGGACCGGCTGGCCCGGGGCTACGCAGTGGCCTTTTCAACCGCCAACCGGACCGGGGACCACTACAACACCCTGGTCGGGGGCCGCACGGCGGTTGAGCTCAAGGAACACTTCATCGACAGCCACGGTGAGCCAGACTACACCGTCGGCCTGGGGGGTTCCGGCGGTGCCGTGCAGCACTACCTCTACGCCCAGAACCATCCCGGCCTGCTCGATGCCGCCGTGCCCCAGCGCAGCTACCCGGACATGGCCACCCAGGCCATTCATGTCAGCGACTGTTCCCTGCTCGACTACTGGATGGAGCGGGAGGCATCCGATCCGGATTTCTGGGCCGACTGGGACAACCGGCAGTTGCTCCAGGGTTTCAACTCCATCGAGGGATACATGGGCCGCAATGCCCGCCGGATGGTCCGGCTCAGCCGGATCGTGGGCCTGTTCGGTGCCGAGCTGCGCCGCCCGACCGGTTCCAGCGAGTGCATGGAGGGGTGGCTGGGCCTGCTGCCCCTGGCTTTCAATCCCCACTTTGGCAGCGAGGCGAACTGGGATCTGCTCGAAGACCAGGTCGACGATATCGAGCGAACCCACTTCAGCGACGCCCGGGAGGCCTACGGGACCGACCCGGAGACCGGCCTTGCCCGGCGGCCCTGGGACAACACGGGTGTCCAGTACGGGTTGCGGGCCATGGTGGCCGGGGAAATCACCCCGGAACAGTTCCTGGAGGTCAACCATGAGGTCGGCGGCTGGAAGCCCACCAAAAGGATGCGCCCGGAGCTGCTGCCCTTTACCTATCCCGGGGATCTGATCACCACCCTGGCCGAGGACCGGGACTGGCCCCGGTGGCGGGTGGTGGTTGAACTGATCACCGGCGGCCTGGCCTGGGAGGAGCTGTTCGACCCCTGGGGCGGGCGCAATCAGTGGTCGGCGCCCGACGAGACCACCGCGGCCCGGCGCACGCAGGCCGATGTGGCCGCTATAACCGGGGCCATCGAATCCGGCCTGGTGTTTACCGGAAAACTGGACCGGCAGATCCCGATCATCGATGTGCGCGACTACCTGGAGCGGGTACTGGACATGCACAACGCTCGTCAGTCCTTTGTAGCCCGGGCCCGACTCGAGGCCGGCCAGGGCCACGCCGCCACCCACCGGGTCTGGTTTGCCGATGCCGACGAGGACGGGGTATCCCCGCAGATCGAGGAAATCAGCCACCAGGCCCTCGACGCCATTGCCCTGTGGATGGAAAAACTGGCCGGGCGCGACGACGGGGACGTGGCTGCCGCCGCGCCGGAGGTGGCCGACGATGCCTGCTTTTCCGCGGACGGGTCGGTCATTGCCACCGGCAGCGGGGTCTGGGACGGGATCATTGATGACCGCCCGGAAGGGGAATGCACCCGGGAATTTCCCCTTCATTCCACGTCCCGCCTGGAAGCCGGCGGGCCGTTTACCGATGATGTCTTCAAGTGCCACACCATGTCGGTGGAAAGCGCCATCGCCGAGGGACTCTACGGAGAATGGACACCCAGCGAGGCGCAGTTCGAACACCTGGAGGCGATCTTCCCGGACGGGGTTTGCGACTACGGGCTGCCCGGTGTGGGCGACCCCCGGGCGGATGTGCCGGGGTCGGTTACCGTCGAAATCGATAACCGACGGCTGGTCGTTACCGGGGCCCGGCCGGGGGCGGAAATCCTGGTTCGAAAAGACGGCCGGGAAATAGAACGGACCCGGGCCGACGGGGATGGCAGGGCGGTATTCGACGGCCTGGAAGGGACTTTTGTGGTCGCCCAGTC
>SLIZ01000184.1 GCA_007135395.1 Wenzhouxiangellaceae bacterium | reverse complement strand
CCTGGATATTCATATCCGGCCCCACCGGCAATATGAGCTTCAGGGAAAGGATGTGTACCTGGACCTGCCCGTGGCGCCCTGGGAGGCGGGGCTGGGGGCGCGGGTCCGGGTTCCGACCCTGGGCGGGTCGGTGGAAATGAATATTCCCGAAGGTGCCAGCTCCGGGCAGCAGCTTCGCCTTAAAGGGCGCGGACTGCCCGGCAAGCCGCCGGGTGACCAGTATGTCACCCTGCGAATCGTCATGCCCCGGGCGGAAACGGACCGGCAACGGGAGTTGCTCCGGGACCTGAAGCAGGAAATGGATTTTGATCCCCGGGCCAGACTGGAGGTGTCGTGATGCAGGATTGGAATGCCGAGAATCCGGAGTTGGTCAATCCGGAAAATCAACCCCTGGAGATCACCGAGTTCTGCCGTGTTTGCCGGCTCGACCAGGAAGTCCTGACCGAGTGGGTGGCCGAGGGCGTTGTGGAACCGGTCCCTGATTCCCGGACACACTGGCGTTTTTCCGCCCGCCAGGTGCGTCGGGCAAAGACCGCCCGGCGCCTGCAACGGGACCTTGAGCTGGACACCGCCGGCCTTCCCCTGATCCTGGATCTGCTGGAAGAGGTTCAGAGCCTGCGCCGGGAACTTGCCATTCTGAAGCGACATTTCGAGTGACCGGACTAATCCGGGCGGGCTGCATGGTCTTTCTGCCGACAATTTACAAAACCCGACAGATGGGTTTCAATGACCATCGCCCGGGCCGAGGCCAGGCTTATCCCACGGGGGACTGTCTCCACCCATGACACTGGACCAACTATTTGCCTTTCTGGTACTGGCCGGAACCCTGGCCATGTTCATCTGGGGCAAGTTCCGCTATGACGTGGTGGCTGCCATGGCGCTGGTCGTGGTCTGCCTGCTGGGCTTGATCGAGCTCAACGAGGCCATCATGGGTTTCGGCAATCCCGCGGTCATCACCGTCGCCGCGGTCCTGATCATCAGCCATGCCCTGAAGAATTCCGGGGTTGTCCAGTTGATCGGCCAGAAGATGCAGCCCCTGACCGTTTCCCCGGTCATGCATGTGGCCTCCATGTCCCTGGTGGTGGCAGTCGCCTCGGCTTTCATGAACAACGTGGGCGCCATGGCGGTGATGCTGCCCGTGGCCCTGGCAAGCTGTGCCCAGCGCAACCGTTCCCCGGCCATCATTCTCATGCCGCTGGCCTTCGGATCCATTCTCGGCGGCCTGATGACCATGATCGGCACCCCGCCGAATATCCTGATTGCCCAGTATCGTTCCCAGGCACTGGGTGAAAGCTACGGCATGTTCGACTTTTCCTGGGTGGGTGTGCCCATCGCCCTGGTTGGAATCATTTTTGTTGCCGTGATTGGCTGGCGCCTGGTACCGAAGGAGCGCAGGGGCAAGCGCAGCCCGGATCAACTCTTTGAAATCGACGACTATTTCACCGAAGTCCGGTTTCGTAAGGACAGCAAGCTCGTGGGCTTGCGCTACTTCGAGGCCGATGTGGCGCTCGGCGAGGATGTGGAAATCACCGGGCGGGTGCGTGAGACCGGCTCGATTTCCCGGGTAGACCGGGGCGCCAAGGTCCAGGCAGGGGATATCGTGATCATCAAAGCCGACCCGCAGGACCTCAAGGCCGTAATGGATGATGCCAGGCTGGAGCTGGCGGCGGAAACCCCGGCAAAGATCCTGGAAATGGAGGCCGATGACATCACGCTGGTCGAAGCCGTGGTCTCGCCGGGTTCCCGGATCGAAGGGCGGACGGTGCAGGTGCTCCAGCGCTGGTCCGGCGGCCAGCTTCATGTGCTTGCCATTGCGCGTCAGGGGCAGCCCATCCGGCGTCGCCTTGGTGACGTGCGAATCCAGGCGGGAGATATCATCCTGATGCGCGGCGATGAAGGAAACATCACGGAGGGATTGAGCCGGCTGAACCTGCTGCCCCTGCCCGAAAGGGGGCTGAAGCTGACCTCTCCGCGAAGAGTATGGTCATCCCTGCTGGTTTTTGGTATCGCCATTGCAGCCGGCGTCACAGGGGTTGTGCCGACTGCCGTGGCATTTATCGGGGCTATTGTGGCCTATGTGCTGCTGGATATCCTGCAGCCGCGGGAAATCTACAATGCAGTGGACTGGCCGATCATTGTTCTGCTCGGTGCGTTGATTCCCGTTGGACAGGCACTCGAGGTGACAGGTACAACGGCCTTGATTGCAGCAGGGCTGGTTCATATGACCGATGCACTGCCCCCCTGGAGCCTGCTTGTCTTGATGATGATAATCACCATGACCCTGTCGGACGTCATAAACAATGCTGCGACTGTGGTTGTCATGGCCCCGATCGGGCTGGCCATTGCTTCTTCCATGGGAGTTTCCCCTGACCCGTTTCTGATGGCAGTGGCCGTTGCTGCCTCCTGTGCTTTTCTCACGCCTATCGGTCACCAAAGCAACACCCTGGTCATGGGTGCCGGAGGCTACCACTTCGGCGATTATTGGCGCATGGGCCTCCCGCTTGAAATCATCATCATCTGTCTGGGTACCCCCCTGATCCTTTTCTTCTGGCCCCTTTAAAAACCTTCTGAATTCGAGAATCTACAATCATGAAAAAGCTCCAAGTCTTGATGTTGTCGCTATGCCTTTCGGTCTGCATCGCCCATGCTGATGATTACGAGGTGGACATGCCCGTCGGGGAAGTCCTTGGCCTCGAACTTCCCGGGCTGGCAGATCTGGGCGATTCGGCAAAGGCCGACGAGATCCGCCGTGCAATGGTGATGCATCAGACCCGCAACGGCCTCCCCGAGGCCGGCAGCGAGTTTGCGGTTTTCGGAATGCAGGAGGAATGGACCGTCGCCGACCCGACCGGACATTCCGGCGAATCACCCGGGATATGGCTGGTTTATGCCGATGCCCATCGTTACACCCAGGGCCGGATCAAGGCCGAGGGGCTGGGCGAGATGACACTCTGGAAAGACGGAGTGGAGGTCTCCGGTTCCGATGGGTCGTTCGATCTTGAACTGGCTTCGGGTACCTACCTTCTGGCCCTTTTCCATGGAGGCGCCGAACCGGACGAGGATGTGGCCATTTCCTGGGAGGGCAAGAGCGAGCACGATGCCCCGGAGTTTCATGTTGCCCCGCGGCGGCGGGTTTCCGCCCGCTTGCTGACCAACGCCGATAAAGTGGGCAGCATGGCCATCTCCCCGGACGGGCGATACCTGGCCCTGGCCCGGGATCGCCGGGACGATACCTCCGATTCGGACCTTGAGCGCCTGGAAATCCGGGACCTGAATGCAGGCCGGATCGTCCACCAGTGGACCGCTTCCAGGCCCCACAGCCTGGCCTGGAGCCCGGATGGTGAATGGCTGGCCTGGCGCCAGGGCAACCACCTGTGGTTGAAGGACTGGCAAAGCGGAGAATCCCGCTTGCTGCTGGCCAATCATGAAGACCTGGGTAGCTACCAATGGCATCCGGATTCTGCCTCCCTGGTCTTCGCGTGGACTGAACCCTTCGAGGACGACAACAGCAAGACCCGGCGGCTGCGGGCCCTGGAAGATCGATGGGATACTTTTCGGGACGAGGCACAGATCTACCAGGTGGATGTGGCCAGCGGCCTGATTCGTCCGCTGACCGGCAAGGATGCCTCGGTCACCCTGCGCGACATTCACCCGGACGGCGACCGGATCCTGGCCTCCCGGCGCCTGATCGACTACGAGGAACCACCCCACAGCCTGTTCAGGCTGTTCGAGGTGGACCTGGAATCACGCGAGAGCCGAACCATTGGCGAGTACCGGCTGTTGAACGCAGCCCTGTTTGCCGATGAAGGTTACTGGCTTCTTGCGGGACCCGGGTTGAGCCAGGGGGATGGTTCTACCGTATCCGGTGACCGGGTGCCCAACGAGTACGACACCCAGCTTTATCGCCTCAGCGATGACGGCGAGACCGCCCGTAGCGCAAGCCGGGAGTTCGACCCGGCCATTGGCGGGCTTCATCGCCTGGAAAGTGGTGAGCTGCTCATGCCCGTGGTCGAGGGAGAGCGCAGCCTGCTTTACCGTTTCGAGCCCGGCGATGACCGGTTCACCCGCCTGGAAACCGGTCTGGATGTGCTCGAGGAGTATGTTGCATCCAGGCAGGACCGGCCTGTAGTTGCCCTTCGCGGCAGTGACGTGGATGCACCCCAGCGGGTGCACACCCTGGACGTCGAGCGTAACCGGCACACGGTGGTGCTGGATTCCAGGGAAAGCGAGTATCCCCAGGTGGAGCTGGGCGAGGTCCGGGACTGGTCGTTTACCAATGAGGCCGGGGTCGAGATCGAGGGCCGCTATTACCTGCCGCCGGACTTCGACGAAGGCAGGCAGTATCCGGCCATTGTCTACTATTACGGTGGGACGACACCGGTCAACCGGCAGTTTACCGGCCGATATCCCTTTCACCTGTGGGCGGCCAAGGGCTACGTGGTCTATATCCTCCAGCCGCGGGGCACCATCGGCTACGGTCAGGAACTTTCCGCGCTGCATGTCAATGCCTGGGGAGAGTATGCCGCCGACGACATCATCGAAGGTGCCGAGAAGTTTGCCCGGGACCATGATTTCGTGGACGGTGATCGCATGGGCAACATCGGGGCAAGCTACGGGGGCTTCATGACCATGTACGTGGCCACCCGGACCGACCTGTTTGCCGCATCCGTCTCCCATGCCGGGATCAGCGCCCTGACTTCCTACTGGGGCCAGGGCTGGTGGGGTTATGGCTACAGCGGCATTGCCAGCAGGGACAGCTTCCCCTGGAACAACCCGGAGCTGTATGTCGGCCAGAGCCCGGTTTACAGTGCTGACCAGATCACCACACCCCTGTTGTTGCTCACCGGGGATTCGGACACCAACGTGCCCCCCGGGGAAAGCCACAACATGTTCACCGCCCTGAAACTGCTAGGACGGGATGTGGAACTGATCGAGGTCCCCGGTGAGGACCACTGGATCCTCGACCGGGAAAAGCGCTACGCCTGGTGGGATGCCATGCTGGCCTGGTTCGACTACTGGCTCAAGGACGAGACCGAATGGTGGGAGAAGCTGTACCCCGAATGATCTCCCCGCAGTGGGGGGAATGCAGCGTCAGAGTTGGTTGGTCGCTTGGTCGCTTGGTCGTTTCGTCGTTTCGTCGCTTCGTCCGGAAACCGGAAACCGGAAACCGGAAACCGGAAACCGAGCGCCTGGCGGCGGGTTTCGACCACCGAATCCTTGCGCCTTGAGCCTTTTGCCTGACCTCTGAACCCTATTTCAGCGTCGCTTCCAAGCTTATATCCGCCCCCGCCAGCACCTTCGAAACCGGGCAGCCGTCCTTGGCCGCGGCGGCGTGCTTGAGGAATTCTTCCTCGCTGATACCCGGAATCACGGCCTGGGAAACCAGTTCGATCCGGGAGATGGCCGGGCCTCCGCTGCCCATTTCCAGGTGAACCCGGGCCTCGGTTTCCACCGACTCCGGCTTGTGGCCGGCCTCGGCCAGGATGTTGGAAAGGGCCATGGAGAAGCATCCGGCGTGGGCCGCCCCGATCAACTCTTCCGGGTTGGTGCCAGTGCCTTCCTCGAATCGCGAGCTGAAGGAATACTGGCCTTCCCAGGCACCGCTTCCAAGCCTCATCTCGCCCTTGCCGGACTTCAGG
>SLIZ01000245.1 GCA_007135395.1 Wenzhouxiangellaceae bacterium | reverse complement strand
GGGGCCGGACCGGAAGTGCTGGCAGAGGCCAGCATGGAGCTGGCCGACCGTTTTGCTTCCATCGACGGAATCGTCCGGGCAGAAAACGGTTCCGGCCTGGAAGCCCTCGACGAACACGCCCTGCTGGTAAGCCACCGGTTTCTGCTCATCGACGACCCCCAGCGAAGAACCCGGCCCGAAGCCATTGCCCGGGCCCTGGAAGATCGCCTGGGGGATCTTGGCATGGGCGGACGCCAGGCTTCGGACTGGGTCGGCCGGGACCCGCTGGGCTTGCTGCCCGAACTTCTCCTGGATATTTCCCCGGCCAGTGAACCGGAGACCTACGACGGGGTCTGGTTCGACCCGGACCTGGAACAGGCCCTTATGCTCGTCACAACCGACCGGCCCGGCTTTGACGTGACCGGCCAGGAATCGATCATCGAAGCCATGGAGGCCGAATTCGGAGCCCTGGACTTCGACCCGTCCCGGCTGTCGATGGAAATGACCGGCCCGCCGGTATTTTCCGTGGAAAGCGCCCGCCAGGCCCGGCGGGATGCCGGAATGCTGAGCACCCTGGCCGGGCTCTGGGTAATCTTGCTGCTTGCCCTGGCCTGGCGCCGGATGTCCCTGGTGGTTGCCGGCGCCCTTCCCCTGGCCCTGGCCGTGCTTGCCGGACTGGGCGCGGTTCACCTTGGGTTCGGCTGGGTCCATGGCCTGACCCTGGCATTCGGCTTTACCCTGCTGGGAATTGCCATGGACTACCCGGTCCACCTGTTTTCCCACCACAGGGCCGGCGGGGGCAGACAGGCTGCCCGGGCGGTGGCCTGGCCCCTGGGACTGGGTGCGTTGAGTACCCTGGTTGCCTATGGAGCCATATGGATTTCGGCCAGCCCCGGCCTGGCCCAGCTCGGTGCCTTCTCGGCAGCCGGTTTGCTGGTTGCCGCCGGGATCACCCTGCTCATCCTGCCCCGACTCAACCTGCCGGCACCCGCACCGCCTCCGACTTCCATCGACCGGCTCCTGGATGGGCCCCGGGCCGCATGGCTGCCCGGGCTTGCGCTGGCAGCCGCCTGCGGGGCAGGCCTGTGGATGGGGTCCGGGATGTGGTCCGATGATCTCTCCCGCCTGGGTCCGGTAGAACCGGCGGCCCTGGAACGGGATGCCCGGTTGCGCGGCCACCTGGGTGCCGGCGAAGTCGGTTACCTGTTCGTTGTTGCCGACTCCGACCGCCAGAGAGTCCTCCAGGCCACCGAGGCGCTGACCAGGGACCTGGAACAGGCCCGGGAGCAGGGGCTGCTGGAAGGCTGGCAGTCGGTCGACCGGCTGGTGCCATCCCGGCAGACCCAGGAAGAACGCCGGGCGGCCTGGCCGGATGCCGATGAAATGAAATCCCTTCTCGAAGAGCCTGCCCGCCAGGCCGGGTTCCGTTCCGGGGCCTTTGACCCGTTTATCGATGACCTGGCCGGCCTGGACGACCTTCCACTCCTGGACCCGGAACGCTGGCAGGACACCCCCTTCGCCGGTCCGGTTGCCAATCTGCTCGACCAGCGGGACGGAAAATGGCGGTCTCTGGTGATCCCCGCCGGTGTTTCCGACCCGGCGGCGCTGGAGGCGTGGGCCCGGGAAAACCCGGGCGATACCGAGTACCGGGAAATGCGGGAATGGATTGACCTGCAGGCCGTTTCCACCGGCATGGTGACCGACTACCGTCGAGATGTCCTGGCCAGCCTGGCCGTGGCCCTGGGAGTGATCGCATTGTTGCTTTTACTGCGCCTGGGCTCGGTCAAGGCCCTGGTCGCGGTGCTGGGCCCGCCCCTGGCGGCGGTAGCCATCACGGCGGTCGGCATGGCCGCCATCGGGGGTGGGCTGACCATCGTGCAGTTGATGGCCCTGATCCTGGTCGCCGGCATCGGGCTGGATTATTCCCTGTTCCTGCAGCGTTTCGGCGACCAGCGGGCGGCGGCGGCCCGCACCCTGTGGTCGATCATCATCTGTGCCGCTTCCACCGGCGGAGTATTTGCCATACTCTCGGTCTCGGGCATCGCCATGCTCTCCCAGCTCGGTGCCACGGCAGCGGTCGGTATCGTACTGGCCCTGGTTCTTTCCTGGATTGGAAGAAAATCATGCTAGAGGCTGAACAGATTCGCGCACGGATTCCCCATGCCGGGCTCATGAGCCTGCTGGAAAGGGTCGTGAGCTGGGACGAATCGGAGATTCATTGCCAGGCAACGTTTCATCCCGACCGGCCCCACCCCCTGGCCATCGGGGGAAAGTTGCCCATGACCGCCATGGCCGAGTACGGCGCCCAGGCCATGGCCGTTCACGGCCAGTTGCTGGCCGGCGACAGCACATCGCCCCGGGCCGGATATCTCGCCGCCCTGGGCCGGCTGGAACTTCACGGTCGGGAATTGACCGGCCCGGCCCGGCTTGATGTGCGGGCCCGGCGACTGGCCGGGGATTCGGCCGGACAGGTCTATCAATTTTCCGTCAATGTCGACGACCGGCCGGTAGCTGACGGACAGGCCACGGTCATGTTTTCCGACGATTCTTCCTCGAAAGGCTAGTACTTCATGGCACGACGACGCACCGCAACGCGACCGGATCATCCCCGGGCACTGGTAACCGGGGGTAGCGGCGGCATCGGCCAGGCCATCGCCCGGCAGCTGGCCGAAGAGGGATGCCAGGTCGTCATCCACGCCTCGGGCAACCTGGCCAGAGCCAGGGCCCTGGCCGAGGACCTCAATGCATCCGGCCTGGCGGCCGAGGCCGTGGGATTCGACCTGACCGATGCCGCCGAGTGTCGCGATGCCATGGGGCATATGCTCGATGCCGGGCCAATCCAGATTCTTGTCCACAACGCCGGTATCCACGCCGATGGACCCATGGCGGGAATGGATTCGAGCGATTGGGAACGAGTCATTGAGGTCAACCTGCACGGTTTCTACCGGGTCGTCCAGCCCGCAGTGCTGCCCATGTGCCGTGCCCGCTGGGGCCGGATCATTGCCATTTCCAGCGTGGCCGGCCGGCTGGGCAACCGGGGTCAGTCGAATTATTCGGCATCCAAGGCCGGCCTGCACGGGGCCGTGTTCTCCCTGGCCCGGGAGCTGGCCGGCCGGGGGATTTGCTCCAATGTCATCGCCCCGGGGATCATCCAGACCGCCATGTCTGACGACCAGTTTGAGGCTCAAGCTGTTGCATCCCTGGTTCCCGCCGGAAGGACCGGCAGGCCCGAAGAGGTCGCCGCCCTGGCCGGATTTCTTTGCCGTAGCGAGGCCGGCTATATCAACGGCCAGATCATCGGCGTTGACGGGGGAATGGCCTGCGGCTGAAAAGCGTTGATCGCGAAGGACTTCATCCTTCCGGGTGTGGCGGCATGAAAGTTGCTTTAGACTTAGGACCAGCACCTGGAATCAACAACTTTGGACCCTCTCCTGCTCGACGTCCGCACGCTGGCCTTTGTATCCGGCTTTGGCGGAATCATCATGGCCGCGACCATGGTCAGCCTGTACCTGGCCGGCACCCGGCAATCCGGCGTTCGCTACTGGATGGCCGCCGGGCTGTGTTTTGCCCTGGGCTACCTCTCTGGACACCTCCTTCTGACCCTGCCCACAGAGGTGCCCCCCTGGTTAGCCGCCGCGCTGGCCAACACCCTGATCGGCATGGCCCATACCTTCATCCTGCTGGGGGTCCAGAAGTACCTTGGCGTGCGCCCGTGGACCTGGCCCTTGCTGGGCCTGGTGGCAGCCATGTTTCTGGCCCTGGTCTTCATGCCCGTTCTCCGGGATTCCCTTCAGATGCGGATCATCAGCCAGTCGAGCTGGTATGTGCTGATGAACGTGGCCGCCGGCGTCCTGCTCTGGCGCGCACCCCGGCCCGGTTTGACCGCGTATCGACGGGCGGTGGCGGTCGTTCTGCTGGCCTTTGCTGCCTTTCTCCTGGTCCGGCTTGGATCTGCCGCGGCCACACCGGGCCTGGATGCATCCTTTGTCCAGAGCCCGGTGCAGATTCTGGCGTTTCTGGTGGGCATGCTGGTGACCTTTGTGCTGACCATGGCGCTGGTGGTCTTGCTGTTTCGGGAAAAGGAACTGCACCTTCAGTACCTGGCCCGCCATGATGCCCTGACCGGACTCTACAACCGCCATTCCCTGTCGGAACTGGCCCCGATTCAGTTCAGCCAGGCCGAACGCTACGGGACATCCCTGTCGCTGATTGCCATCGACCTGGACCATTTCAAGCCCATAAATGACGAGTTTGGTCACCTGACCGGCGACCGGATGCTCCGTGGGATCGGCAAGCTTCTCAGTCAGGCATCCCGGGAATCAGACCTGGTGTTTCGCACCGGCGGGGAAGAATTTCTCCTGCTATTGCCCTGTACGACCCGGGATGAGGCCAAAACGACGGCCCAACGGATCCGGGGGGAAATCGCCAAGCGCCGCTGGGCCCTGGACGAGCGCAGTCTGAGTGTTACGGCCAGCCTGGGAGTAGTGGAGGTCTTTCCCGACATTGAGACCTGGGAGGATGCCGTCCGCCGGGTCGACCGGGCCCTCTATGAAGCCAAGCGGGAGGGCCGGAACCGGGTCCGGGTGGCTGATGCCCGGTAGCCCTGCCGGAATTCTCAGTCGACCGGCAGATGGTCCCGGTTGGGCGCGGCATGCAGATCCACAGCCGGGCCTACCGGAATCACACCCGTCGGATTGATCATGTCGTGGCTGGCGAAGTAATGCTCTTTGAACGACCGAATGTCCACGGTTTCTGCAACACCCGGATACTGAAACAGCTCCCGCATGAATCCGGAAAGGTTGGGAAAGTCGGCAATCCGGTGCAGGTTGCACTTGAAGTGACTCACGTAGACCGGATCGAACCGGACCAGGGTCGTGAACAGCCGCCAGTCGGCCTCGGTCAGCCGGCCGCCAAGAAGATAACGCTGCTCACCGAGGCGGGCCTCGAGCATCTTGAGGGTTTCAAACAGGGGAATGACCGCTTCTTCGTAAGCTTCCTGGGTGGT
This sequence comes from Wenzhouxiangellaceae bacterium, assembly GCA_007135395.1. Lineage (GTDB taxonomy): Bacteria > Pseudomonadota > Gammaproteobacteria > Xanthomonadales > Wenzhouxiangellaceae > SLIZ01. The sequence continues at coordinate 706 of SLIZ01000245.1, read as the reverse complement.
GGCAAATCCGGACTTGTAGACGCCGTTGTTTACGTTGCTGTAGACGGTTGCGTTGATCTCGTCGATCCCGGCACGAAGGTCTTCCGGGTAGAAGTCCCCTTCCCTGGCACCGACCGAATCGAAGGCTGAATTGAACATGCGGATAATGTCGGCCGACTCGTTGGACACGATGGTGGCCTTCTCCCTGTCCCACAACGCGGGGACTGTTACGCGCCCGGTATAGTCGGACTGGGCGGCGGTGTAGACCTGGTGCATGAATTCCGCGTTGTGAATCGGGTCGGGCTTGACCTGGTGACCGGGATGGAAGGTCCAGCCGTTTTCTTTCATCAGCGGGTTGACCACCGACAGGCCGATCATGGATTCCAATCCCTTGATCTTGCGGAAGATCAGGGTGCGATGGGCCCACGGACAGGCCAGGGACACATACAGGTGGTAGCGACCCGGCTCGGCCTTGAAGCCCCCTTCGCCGCTGGGCCCAGGTGAGCCATCGGGGGTGATCCAGTTTCGGAACCGACTCTTGTCGCGCTCGAATCGACCCTCGGTTTCCTTCGTGTCATACCACTGGTCGTGCCAGGTGCCCTTGATCAGCAATCCCATCTATTACTCCTTGGAAGGTGTCTGGTTTCGATTCCACTTGCGCCGGATTTTCCCACTGGCATCCGAACATCGAGGCAGGATGGTAACGCAGTGGGCAGGACAGCATGTG
>SLIZ01000164.1 GCA_007135395.1 Wenzhouxiangellaceae bacterium | reverse complement strand
TAGTCGCCCCCGCGGCTGGCTGCATTGACACAGCCTGCGGCGGCCAGCAGAAGCAGGCCGACAGCAAGGTTGGATGTGCGCAAGTATTGGCTCATTGGGTTGCCCCTTAATCAATGCACTCCGGGCTGGCAGGTGCCGCATTGGTGCAGGCTACTTCCGGTGATACGTCACCGTCAAAGCCCTTCTGCAGCCACGTCTGCCGGCACTGCAGGGTGTCACCGCTTGTATCGCCGGGCTGGCCGTCATTTGGATAGCAAGCACAGGCGTCCAGGCATTCCTGGTGGCTGGAAAACTCGCCAGTACAACCGAGCTGCATGGCGTTGCAATAATCCCCGCAATCATCCTCAGGCGTGTCACAACTCGGCGGATCAGGATCATCTTCCGCCATGCTGATGGCGAATGGCGCGCCGGTGATGGCCTGGCGGGGTAGCAGCGGATCACCCTCGACCTCGATCGCCAGCCACAGCCCGCTGCCGTAGGCCTGTTCACCGAAATCCAGATCAACCCGGAACAGCCCGTTGACCACGTTGACCCCGGTCAGGTGGATCGTTGAGCCGACCTGGCTACCGCCGGTTTCAGCATCGATCAGGGTGAAGCTCATGTCGACGCTGCCATTGACCGGCCCGCTGTCATCCTGCAGCTGGCCCTGGTAGCTGATTGTGGTAGACGCGCTGGCCACGGTCGTGGCCAGCAGAAACAGTAAAGCGGTCAGATAGCGCATAGTTGTCCCCGTGACGGTCTTGATTTAACCCGGCTATTGCGGATTCTGTTGTTTTTTATGCTGGTTATACTTTTCCGATGGGCCAACCGAGTGGACACCCATGTTCGGCTTTGCGTATATAGTCTATGTCTTCCATCGACCGAGTGCATGCATTTTCGAGTCGAGATCCGTTTTTCTTTGCAGCAACGCGTGAATCACAGTGGCGAGGCACCGCAGTAGCCGCCAAAAGCGCGGCTACCAAGACAGGCATTATTCCAGTGCGGTATTCCGCCGCTCAGGCGGGCGCCTCATTGGGAGTTTTTGGCCTGCCTGTTCCTTGAAGCCGCATTTCCGGTCGAACAGTCTCATTTCGGCGCCATTTTTTTGCCCACTTACCTCAGAGCCCTGAACGCCAATTTCCCCGGAGCCAGCGTGACGGCAAATTCACCGGAATTTTTGGTCGCGTTTGAACAACACCTGTCCCGGATTCCTATACTACGGCGTGACGGTGATTTCCAGCTGGGTACTCAGGGAGGCCCCGGCGGTGCCACCGTAATTGCCATGGACGGGCAGCGTGTGGTGGGCATGGGCGCTGCAAGCCAGGGGAATGTAGTACTGATCGGCAAACAGTCCGAGACTTGGGTCCACGCCCAGCCAGCCGGCCCCGGGCAGGTATACCTCGACCCATGCGTGCAGCTCATGGCCTTCGTCGATCTCAGGGTTATAGGCGTAACCGCTGACAAAGCGTGCTCCCAGGCCCTGCATTCTGAGCATGTGAATCATCATCCAGGACAGGTCCCGGCAGGACCCCTCGCCGGCCGCGAAGGTCTCGGTAGGTGACCAGAGGTTTTCCTCCGTGCGAATGATGTGTTTCCAGTGCTCATGGATCGAGGCGGTCAGCTCCTTGAGAAAGACGATCGGCTCGTCGGGGGCTCGCTCGAGCACGGTCCCGGCAAAGGCATCGAGATCCGGCAAGACTGTCGTCTGGAGGGCGGGATGGAGCAGGATGCCATCGTCTTCGGAATAGCTGAAAGCCTTTGATGCCTGCGGGTCGAATCGGGCGATGAAGTCATGATCGAGGATGAACTCGAAGGGGTTGAAGGGCCTCACGGCCACCTCAAAGGTCGAATCGATCTGAAGACTGTCGGCTTGGCCGCTGAACCAGGCCTGGAAGAAGGGGTTGCCTTCGATGCTCTGGCGCTCCGCCAGGCCTTTCGGTACGGGGCTGATTTTCAGCCGGTGATCCGAGGTGCGCAGATGCGGGCGTTGCAGTGGCTTCAGGAACAGGGTATGGGGGTTGAGCTCGACCGGCGACTCGTAGTCATAGCGTGTCTGATGGAAAATTCCAAGTTTCATTGCTTCTGGCCATGGATTGAGGGAAAAGCGACAGCAGGTGCTGCCGGGCCGCAGGTCGGACGATGATCAGTTCTCGAGTGTAACAGCACGTTCCGGCGGCGCCATTAAAAGAAAGTTCCGATATTCCGGCGTTGAATAATGCCTGTCGCAGTTTCCGGGAACGTTTTCGCCTGCCCCGGGCCAACGACACTAAGATTACGGCACTTCTTCGAACTGCTGATACACAGGCGCCCCCTGGAGGCGTTTTTCGGGGGATTCAGGTTGATCTGGCGGAAAATTGTGGACGGAAAATGGCCAGGGTGGGGTGGCTGGCCTTTCGAATAGCGCCTGTCCCGGATTCCTCCTGTGGTTTCGTTCGGGGAAGGGCGTGACTGAATTGGGTGCTTCACCGTACAGAGCCCGTCACCCGAATAGAGCATGCTGGATGCTTTGCATTCTGGAGCATCCTTTATGCACAACTGCCGCAAATCCGCATTGAATACCCTACTGGCGGGTTTCGTTCCTTTCGCAATGGCCATGGCGGTCTCTGGCGGAACATTGTTGGCGGCCGGCCCGGAGCCCGTTGAACTTGGAACTGCCGCCGAATTTGGAGCCCTGGCCGGTGGCGCTATTTCGGGAACCGGCCATGTCAATGGGGATGTAGGGTCGGGTACGGGAGCCATCGCCCCGGCGATCACCTCGACCGGAACCATTTACCCCACTGGTGATGCTGCTGTAGTGACCGCTTTGGACGATTTTTCCACAGCGTACGCTGATGGGATGAATCGACCCTATGATATTTTATTGTCTGCGGCCGCCTATGAGTTGGGCGGAAAAACCTTGACGCCTGGAGTTTACAGAATCGGAGGGGCTGCGACTTTGGCCTCTCCGGTTACCTTGAATGCCAATGGAAACCCTGATGCCGTTTTCATCATACAAATTGTGGGTGCATTCAGTTCAACAGCGTCCACAGGAAATGTGGTTTTAACGAATAATGCTCAAAGTGCGAATGTATTCTGGATCGTTGAAGGTGCCATTTCCATGGGGGCAAGTACGCACACGGAGGGCACGATCCTCGGAGCTGCCGCTATCGCATTTGGTGCAAATACAACCATCGACGGTCGCCTGATGGCTGGTTCAGCTGCCGGCACCATCGCAATAGACACGACCACAATATCAGTCCCGGTGGAACCTTCGCTAGTGGGCGGCCGGGTCTGGCTCGACTCGAACGGTGACGGCATTCAAGATCCAACTGAAACCACCGGGTTCTCCGGCCTGCCGGTTACTCTGTTGCAGGTTGTTTCTGACGGTTTGACCATAGACCTTGGAACTTCCGCTAATTTCGGAGCCCTGGCCGTCGGAGCGATTTCCGGAACCGGCCATGTTGAAGAAGATGTGGGTTCGGGTGCGGGCGCAATCGCCCCGGCGATAACTTCGGATGGAACCATTTACCCCACGGGTGATCCGGTTGCAACCAACGCTTTGGCCGATGTTTCCACTGCGTACAGTGAGGGCAAGAATCGACCCTATGATGTTCTGTTGTCCGCGGCTGCTTATGAGTTGGGCGGAACGACTTTGACGCCAGGCACCTATAAGATCGGAGGTGCTGCGACTTTGGCCTCTCCGGTTACGCTTGATGCCGGAGGGGACCCTGAAGGTGTTTTTATCATCCAAATCGTAGGCGCTTTGGGTGCAACAGCATCCGTAGGGAATGTAATTGCAATGAATGATGCTGAAAGCGCGAATATTTTCTGGATCGTCGAGGGTGCTGTTTCCATGGGGGCAAGTACGCACATGGAGGGAACGATACTCGGAGGCTCTACGATCACTTTTGGTGCTGCCACAACCATGAACGGTCGATTGCTGGCGGGTTCGGCAGCCGGTGCTATCGCATTGGACACAACGACAATTTCAGCAGCAACTGGAACTCCACCCGAAGGAAGTCCACCGCCGATTGTCGTGGCGGAAAAAGTGACCGATACCGACGGCAATTATCTGTTCGACAATGTGCAGCCGGGCGCGTATATCGTCCGCTGGGATCTCTCCAGCCTCTCAACCAATTTCGCCATCACCAGCGACGGTGTATCCGGCGACGTGGGCGGATTTGTTCATACTGCGGAGTTTGAAGTTCAGGGCGGAACAACTCACCTCGATGTGGACCTGGGGCTGGTCGTGATGTCGACCACCGAGATCATTGGTATCAGCCCGGCTGGTAGCCAGACCATCGGCGAGATCTACACGGTGAGCGTGTCGGTCACCGGCGAGGATCCAACCGGACAGGTCACGGTATCCGATGGTGTAGGAAACAGTTGCCTGATCGATCTCGACGTGGACGAGGACAGTTGTGACCTGATCTCCGATGTGGTGGGTGAAAAAACAATCACGGCGCAATACGCCGGCGATGAAGCGCATATACCCAGCAGCGACACATCAGGCTACACCATTGTCCGCGCGTTGAGTGTCGTCGAAATCACCGCAGTCGATCCGGCTGGATCACAACAGGTCAATCAACCCTATATCGTGCACGTCAGCGTGGATGGCTATTTACCTGCCGGTGCCGTGACCGTCAGCGACGGTGCCGGCGCCAGTTGCCAGTTCAATCTGCCGGACGAGAGCAGTTGCGAGTTGGTCACGGATACGGTCGGCAAAACAACTCTGCTTGCCAGCTATGATGGTGATGCCAATAACGAGCCGGGCACTGCGACTCACGCCTATGAAATTACTCCCATAGTAGATGGCTTGTTCCACGATCGCTTTGAGTCGGGTCAGGAGTGACACGGCAACGGGGGCGATTTTTCCGGGGCAGGCATTGAAGCGAGGCGGTCACTGGGTCAAGTGACTAAAGGGACAAGGGGCGAAAGGGTGCTGGTTCGTTGGTTTGTTCGTTCCCTGGTTGGTTCGTTGGAACTGCTGCTGCACAGGGCCCCCGCCTGAAGGCGATTTTCTGCGGGTTCCGGCTGAGCTGGAGGCCGATGTTGGACGGGAAATGGCCTTGGGGAGGGCTTGTTGGGGCTTCTGATTGATAAATGACTCCTCCGGAATTCCTCCCCATTCGGACCGGACTTTTTCCTTTCAAGCAATGTCCATCCCGGAGTTTTTTCCTTGCGAACAATGCTTGTCCCAGAATTTCATGAATTCTGTCGTTTCCCAGAATGCTGTCGGCTTTTTTACGGCGGGAACACCGACAGCCAAATGATGCGGCGGCACGTCATCAAGCACCACGGCGTTGGCACCCACCAACGTGTGGTCCCCAACGTGTACGCCGCCAAGAATCTTTGCGCCGACGCCGATACGCACGTGGCTACCGAGCGTCGGCACCCCCTCTCTGCCATCGTTCGCGCGATTGACGATGCAGACGCCGTTGTTGATCGTGCAATTGTCGCCGATGACGACCCCGTTGGTGATTAGTACCCCGCGGCCGGTATGCACTGTAAAGCAACGGCCGATGCGCGCGCCAGGTCGGATTTCGGCACCGACGATGATGGAAACAAACGGATTCACGATGACATAAATCAGGCGCGCAAGGTGACCGAGCACGGGCACGCGCAAGCGCACGGCCCATGCCCCAAAGCGGTAGGTCGCCACCAGCCAGAAATAACGATTGACAAGGGTCCCGCAGAACGTCTGGCCGGGCAAGCCGCGCCAGTACCAGCGAAAATCGTCGGCGATTTGTTGCAG
>SLIZ01000243.1 GCA_007135395.1 Wenzhouxiangellaceae bacterium | reverse complement strand
CGCTTCATGGCGATATCGCTTTTCTGCTGGAGTTTCCGGTTCCGCAGCAGCGCCGGCATGACCAGGTCGTTGCAGATCATGGTGGAAATGGCAATGGCCTCGACGATGACCATGCCGGTTGCCGCCGACATCCCTCCGATGAAGACCAGCAGCGCCAGGGCCCGATGACCTTCGGCCATGGGCAGGGAGAGTACGAACAGATCCGGGTTGGATTGTCCCGCTCCGAAATAAAGCAACCCGCCCAGGGCGATGGGCAGGACAAACAGGTTGATCAGGAACAGGTAAAGAGGAAAGGCCCAGGCTGCACGCCGCAGGTGGTTTTCATCGACGTTTTCCACAACCATCACCTGGAACTGCCGGGGCAGGAATAGCACCGAGAGCATGGCCAGGATTACCAGGGCAAACCATTGGGCATGAAGCGAGCCGCCGCCGCCGTGATCGAAGCTCAGTAGCCGGTTAAGCTCGGGGTCGGCCATGGCCCGGGCGAAGAGGTCTCCCAGGCCGTTGTACAGCCCGTAAACCACGAACACGCCCACGGCCAGAAAAGCCAGCAGCTTGACAATCGACTCGAAGGCAATGGCCGCCACCATGCCTTCGTGGCGTTCGGACATGTCAAGGCGGCGGGTTCCGAACACGATAATGAATCCGGCCAGGGCCAGGGCGATGTACAGCGTGCTGTCCCGCCACCAGCTCGCGGGGTCGCCGGCTTCCGCCTCCAGTCCATCTGTGAGCAACGCGTAGCCGCTGGAGATGGCTTTCAACTGCAGGGCAATGTAGGGAACAATGCCCACGACCGTGATCACGGTTACCAGCCCGGCCACCAGCCGGCTCTTTCCATAGCGGCTGGCGATGAAGTCGGCCACCGAGGTTATCCGCCAGGTCCGGGCGATTCGAACCATCTTGCGTATCACCACCCAGGCCAGGATCATGGCCAGCATGGGGCCGAGATAGATCGGCAGGAACCAGACTCCGTCGCTGGCAGCCCGCCCGACACTGCCGAAATAAGTCCATGCGGTGCAGTACACGGCAATGGACAGGGCATAGACCCAGGGACTGGCCACCAGTGAGCGGCCCTGCTCGGCACGCCGGTCGCCGTACCAGGCAATGGCAAACAGAACGAGCAGATAGGAAAATGCCGTGCCGGCGACCAGGGTGGGCGAAAGCATCGGCTACCCTTCCCGTTCCATGATCCAGGCCAGCACCAGGATCAGCCCACCCCAGAGTGCAAACAGCGCCAATGGAAACAGGGGCAGGCCCAGCACGGTGGCTGGCCGGTCCCACAGGTCGAGCAGGGGAAAGTTCAGCAACATCAGGGCAATAACGAAAAGGATGGCCAGGGACCGGATTTTGGAGAACTCGCGCACGCTTGCAGGCCTCAGGTGAAGTCCCGGGCCTGGAAAGCCCGGGTCATGGCTGACTGCATCCTGGCCACGGTAGCCAGGGCGTGGCGCAGCTCGCGATAGTCTCGCCGGTCCAGTCGGCTGCGGGGTACCCGGTAATCAGGCACCTGGCCGGCCTCGATCTGCTCGGCCTGGTGCTCCATGCGGATCCGGCTGATGCAGTCGAAAGCCGTCTCCAGCGCCTGCCTGTCGGCGGCATTGAAGTGGCCACTCGCCTCCAGGGCCGCCAGGCGACGGCGGGTGCTTACCTGTTCCAGTCCGGCGGCCAGGGCCCGCACCCGGGCGATATCGACCACAGGGGTCACGCCACCGGCCTTCAGGTCCACAATGCGCCGGCCCCGGTGGCGTTCAAGGCGGATTCGCCGAAGCAAGGTCAGGGCGGGTCGGTACTGAAGGGCCGAGGCGGCCAGGTGGGACTGGAAGAGCGGCCGCTTTCGGGTCTTTTCCAGGATCCCTTTTCGAAGAGATTCCAGCAGGTCGGCCCGGCCATGGATGCAACGCAGGTCGAAGAAAATGCCGGCGTGGAGCAGGGCATTCGGTTCGGGGGTTTCGATCCAGCCGTCAAAATATTTCCGCCAGGTTTCCAGGGAGCAGCACCAGCGTGGATTGGTCGCCATGACCTGTCCGCTGCACAGCGCGAAACCGGCCGAATCCAGGCCTGAACACACCTGGCCGGACAGGGCCGAGAAGTACTCACCAGTTGATTGCTTCCGGACCGTATCATCCAGGATGATGGCGTTGTCCTGATCGGCCCCGGCAATCTGTTCCCGGCGTGCAAGGGATCCGGCCACCACGAAGGCGTACGTGACCGGCGGGCTGCCCAGGCTGTGTTCGGCCAGTTCCAGCATCCGCACCGTGAGTCTCTCGCTCAGCAGGCTGACTTCCCGGCTGATCCGGTCCGGAGAAAGCCCCTGGCGAACCAGGCTTGCCTGTATCGTCGGAATCTGCCTTCCAAGTCGAGCGAGCTCGGACCGCTTTCCGGCTTCGTCGAGCCGGTTCATCAGTGTCCGTGTCCTGTCCGATTCGACCTGCATGGCGGCTGCCTCCGATGGACGGGGAGCGGAGTTCGGAAAAATCCCGGCCCCGTGGGTAACTATACGCCACGGGGCCGGGTTATCTCAGTGGTCCTGGGCAGTGCCTGACCCCCGGGGAACTCGAACACTTTCCACCAACTCCCGGATTTCCGGGGGAGGCGGGGGCGTCAGTCGGCTGATAATCAGCGCAACGGCAAAGTTGAGTACCATGCCAACCATTCCGATGCCCTCCGGCGAGATACCGAACAGCCAGTTCTCCGGGATATCCTCTGCAAGGGGCGTGATGAAGATACCCTTGAAGTAGACGATATAGCCGAAGGTGAAGATCAGGCCGGTGAGCATGCCGGCCACGGCGCCTTCCCGGGTGACCCGGGTGGAAAAGATGCCCATGATGATGGCCGGGAACAGCGAGGCCGCTGCCAGTCCGAAGGCGAATGCCACCACCTGGGCCACGAAGCCTGGCGGGTTGTACCCCAGATAGCCAGCCACCAGGATGGCCACTACCGCCGCCAGTCGGCCGACCAGCAGCTCGGCCCGGTCGCTGATCCTGGGGAAGAACACGGTCTTTACCAGGTCGTGGGAAACGGCCGCGGAGATCACAAGAAGCAGGCCTGCGGCCGTAGAAAGTGCGGCCGCCACCCCCCCGGCGGCCATCAATGCGATAACCCAGTTTGGCAAATTGGCGATCTCCGGCCCGGCCAGCACCATGATGTCCCGGTCAACTTCAAGCTCGTTGCCTTCCCAGCCCCTGGCCCGAGCAATTGGCTCGAAATCCGGGTTGGCGTCGTTGTAATACTGGATCTGGCCGTCCTGGTTCTTGTCTTCGAACTGGATCAGTCCCGTGTTCTCCCAGGTGCGGAACCAGTCGGGTCGATCCTCGTAGGCCAGGGTTTGATCGGCCGGGGTATCGGGAGGATTGATGGTCTGAAGCAGGTTGTATATGCCCATGGCTCCCACCGCCGGGGCGGTGGTGTAGAGCAGGGCAATGAAAAGCAGGGCCCAACCGGCAGACTTGCGGGCATCGGCCACCTTGGGCACGGTAAAAAAGCGCACGATCACATGGGGTAGGCCGGCTGTTCCCACCATTAGTGCAAGTGTGATGGCGATGACATCAATCCGTGCCCTGGCCCCGCTGGTGTACTCGTTAAAGCCCAGGTCTACAAGGATCTGGTTGATCTTCTCGAGCAGGTAGGTGTCTTCACCGGAGACCCGGCTACCCAGCCCAAGCTGCGGTACCGGGTTGCCTGTCAGCTGGAAGGAAATGAATACTGCCGGCACGGTGAAGGCAAAAATCAGAACGCAGTACTGGGCCACCTGGGTGTACGTGATGCCTTTCATGCCCCCGAGCACGGCATAGATGAACACGATGCCCATGCCGATGATCAGTCCGGTCAGGATATCCACCTCGAGAAAGCGCGAGAAGACAATACCTACCCCGCGCATCTGTCCGGCCACATAGGTGAAGGAAATGAAGATCAGGCAGATGACTGCTACGATGCGCGCCGTTCGGGAGTAGTACCGGTCGCCAATGAACGATGGCACGGTGAATCGCCCGTACTTTCGGAGGTAGGGTGCCAGCAGCAACGCCAGCAACACATAGCCGCCTGTCCAGCCCATGATGTAGACCGAACCATCGTATCCGAGAAAGGCAATGAGGCCAGCCATGGATATGAACGAAGCTGCCGACATCCAGTCTGCGGCTGTGGCCATTCCATTGGCAACCGGGTGTACACCCTTGCCGGCCACGTAGAAGTCACCGGTTGTGCGGGCCCTTGCCCACACAGCAATCCCGATGTACAGGACGAAAGTGGCACCGACAACAAGATAGGTGAGGGTTTGCAGTTCCATGGTGTCGGCTCCTTATTCTTCGTGAACGTCGTGTTCGTGGTCCAGGCGGTTCATTCGCCAGGCGTAAAAGAAGATCACGATCAGGAACACGTAGACCGACCCTTGCTGGGCGAACCAGAAGCCCAGGGGGTAGCCGAACAGATGGAATTTATCGAGTACGTCAACCAGCAGAATTCCAAGCCCGAATGACGCCACGAACCAGGCGACGAGGCACCAGGCCATGATCTTCAGGTTGGCTTTCCAGTAGGCATCGCGCCTGTTTTGTTGTTCCGACATGCTTGCAGCCCTCGATTGATGGATGTCGTCGACGACATTCTGTCAGCACGGGGGCTGAATTACGCTTCGACTTTGGTATGAGGTGTCGAAGGTTTCGGGCAATCAGTCGTGAGGGATTTCAAAGAGGTTGCGGGCCAGCACCGATCGAGGATCTCGCAGCAAAGGCTTGGGATCGGGTTCCGGAAAGCATACAATCGTGGAAAATCCATTTCACACTCAGGAGTCCATCCCATGACCGTCAAGATTGCCATCAACGGCTACGGCCGTATCGGCCGGAATGTGCTGCGCGCCCTGTACGAAGGCGAGCGCAACAATGAATTGCAGGTGGTTGCCCTAAATGATCTGGGCGATGCCGAAACCAACGCCCACCTGACCCGGTTCGATACCGCCCATGGCAAGTTCCCCGGACAGGTCCAGGTGGAAGGCGATCACCTGGTGGTCAATGGCGACCGGATCCGGGTTCTGGCCGAACGGGATCCGGCGAAGCTGCCCTGGGGGGAAATGGGTGTGGACGTCGTGCTCGAATGCACCGGGTTTTTCAATTCGAAGGACAAGGCTTCTGCTCACCTGACCGCGGGCGCAAAGAAGGTCCTCATCTCGGCCCCGGCCGGCAAGGATCTGCCCACCATCGTCTACGGAGTCAACCACCAGTCCCTGACCGCCGAAGACCGGGTCGTTTCGAATGCATCGTGTACCACCAACTGCCTGGCGCCCCTGGTCAAGCCCCTGAACGAGGCCATCGGCCTGGAATCGGGCCTGATGACCACCATTCATGCCTATACCAACGACCAGGTGCTCACCGACGTCTACCACTCGGATCTGCGCCGGGCCCGGTCGGCCACCATGAGCCAGATTCCGACCAAGACCGGTGCGGCGGCCGCGGTCGGCCTGGTGCTGCCGGAACTCGATGGTCGCCTGGACGGCTTTGCCATGCGGGTTCCGACCATCAATGTTTCGGTGGTGGATTTGACCTTTATCGCCAGCCGCAAGACCACCGTGGAGGAAGTCAACCAGGTGGTCAGGAAGGCATCGGAAGGTGAACTCAAAGGCATTCTTGGCTACAACGCCCAGCCCCTGGTGTCGATTGACTTCAACCATGACCCCCGATCCTCGGTGCTCGACGCCGGTCTGACCAAGGTCTCCAACGGCAACCTGGTCAAGGTCCTG
>SLIZ01000188.1 GCA_007135395.1 Wenzhouxiangellaceae bacterium | reverse complement strand
GAAGAACTGCCCTACAGAGGTTACGAGGATGTTTTTTCAAGAGAAATTGTTTTCGAGTTCCGTTATGAAGGTTAGCCGGCGGTCGGTTGCGATCCTGGTGGTGGCCATGCTGCTGCCGGTCCTGGCCCATGCCCAGCTTCGAATCGAGATCGTCGATGGTGTCGAAGGGGCACTGCCCATTGCCGTGGCCCCGTTTGCCTGGGAATCGGATATCCCCGAGTCGGCAACCACGGTCTCGGAAATCGTCAGCGCCAACCTGGCCCGCTCCGGGCTGTTCGAGCCCATGGATGAATCCGACATGATCGATCATCCAAGCCATCCCCGGGAAGTGGCCTTTGGAAGCTGGCGACTGTTGCAGGTCGACAACCTGGTTGTTGGCAGGGTGACCGACTCGGCGGATGGCGAGAATCTGGAAATCGAGTTTCATCTTCTCGATGTGCACACCGGGCGAATCCTGTTTTCCCGGTCCCTGCCCATTGGGCCCGGTGACCTTCGATTCGGTGCCCACCGGGTTTCCGATGCAGTCTACGAGGAGCTCACGGGTACCCCGGGGGCCTTTGCCACCCGGATCGCCTACGTGGTCGTAACCGGGGAGGGCGACGATGAAATGTTCGAACTGGTGGTTGCCGATGCCGACGGCCACAACCCCCAGACGGTTGTACGCAATCGCCAGCCCATCCTCTCTCCGGCCTGGTCGCCGGACAGTACCAAGCTTGCTTACGTATCCTTTGCCACCGGCCGGTCCAACGTGATCGTCCAGGACCTGTATACCGGCCAGAACGAGGTTGTGGCATCGAGCCCGGGAATCAACGGCGCTCCGGCCTGGTCGCCGGACGGAACCAGGCTGGCGGTGAGCCTTTCTCGTACCGGCAACCTGGAGGTCTACTCCCTGGACCTGGAGTCCGATCGGCTGACCCAGCTGACCCAGCACTGGGCCATCGATACCGAGCCGGCCTGGTCGGCCGATGGGCGTCATATCTATTTCACTTCCGACCGTGGCGGCCGGGCCCAGATCTACCGGATGGATGCCAACGGAGACAACGTGGAGCGTGTCTCAACGGAGGGACGATACAACGCACGGGCCAGCGTGGATCCCCAGGGCCGCTACGTGGCCATGGTCCACGGTGAGGCGGGGGAATTCCGCATAGCTGTTTTGGATCGCGAACGGGACCAATTGCGTGTATTATCGAGCGGCCGTCTGGACGAGTCGCCCAGTTTCGCACCTAACGGGAGCATGATTCTGTATGCCACCCGGGAAGAGGGGCGCAGTGTGTTGGCTGCGGTGTCGGCAGATGGCCGGGTACGCCAAAGGCTGGTACTCAGTGAAGGCGACGTCAGGGAGCCGGCGTGGTCGCCTCTTGTTCAATAGAATGGCTCTATCATAATTGCAATTGCAACCAGAACCATGATGCATTCCGGAGGAAGCATGAAGACTGCGGTACGAATTTTTGCACTAGTGTTGTTGGCAGCCCTGGTGGCGGCTTGCGCACGGGATACCCGGGACGACCCGGAAATGGAACCGGCCGAGCCGGAGCCCCGGACAGAGCGGGAAGACGTGGAAACCGAGCGGCTTGATCCGCGTGATTTCACCAACCCCCGGAACCTGGAAAACCCCGACAGCCTGCTCAGCGAGCGGACCATCTATTTCGAGTTCGACCGGGCCAATATCCGGTCCGAGTACGTCGAAATTCTCGAGGCCCACGCCGCTTACGTCAGGGCCAATTCCTCGGCCCGGGTCATCCTCGAAGGTCACACCGATGAGCGCGGTTCCCGGGAATACAACCTGGGTCTGGGTGAACGGCGGGGCAACTCCGTACTCGATTTCCTCACTGCCAATGATGTGGCCAGTCGACAGGTGGAGGTTGTAAGCTACGGCGAAGAGCGGCCGGTCTGCCGGGCCAGCAACGAAGAATGCTGGGAGCGCAACCGGCGGGTGGAGATCGAATACACCGCGCGCTGATCATGACTATTCGACGTTCAACAAAGCTTGCAGGAATCCTGGTGGCCGGGCTTTGCCCGGCTGTCCTGGTTGTTGCCCCGGTAGCTGCAGAACAGCCCGGCCAGGGTCGGCTGGTGCTGGAAGTCCAGCAGATGCGCGAGGAAATGCGGGACCTTCGCGAGATGGTCGAAGACCAGCAAAGAGAGATCGAGCGCCTGCGTGAGCGTCAGCGGGACCAGTACCTGGATCTGGACCGGCGCCTTCAGGAAGCCGGAACCACCCGACCACAGGCACCCGCGGAACCTTTCCCGGAGATCGACGCAGAATCCCGGCCGGATGCCGAACAGGCCGAGCCGGACATGGACACCCCGCCGGTCATTGCCCGGCCGGATGCCCCGGAAGTCCGCGAGCCCATCGTGGATGATACCCGGGTGACCCCGTTGCCCGAACGGCGTAGCGGGGATCCGGCAGATCTCGGTACCCCCACCGAGGAAGAGCAGGATCTCTATGATGAGGCCTTCCGGGCGCTTCGGGAATTGCGATATGCGGATGCGGCCGATGGATTTACACGGTTTGTCGAAGAGTATCCCGACAGCGCCTACGCTCCCAATGCCCAATACTGGCTGGGCGAGACCTTTTACGTAACCCGGGATTTCGAAACGGCCCTGGTAGTCTTTCGCGGCCTGCTTGACCTGTATCCGGGAAGCAACAAGGAAGGTGATGCCCTTTTGAAAATCGGCTTCAGCCATTACGAGCTTCGCGAGTGGACAGAAGCCCGCGCGGCACTGGAGCAGGTCAAGGACCAGTACGAGGGAACCACACTGGCCCGCCTGGCCGAAAACCGCCTCCGTGCGATGCGGCTTGAAGGGCACTTGTGAGGAACACGGGCTCGGAATGAGTACTGACCGACCCCATTAGCCCCCGTGCCCGCACCAGCCTCGCCTCTCGAGAATGCGCCCCCCGATAACGCCCGGGCCGGGCATCTGAAGATCACAGAGATTTTCCACTCCCTTCAAGGGGAGTCGGACCTGTCCGGGTGGCCGACGACCTTCGTGCGCCTGACCGGCTGCCCCCTTCGTTGCGTCTGGTGTGATTCCGAATACGCCTTTCACGGCGGAAAGTGGATGAGTTTCGAGGCAATCGAAGCCCAGGTGGCCGCCAACGGTGCCCGCCATGTCTGCGTGACCGGGGGAGAGCCGCTGGCCCAGAAGCGCTGCATCGAGCTGCTCGCAAGACTGGCCGATGCCGGATATGTGGTTTCCCTGGAAACCAGCGGCGCCCTGGATGTCAGCGAAGTGGACGACCGGGTCATCAAGGTACTCGACTTCAAGGCCCCCGGGTCCGGTGAGCAATCCCGCAACCGGTGGGAAAATCTTGACCATCTGCAGCCCCATGACCAGATCAAGTTCGTCCTGGCTGACCGCAAGGATTTCGACTATGCCGTCGGTTGCCTGCAAGAGCATGATCTGACCCGATGGCAGGTGCTTTTCTCCCCGGTCTGGCAGGTACTGGAACCTGCCGACCTGGCCCGGTGGATCCTCGAAGAAGGTTTGCCCGTGCGCCTGCAGCTGCAGTTGCACAAGTACCTCTGGGGAGATGTGCCGGGAAGATGACCGATTCTGCGGTGGTACTGCTTTCCGGGGGGCTGGATTCGGCCACGGTGCTGGCCGAAGCCCGGGCCGATGGGTACCAGTGCCACACCCTGGCGGTCGATTACGGCCAGCGACACCGGGCCGAACTCGATGCAGCACAGAAGGTCAGCACGCACCTGGGGGCGGCTTCCCACAAGGTGGTGGCGGTGGATCTGCGGGCCATCGGAGGTTCGGCGCTGACCGACGATATCCAGGTTCCCGAGTCCGGCGGGGAAGGCATTCCGGTCACTTATGTTCCGGCACGAAACACCCTTCTGTTGAGCCTGGCATTGGGGTATGCGGAAGTCCTGGAGGCCCGGGATCTGTTCATTGGAGTCAATGCGGTGGATTATTCCGGTTACCCGGACTGCCGCCCGGCATTCATTGCCGCCTTCGAGGACCTTTGCCAGGTGGCAACCCGGGCCGGCATCGAGGGCCAGCGGTTGTCCCTCCACACGCCACTGATCCACCTTTCCAAGGCCCGGATCATCGCCCGGGGCGTTGAACTGGGCGTGGATTACCGGCTGACCATATCCTGCTATCAGGCCGACGAACGGGGCCGGGCCTGCGGCCGATGCGATTCCTGCAGGATCCGGGCCGAGGGCTTCGTCGCGGCCGGCATCCCGGACCCTACCCGCTATATCAGTTGAATGGCCACAGGCGGCTGAAGAATCCGCCCGGGGCTTCCTCTCCGACTCCGTCGGGGTAGTTGTGTTCGCGCACCCTCCGGGTGTCCATGGCCAGATCGTCCATCCCCAGCTTCTCGTAGTTGCGTTCCATCAGGACCAGGGCATCGTAGGTAGCCGGTGCACCGGGATAATTCTCCAGGACGTACTTGGCCCGGTTGACGGCTGCAATTCGTGCCCCGCGCCGTTCATAATATTCGCCGACGGTTACCTCGTACTCGGCCATGGCGTTTCGCAGAAACACCATTCGCTGCCGGGCGTCGGGCACATAGCGGCTTTCCGGGTGCTGGCGGACCAGTTCCTGGAAGTCGTTGAATGCCGCCCGGGCACTTTCCTGGTCCCGGTCCTTGATCTGGCCCGGGAAAATCCGCCGGATAAAGCCCATGGCCTCCTCGTAATGAACGAGGCCCTTTAGGTACCAGGCGTAATCCACGTTGGGATGGGTCGGGTAGGTGCGAATGAATCGGTCCAGGGCCGACAACGCGGCATCGGGCTGCCGGGCCCGATGGAAGGCGTAGGCCATGTCCAGCTGGCTTTGTTCGGCGTGGCGACCAAAGGGGTAGCGGCTGTTGAGCATCCGGTAGCGTCTGACGGCCTCCGACCAGTTGCCGGAGTCGAGCGAAGTCTTGGCCCATTCGTACATTTCCTCGGCGGTCCGGCCATCGTCCTCGTCTGTCTGGCGACTGCATCCGGCAATGGCCAGAACCAGAACGAGGGAAAACAGAACGAACAGGCGAAATGCTGTCTGGGTATTCGATTGGTTTGTCATCATAAGACCCGGGATAATAAACCTCTTTGTACGCAGCATCCAGCCGGATTGGTCCCGAAAGCCGGATATTGCCGAAATCAACGTAATAGGTGTAAACCTGAGACCGGAATGATATGACACAGTTCGTCGAACGCAGAATGATTGTTGAGCCCGAATGGACCGGCCGGCGGCTGGACCAGGCCCTGGCGGCAGTCTGGGATGATTTTTCCCGCAGCCGGATCACCGCCTGGATTCGTGACGGCCGGTTGCAGGTCGATGGCCGTACCGTCAAGCCGAACTTCAGGCTTTCCGGGGGGGAATCGGTTGTCCTGGAAGCTGAACTGGAGCCCCACGGGGATCCCCAGCCGGAATCGATGGATCTGGAAATCCTGTGGGAGGGCGAGCATGCCCTGGTGGTCAACAAGCCGGCCGAGCTGGTCGTCCACCCGGGGTCGGGCAACCCGGACGGAACGCTGGTCAACGGATTGCTGGCCCATGATCCGGACCTGGCACCCTTGCCGCGGGCCGGCCTGGTTCATCGTCTGGACAAGGACACCACCGGTTGCCTGCTGATAGCCCGGACCCTGAAGGGCCACAGTTTCCTGGTTCAGGCAATGAAGCGCCGGGAGATTGCCCGGGAATACCAGGCACTGGTGCGGGGGAAGGTGATCTCCGGCGGCAGGGTGGATGCGCCGATGGGACGTCATCCGGTGGACCGCCGTCGGCAGGTAGTAAGCCGAAGCGG
>SLIZ01000170.1 GCA_007135395.1 Wenzhouxiangellaceae bacterium | reverse complement strand
CGAAGCGACGAAACGACCAGCCGTCCCTAGAAGCGCTGGTGAAAGGACAGGCCGAACCAGTTGGCCGTGTAGTTCGGGCTTCCGCTGCCAAACAGCAGGATATTGGCCAGTGAATCCACCTCGGTTTCATCCAGTGCGAAGTTCCGGGAACTGAATCGTTCGTGCTCGAAGCTTGCCCGGATACTGCCTTGCCGGGTCAGGTGGTATCGAAGCCATAGCCCGTAGGAGGAAAGCTTGCTGACCGCATCGGGGAGTGGTTCGGCAGACAGGGCCGGCCCGGTGGATACATCAATTTCGGTTCGCGACCGGGAAAAAACAAAATCCATACCGAAGTCGAGTCTTCGTCCCAAACCAAAATTGATCAGGGTGCCGACATCCTTCAATTCGAGGTTTGCGCCGATCACGTTGACCCGATCGTCATGGTCAACCAGCCAGTCCCTGTCCGGGTCCATGTGCTGGCCTGGAGGAAAATCCCGGCCGGACTGTCCGGCATGATAGCGCTGTTCGGTAAGAAATCCGGTTACCGATACCTGTTCGTTCGGGACATACCCGGCATCCAGCGTATAGGATGCCACGCTGGCTTCGGTGAGCCCGAAAAAGCGGTCATCGTAGTCGTCCTTGCTGTAGCTTGCCGATGCTCCAAGGTTGACGGTCTCCAGCGGATTGAAATCTACCCGTGAATTGACCTGGTCCCGGGTGCGTTCGGCGAGGTTGTATTTTCTGAGGTTGGGATGATTCTCGAAATCTTCCGGGCCGATCGTGCCGGGTACGTGGCTGGCCAGGTAGGGGTTTCGTCCCTCGTAGTCACTGGTCGTGCGATCGGCGTACTCGTAATTGATGGAGAATGTCAGGTTATCCATTGCCCGGGTTCGCAGTCCAAGCTTGGCGACCCATTCATCGATGCTGGAGACCTCGGCAAAGTCATCCCGGTCATTTTCCGTATACCCCAGGCCGAAATTCAGCCGTGTCCGGCGTGCAAATCTCCAGTTGGCATCGGCCTTGAGCGATTGCTGGCGATAGCTGTAGGGAAGGTTGATCCGGGCCTGCTCTGCCGGGACCTGTGCCTGGGAATCCCCCCCAACTCCCTGAAAGGCAGAACGAGGGGTCTTGTTGTCCCGGTCGTTAAAGCGATAGGAGACAACCAGTCCAAGCCGGTTGGTGGGTCTTGCGTTCAGGCGAAGGTCGGCAAGTGTGGTATCGATGCGTGCCTCGGCATTCGCCCTGGGCAGTGGTGTGCCGATATCGATCAAGGGATTGACCGTATAGGCAAGCAACGGCTCGTCCTGTTCCATTCGCCCGATTGCCAGGTGGCCGCTGAACTGGATGCGCGGTGAGAAATTCCAGGTGCCGTAAACGCGGCTCTGGTTAAAGCGGTTGTCCGGAAACAGGGACAGCATTCCCACACCATCGGGAAAGCCGGTACCCGCCTGCCATTGGGGATGTGCCCCAAAGGGGTTTTCCCAGGACAGGGCAGGGGACTTGTTTCCAAAAAACGAGCCATGGTAGCCGACACCAATCATGTAGTCGTTGCCATTGAACTCCAGGCTCAGATCGATGATGTCGGTGACGTAGTCAACCGGTGCCGGCATCAGGGCGCCCCGCGGATTTCCCCCGGTAAACCCGAATATTCCTGCCACCACGCGCCGTCCGTCCTTTTCTTCCCTGCGGTAATCGGCATTGATTTCGAAACGCTCGGCCAGTCGACGCCAGTAGCCGAAATCCGCGCGCTTGCGGGTGGTCTTGAAGTCGAATACGTTGAGATTGTCATCCAGGCCGATCATGCCGTCGGTCTGGTTTCCGGAGGTCTCCCAGTCGCCGGGAAGGCTCAGGAACTCCGACCCAACACCCTGGAACGGAGTCCGGGCCCCTTCCAGTCCATACCTGGGCATCTGCCGATAGGAGAAGTCGAAGCGCTGCCTGCTTTGCTGGCCGGCCTCCAGCTCCAGGTGCCGGGATTCCCATGCAACCCTGCGGCCTTCCAGTCGCCAGTAGTTGATACTGTCTTCGTCCCATTCAGGAAATGCTTCGATGCGAAAATCGAGCAGCGGCTTCAGTCCACTGTCGGTCAGCCCGGAGTCCCGGCCATAGTAATTGGAATCAGTGTCCAGATAGCCTGCACCCACTTCGACGAAGTTTCCGGTATCCGATGCCTCTTCGGCTTCCCCGTCCGGCGAAGTACCCTGGCCATGAACTGCCCCCGGCAGTGCCCATAACAGTGATGCCAGAATCATCGAGGACAGGTACGGGGATCTGGCAGTCATGGTGTTTTCTCCGTGGAGCAATCAACGGGTGAAGCGCACCCCGGATGGGTGATTGGATCCGTGCACATTGGTATGGCAGTTGGCGCAATCCTGGCCAAGAACCGACTGGTGTGCGCCGGCTGGTGGAACATCCAGCCCGCTGCGAACAGCGCTGGGGTGACGATCGGCCAGGTGGCATTGCTGGCAAAGCCAGGGCGTTCGCTGTACCAGCAGGTTCGGGTGCTGGGATCCATGGGGTTGATGACAGTTGGTGCAGTCTTCACGAACCGGCTCATGCTCATAAACGAATGGACCACGCATTTCAGCATGGCAGTCAAAACAGGTTTCGTTGAGAGTTGCCTTTTGCAGGGACGCTGGACCCGCACTGCCATGGGGTGCATGGCAATCGGTACACGACATCACCCCGGTCTGGGAGGTAAAGCCTGCTGCCTGCACGGGATGGCGGTGGGGGCGCAATAGCTCGGCTCGTTCGGCCGAATGGCAATCGAAACACACGCCCGGTTGCGTGTCGACAACCATGACGGGATCCCGATCATCCACATGAACGCTGTGGCAACTTGTGCAGGTTACTTCTTCCATCCGGTGCGCACTGGCCGCAAAATGCATGGTTGAGCTGCCGTCATGGCAGGCCGTGCACGCATCGATCTGGTTCTGGGTGGATGTTTCAGGATCACTGAAGGTAACCGCGGGTGGCGGACGAACACCATCCGGTCCGCGCCCCATATGGTCCAGGCTGGGGCCGTGGCAACTCTGGCACTGCATCTGGCCGTCGCCCATGGGCGAATGGGGGTCAGCCTTGAGGCCATGGGGTGTGCCGAGGATATTGTCCGCCGGATGGTCGCTGTCGGATGAATGGCACATCAGGCAGGCGTTTGCACCACCGCCAGCGTAATCGTTACCGGACTCGGCCAGGACTCGTTGGCCGGGATCCTGTACGGCCAGGGTGGTGAAGACAAGCAGGAGCAACACGACTCCGCCAGCAGGCTTGCGGTACCAGGCCCGGGGTTGGCGACTTGCAGGCGAATGCGCTTCCATCGTACTCATGAATCAGCTACTCCCATTCGACAACTGCGGCCTGCCGGATTGCCCGCCTCTCACCTGATGGGGAATCCTATCAGAAGTTTCGTCCCGGGTCTTGATCCAGATCAACTCGAGTCGGTGGGTTCGGCGGGCCCGTTCGGTGTGGACAGGCACAGACAGGCATTAGAGAAAGAAAAGCCGGGTTGCTTGAAGTGCACCTGAAGCGGCACTACGTTGATTTTAATGAATGAAGACTTGCAACTGGAGCCGGAGCCCGCTGCCAGCAACTGGGTTTTCGGATACGGCTCACTGATCCACAAGGTGGATTTTCCCTTTATCCGGCGGGAAGTTGCCAGCATCGGCGGCTGGGTGCGGCGGTTCTGGCAAGGCTCCCACGACCATCGGGGCACACCCGAGGCTCCCGGCCGGGTAGTGACCCTTGTGCCCCGCCCCGGGTGGATTTGTCGTGGAATGGCCTACCTGGTCGAACATCAGGTCTTTGACCATCTCGACCATCGCGAAAAGAACGGCTACGAACGACACATCCTCGACATGACACTGCACGATTCCGGAGAAACGGTGAACGGCGTTGTGTATCTGGCCTCTCAGGCCAACCCGGCCTTTCTGGGTCCGGCAGACATGCGCGAAATGGCCCAACACATTGACTCGGCTCACGGGCCCAGCGGCAGCAATCGGGCATACTTGCTGCGGCTGGCTGAATCACTGCGTGATATCGGTGAAGACGATGCCCATGTCTTCGAACTCGAGCGATGGCTGACCGGGAAATCCGGCAGCCCGGATGCCCCGTAGGCTACCCGATGGGATCGAATCCGGGTATTCTCTGCCACGCTGAGCAATCGATGGAGGAAAGCTTATGCAACTTCGGGATAACGCAGAACGCTACGGACTCGTCAGTCGCCTGCTTCACTGGGGCATGGCGCTGGTGCTGCTGTGGCAGTTGCTTTCGGTTGCCGCGCGGGTATTGCTCCCTGACACTGCCATCGATGATTTTCTTTGGTCGACACACCGGCAGACCGGGTTCCTGCTTTTTGTCCTGATCGGGTTTCGGATCGTGTGGGCGCTGGCGAATATCTCCCGCAGGCCGCCTTCGGTCAGCCTGGCTGCCAGGCTGGGCCATATCCTGCTTTATGTACTTTTGTTCGCCGTCCCCCTGCTTGCCCTGGTGCGCCAGTACGGATCGGGGCGTGCTTTCGAGCCATTCGGCATTCCCCTGTTTTCCGGTTTCGACGGGGATTCCATCGCCTGGATGATTCAACCGGCCAGCCTGGCTCATGGCGCACTGGGCTGGACCCTGTTCGCTCTGATCGTCGGACATATCCTGATGGCGTTCTGGCATCGACGACAGCCGGGGTGGACGGATGTGCTGCCCCGAATGTGGGGCCGGAACTGAAAACCCCGACAACCGGGCCGGGGTGACTACATCAGCCGATCTCGATGCAAGAAGTCAGTTCAAGGCTCATCTCGAGCCTTCATCCTCGGGTTTCGGTGAAAGTTCTACCCGGTTGCGACCGGCCTTTTTGGCGGCAAAAAGAGCCTGGTCGGCACGGATGAGCCAGTCGGTCCAGCTTTCCCCGGATGCCAGTTCAGCCCCACCAATGGAAACGGTCACGGCCTGGCCATCGGGAGCTTTCAGGTTTTCCTCGATAAGCCTTCTGAGGTTAGGCAGAGCAACGTCCAGCCCATTCAGGTCCGTGTCCGGCATGACCAATACAAACTCCTCTCCGCCATACCGGAAAAACCAGTCTCCCGTGCGAGTGTTTTCCCGGATGATTCGGGCGAGTTCGATCAGGACCTTGTCACCGGCTTCGTGTCCATGGCGATCATTCAGGCGCTTGAACCGATCCAGATCCAGCATGGCCACACTTACCGGGCCCGGACTTTTCCGAAACTTCTCCACTTCCATCGCCAGCCTCAGATCCATGGCACGCCGGTTCATCGCACCGGTAAGAGAGTCACGAACTGCAAGTTCCTTCAATCGCTGGTGCTGGCTGTCCACGCGGGATGAATAGATGAGGCCAAACAGGCTGATCATCATGGCCACTACAATAAAGGTGGTCAGATCAACAAAGGATTCAAACAGGCCGGGGCGGACAGCCAGCAAGGTGATCAGCGAGCCGCTGAGAATGATGGCGGTGCTCAATCGGGCAAGCACGAAACAGGCACTCAGTGCGGCAAAAGCCCAGCTGTGATCCAGCTCCAGGACGTAGACGACGAATACCGTGGCAATGACAGCCAAAAACGCGGTTGCGTTTCCGGCGACTGCCGAATTCCCGCTGTACCAACCGTGAATGAGGGCTGCGGCAAAGGAGGCGACGATCAGCAGGTCGATAAAGCCGATCAGTACGTCACCGACCACGAACCGAAAGACCACGAACGGAGTAATCAGGACAATCGAAACGAAAGCGAACAGGGTGACAATGGCCAGTCGCAGGTCGGTCTTCAGGCGAAGGACTGCCTTGTCGAGAGCCGTTGACAGCGTCTGTGACAAATTATTGTCGTGGTCGTGCTGGACGGTTGAGTAGGGGCGTTCTGGCCGGAGCTTGTCCGGCTTTTTTGGGCTGTTCATGAGGTTGGCCTGATTTCGCTATGTGCTGGCTGACCGGGCAACCCGGCAGTAAATAGCATGCATGAATCATGCCATGGCTTTTTCTGGCGAAATACTGCCTGAGGAGCTGCAGGTTGGCTGGAGATCCCGGCAATTGAGGCGTGGCGCATTTCACCCGCCAGGATCGTTACCGGCTGCGCCGTTTTTTGTCCAGGATCGCCCCGCCTGGTCACTCCCGTATGGCGCTCACCCCTTAAGCTCGTCCTTTACAGACGAAGCGCCTTGGCGAATCCTTGCCATGTTGGCGCTATGGCTGCGCCTGATGGTCAATCACCCGGCCGGGTGATTATGTAACAGAAAAAGCCCTGAAAACGTGATCGCCAGCACAAAAAAATCATGAATTTGTAAGGTTTCGCACAGGAATTTGGTGGTCTGTATCGATAGTTTGTCATCTACCGCGTCGAATCCGGCGCGGACAAACGCAAATGCCAACAAGGCTAGGAGGAAATGATGCACAGACCATCGAAACCGATTGGCCAGGGACTGACGATCTTGTGCGGCGCACTAATCGCGGTTGCTGCAAATGCCGCTTCACCACCCATATCCAATTCCGGCCCATCAAGCCTGAGTGAGATGCCGACTGCACACGAGCGGCCTGGACTGAATCAACCCGCACTGCCGGGCAACAAGCTCGATGACTCCTATACCGGATTTTCCGGATCGGTGTTTGATATCGCCGCCACGCCGAACGGGAACATTCTCGTGGCCGTGACCGCACCGGATTTCTCCACCAATACAATCAAGAAGATCAGCCCGTACGGCATCAAGGCGGTTACCAGCATTCCGGTCCTGGCAGGTTCCCCAGTCAACGGACTCGAACCCACCGGCCAGTCCAGATTTTTCGCCGCCATCGGCGGGCAGGACCTGGCGGCAGGTGCCGGGCTCTGGCACGTCAGTGCGGGCATCACACGGTTCGTTGCCGATATTGAATCCTACACGCTGGGTGACTGGCCGGATGGTGAGGCGGGCCCATACCCCGCCCACTGGAAGGACTTCCGGTGCGAGGAGTTCGCCGCATTCAGTCACGGCCCCCAGACCAACCCGTATCACCTCACCGCGGCGTCCGGCAGCCAGGTGCTGATCGGTGACGCAGCGGGCAATGGTGTGCTGTCGGCCAGGATCAACGGTGAAATTGACTGGGTGGCCCACGTCGATCCACCGCTCGACCCGGATACCGGTGGATGGATGATTCTGGGCTACGTCGATGACGATGGCGAGATCGTCGGCATCGGCGCGGATGGAGACGGGCCCGTTGAGTGCTACGTCGAGCCGGTGCCCACCTCGGTCGCAATTGGTCCGGATGGCGCCTGGTATGTCGGCGAATTGACCGGCGCGGTCAGCGCCAATTTTTTTGGGGAAGCTACGCCGGAAGGCCTTGCCCGCGTGTGGCGGATCGAGTCCGGCACACACAATGTGAACTGTCCTTCCGATGAGTGCGT
Source organism: Wenzhouxiangellaceae bacterium (assembly GCA_007135395.1). Lineage (GTDB taxonomy): Bacteria > Pseudomonadota > Gammaproteobacteria > Xanthomonadales > Wenzhouxiangellaceae > SLIZ01. The sequence goes on along the minus strand of SLIZ01000170.1, from coordinate 12,301 downwards.
GGAAGTGGTTTCCGGGTTGGACACGGTGATCGATATTGAATTCGGACCGGACGGCTACCTGTACGTGCTCGAATATGAAAGGAACGGATTCATGGCAACAGTGGCTCCCGACCTGGAAATCCCCCTGGCTGGCGGCGCGCTCAAGCGATGCGATGCCGGCACCGGCGATTGCGAATTGCTCGAGGACGGCATCTTCTTTGCCGGCGCCATCACGTTTGACAAGTGGGGCAGCCTGTGGCTGGTGGAAAATGTCTTCGAACCCACGATTCGCCAGGTCGACCTGCACTGATCGGGCAGGCGAGGGCATTGCCTGATCCCACAGGCTTTCAGGCACCGACACCATGGCACACAACCCGGCCGACCACGGCCGGGTTGTCCTTTGTCAGTGAGCAGGAACAACTCCCCGAATTCCTCGGTCAATCCGGTCCTGCTGCCGGCGGGACATCTGCCAGCAGCAACAAACCGATCACAACCACCATGCCGAAAGTCACTGTCACAATCGTCACTTGATGTAGACCATGCTACACCTGACGCGACGACGCCTTGCCACGAACGCTGAGAGACAAGCTGAATGTCTGCTGATTGGTGATCTTGTTAGCATTGACGTTTGCGACAGTCTAACGGCAACTGTGTCAACATGAGCCCTGTTCGTGTACAAGCGGAGGCTTGAACCATGGCTGGATTGGCCCGATTGATCTGTACCCTGGCGGGTCTGGCATTGCTGGCCAGTTGCGCAGTATTGGATGAACTGGCACCACCAGGCGAGGAAGGCGAGCAGGATTCGCGCGTTGCTGCCGGTTTGCGGGAAGCCTTGCAGGTAGGCAGCGAACGGGCCACCAGCCGGGTCGGCCGGGTCGATGGCTATCTCGCCAACGAGATGATTCGAATCGGGCTGCCGGATTCCATGCGATCAGCGGCCAGTCGACTGCGCCAGATCGGTCTCGGGCGGCAGGTCGATCAGCTCGAGGTAGCCATGAACCGCGCCAGCGAGGCTGCAGCTGCAGAAGCGGTTGAACTGTTTCGTGAGGCCATTTCCGGAATGCGCCCGGCCGATGTCATGGCCGTTTTTCGCGGTGGTGACGATGCCGCCACCCGCTATCTTCAAGACCAGTCTGAGCCCCGTCTTCGCCAGCGCTACCAGCCCATCATCCGGCGTCACCTTGACCAGGTTCAGGGACTCGATACCTACCGCGAGATCGCCGAGCGCTGGAATCAGCTGCCGCTGGTCGACCCGCTGGATGTTGACCTGGAAGCCCACGTCACTGATCGGGCGCTGAACGGTTTGTTTCAGGTACTGGCCGAGGAGGAACGTCGGATCCGCACCGACCCGGCCGCGCGCACCACCGCACTGCTGCGCGAGGTGTTCGGGCGCGGCTGAATCCGTCAGGGCATTGGCCGGCATCGCGCTGTGCGCGATATCGCACATCAATGGTCTTACTTGCGTGCTATACCGATGACCACAATGTTGGAGACTTTCGGGATGCCATTGAACAGTGTCGACCAGGATGCTGCCGCGGGGCTGTGGGATGAGTGTGATCCGCCGTGCGTTTCGCTTTTTCAACCGACTCATCGGAATCACCCGGACAATCAGCAGGACCCGATACGCTTCAAGAATCTGCTTATCGCAATTGGCTATCCTTACTGCCGCGGCGGTTGTGGCCACTGGCTTTCTGTTCCTGTTTATCAAGTTCAGTCTGGCAGGCGATGCACAGACGAACCCCCGGGATGGCGTCTCGGCGGCCTTGTGGAATAGCCTCGCCGCATTCCTCACACTCGCGCCGGCCCGGCCCCTTGGGGAGTCGCGTCCGTGCCCGTTCCACGGCATCGTCGACAGTGCTGTCGATCTGTTCTTGTACCGCGCCATCGCGCGCCCAACCACCGGCCATTTCAATCTCCTGTTTGGCCGTCCAGAGACAGCGTTTTGAGCGCGTTCTGTAACGGAGTCATTTATCGATAGGTGCCCTTCGGGATCTGACGTCAGTCTGGTTCGAAACGATCCTTGAACACAAGGTCACTAACCAGGTCGGGATCGATATGGTAAGTCAATACCAGATTGTTCTGGAATGCGATAGCAGGCGACAGGGTTCGAAGGCTGACACCGTTGATGCTGAACGTCGGCCGAGCAAAAACAGCGATTTGAGACCCGAATCCTGCCCCGACTAAGTCATCGGCACTGATTGGGGAATCGTTCAGGAACGTCCCGTCCGGCTGCTCCACCATTTCAGCCCAATCCAAAATGCCTGGAATGGCAATGTCGCGAAAGTAGACACGAAAGGAACTGGTCGGCTCGTAACCGTCCAGGCCTTCAACTGGACGAGCTCTCAACTCGGACAGTTCATGATCGGGACCGTTTCCCACCACATGGCCGTCTTCCGGGAAAATGACCTCGCCCTCCACGACACCGCGCTGGATGACCTCATTGTCGGTCTCCGGAGCGCCAGTCAGCCCACTGGAGGTGATCGGTACGATCTCGAAGTCAAGCAACTTGTTCTCGGCATACTCCGAGAAAGGGAAGTTGGCCTGAACCAGTACGCCGTTGTCGTTGTAGCTTGCGGTCGTAAGCAGTTGAAGGGGTGCGTCGCTGGTTGACCAGTAGACCTCATATTGACCTCCATTCATGACGTCAGAATACTTGATGGGCTGGCCTGACTCATCGACCATTGGATCTCCGGATTCTTCGACCGGATCGGCACCATTGGTGATGACGATGTCAAAAAGGTCCTGGTTATTGTTGAAGTCGGTAGCGCGCTGTACTGCCACAACCTCCGCAGGCTCGGGGGTGACATTGCTGACTTCGCGAGTCTGGCCATCATTCCCCGAGCTATAGTTAATCGTGTTACCCGAAGCGTCACCGACAGTGAAGTCGATGGAGCGGTTCTGGCCTAAGGATACCTGGTCGCTGCTGAGTGCTTCCTGAATCTGCTCGGAGTCCAGAAAGTAGGTGTCTCCGCTGGTAAGGGGTATTGGAACAGACTCTTCGAGACCCAAACGGCGCAAATCCGCCTGGACGAATTCTATGCCCGCCTCATCGCTGGCATCGACGCCAACTTCAAACGGATCACCAACAATCAGTGTGGAACCTGATCCGGAGAATATGGCATTGCTGACATCAGGAGGGACATTGTCGATGTGCTCGGTCACGCCGCTGATCGTCAGATCGATCAAATCGTCTTGTGTAACCCCACCAACCCGGGCTTGTACGAGAAACTCGACAGACTCGGGCGTCACGAGATCATGGGTGGAGCCGGGGACGATAGGCAAGGTCAGAGCCCACTCGATTCCATCACCCAGGCCGGGCGTGATCTTGTTCAGGTTGTAGGGGCCGGCGGAAGGGAAGAAGTCATTGTTGAATATTCTGACACTGGTTCCCATCACGACATCGTCAACTATCACGCTGATTTCGATTTCGTCACCAACATTGGCAATCCCGTTTCCATCGTTGTCGATCAATGTCATGGTCGCGCTGTTGATGGTGGGTTGAGCCCAGAGCGGGCTGCTCAGCAAACCCAGGACAACCAGCAAGAGGTTAGTGCGTCCCTTCATCGGATTCCCCCTGTAATCGTTGCCGCCGTCCTTTTATAGCAGGATTTTTGGTAGGAATACAAATCCGGCCACACTCTGCCGGCATGCACCATTTGGCTGTACAGGTTCCGGGACCGGCTCGTTCTGGAGTTGGCAGAAGATGGTGGGCGGAGATCGGCAGGGGTGGACGTGATGGGACTTCCGATGATGTCTGTCCTGGTTTCCACTTATTCCCTGCCTGGGAGGCCTCTTGATATTCTGGCGGGGTTCAGTGGGTATCCATGAGGCTCCAACGAACCAATCGGCGTCGAGCCGGGGCCCGGGTCAGGCGCGAAGCCAGCGACTCCCCTGGACAAGGAACAGACACGACAATACCAGCAGGAAGCCACCAGCGCCGACCCAGGGATCAAACCAGGCAAGGAGATAGCTGGCCGCCGCCAGACCGAGGTAAACAATGGCAAACAGGCAGTGGACGGGCACGTCGTGCACCCGAAGGCCATCGGCAATCCAGTACCAAACGGCCGCCGTGAGATGCCAGAGCGCACCCAGCACAAAAATCGTTTCCAGCGCGTATTCCGGAAGTCCCAGACAATTCGGGCCTTCAAGGCTGGTGACACAGTACTCGCCGCCGATCAACTGGCGTGCGTCGGGGATGAATAGCACCCCGAACATGCAGGCCGCCAGGGTGACCTGGAAGATATCGAGCAGAAACAGGCTGAAGATTCGCGTCGGGTAGCGACCACGGACCGGAGAAGTATCAGACTTCCCGACCTGGATTGGATAGGCGTTATAGACCAGGGCGGTGTAGCACGCAAACAGAATGACAAGAAGCAGCAGAATGATACGCTGCCAGTATGCCGAACTTCCAAGCACACCGGCTTCCACCGTCACCAGACCGAGGTAATTGATCGCCAGCATGGCAATCCCGATGCCGATCACCGCCAGCTGGATCTGGTTGACTCGATCCATGACGTGACCGGCGTAGTACTCGCGATCTTCCGTGGTCATTTTTCCTCCCTTGATCAGCGCTGTCTTGCCGGTGGTATCGCGTGGCTGCCTCCAGATTCCGTACGCGCCGGCCCAAGTCATCGGCAGATTGCGACCCCTATCGTAGCGGATTCCTGGATTTTCACAACCTCGGCAGGTTGTGGGTACCTCCGAAGCCTTCCAACGGATTGAGCGTTACCTGATTCGTATGATGTGGTGTTGGTTGGCTTTGCGCCTATGCTGGCTCCATGAGCAAAGTTCTGCTAGACCTGAAGCGCGGCAGTGGGTCGTTTGTTTGTTCGTTCTCTGGTTCGTTTGCTGTGCCCATCCTGGAAGTTGGCAGCGAAAACAGCGCTGCTCCGGGGTATGGCGTGTCCGGCATTGGAAAAACCTCAGTGCTGTCGCCAGGACAGGATGGAGGCCGAAAACGTTGCCTGTGCGCCGGGTACGGAAGGTCCGGCGAGGGCTAGCGATTCGTCATAATGAATCTGGCCGGTACCCTCCACGCGCAGTGACTTTCCTCGAGCCGTTCCAAACAGTTCACCACTCCCACGGATCAGAACATGTGCGTGGGGAGCATAGATGCTGGCGTAGGTTTTCGAACTCCCTTCAAGGGTGACGGGCTGGCTGGATGAGGAATAAATGGAAAACACCGGTAGCAGTGTGCCGTTTCGTTCCAGGACGGTTGCTCCCGAACCCGCCTGGATATTGGAATTGATATCAACCCTGCCGGTAACGAACAGGGTCAGGGTGTATCCAGGAGCGATCACCAGACCGTTGCCGCCACCACCGATACTGAGGTTTCCGTCTACTACCAGGGCGATATCGCCTCCGGGACCTCCTGCTTCACCAATCCTCAGACTGCCACCGCTACCAATGGTCAGATTGCCCGTCTTGAGGGTGGGCATGGGTCGTTCGAAAACCGGTCTGACCAGAAGTGCGTCAGTCCGTGGCTGGTCTGGGATCCAGGGAGTGCTTGCGTCACCTTCCCGGTAGCTCACGCCGTTTGGCATCAAACGATAGTTCACCCGGGGCCAGTTTCCTACAGGTAAGTTGCCGCTGCCAGGCAGGCTGTTACGAAGGACGTTCAGCGGGGCAGCGATCTCCAGCGGGTCACAGGGCGGTGTGGCAACTTCCGGAACACCCGGGGACGTATTGGCCTGATGGGTGCCACCCACATGCCCGGCAACAGTCGGGCGCTGGTGGGTGAAGTTGCCGCCAGCAAAGGCGTTGCCGTGGGTATAGGCATGCCAGTTGTCAAACTGGATCTTTTCATTGGCATACAGGTTGCCGTTGACCACTGCCGAGCTGGAGTATTGAATATTCCCGCGACTCTGGACGTTCTTGTGCAAGACAACCCCGCCGCCGTCCAGCAGGACGTTGCCGTTGGCGTGTACATTGCCGAAGACGGGTGCCGATCCGGTTGCGCTAACCGTCCCCGTTGCAGTGACATCCCCGTAAATTGGAGAGCTGCCCGTCAGGCTGATATTTCCCGGGGGCAGAATCGTGGCCACGCTGGCGTTGGCTGCAGCAGTGCTGACTGAGTAGGCTTTTGTGCCGCCCTTCGAGTCATAGCTGTTGATCAGGCCGCTGCCAGCCAGTTGCAGACCTTCGCAGGCCACCAGTGCATTACCATATGCCCCCTGGACGGCTGGTTCACCGGACACCCGGATCTGCGAGGTCACAGCTGCAGTGCTTTGACTCGGAGTCAGGCCCCGCGTGGTGATTCGGGCGACGCCATCATCGAAGGAAACGGACTCTACCCACCAGGCGGACTGGTCACCCATGAAGGGTCTCCGGGCTTCCCGGGAATGGCCACTGTCTGCCAGAACCTGGATCTGTTCTTTCAGATCGTTGCCGGTCCAGATGATTTCCCCCGGGGGAATCCAGCTCAGGTTTGCACGGGCTTGTTCCCGAATACCCATCTGGGTGGTGAGCATGCCTGCTTCGGCTGCCATGTAGGCATCCAGCATGTGTTTGTGGCCTCCGGCCATCCTTTCCTGAAGCAAAGACCCTTGCAGCCCTGCCAGTCCCACCAGAGTCAGAATGATGAGGAGGACAAGACTGATGATGAGCACGTAGCCTTGCTGGTGCTTGCAGGTTGAAGAATGGCCGATAGCCGTAGCCGATTTCATGAGTTCAGGAACCTCTGATCAATGATTCAAGGAATGCTTTAGGAGCGAAACCCTTACGGGGCAGACCTGTGCAGGCGTACCGGTGCGTTTCGGTTCACCCATCTGGAACAACCAAAATACGCTCGTCAAAGCTGCAACAGTGCATTCCGCAAAGGCTCCGTCGCGTCTGTGAGAAATTGATCAGAGGATCCTTCACCATTCAATGCGGGAAAGGATGCGATTGCGAAGGGCAACGCTGAAGGAAACCGGGCGAGGTGTATCCGAGGTGATACGATTCAGGTCCAGGACAACGGATACTCCGATGATGTTCTGGGGGTCGCCGGGGAAATTCTCGACTCCGCTCCAGCTGCTGTCGGCATCCAGTCGTCCATCACCGTTCCTGTCCATGTAAAACCGCTCGATTCGCAGGCCGGAGATCCGGTCTGTCATGATTCGCCCGTTGCAGCTGAGCATATCGTTCTGAGCCCGGAAGATATGGGTCACCATCTGATTCGGGTCGACCTGTTGATTGGTGCAGTCCCGCAGGGGCAGATCACTGTTGTTTCGATAGCGAACGATCAGGCTGTCTCCATCGATGGTCAATCCATCGGGCCCACTAGCGGCATGACGAAGATCCCGTTTCAGGGCAACGATGGCATAACGCAGGGCTTCCTGGCTGCGTTCCATTTCCACCTGGTCGTTGTATCCTGACCGGACTACGGAAAAGATCTGCAGAATGGCGGCAAGGGCTACGCCGGCGATTACCATGGCAATGAGCATCTCGACCAGGGAAACGCCTAGCTGACGGTTTCCCGGGCAGGAAGGCCGGCTCTTCATGGTTGACCCCCGGTGGGCAGGGGAAAGCGGTAGATCAACTCGTCTCCGGCCGGGAAGATCCCCCGCGCCTGTTCCCAGGAGACGGTAACCTGACAGTCATTGCCCCGGGACTCAAGCACCAGCGCCGAGCCGGGCAGGAAGGCTGCCAGGGGGTGATTGATTTCATTCTGGCTGATCTGCAACCCCAGACCCTGGGCACTGCAATCACCGGGCTGCCGGTTCGCTGCGACAAGCCACAAGCGCTCGGACACGTCGCTGGCAGCCAGGGTGGCCAGTGTATTCTGTTCTGCATGAGCGGTGTACTGAGTCGACCGCAGGATGAGCTGAGCAATGCCGAAGAAGCCAACGGCAATTATGATCAGGGTAATGAGAACTTCGATCATCAAGGCCCCGCTGACAGCCGCTCGACCTTTCCTGAATTGCGATGCATGAATCATGGAATCGGACATCAACTATCGATCTCGATTTGGGCGTGGCCGGCCGGCCACAGAGTCAGGGTTCGCTCAGGCGTTTGCGAGCCACCGTTGAAGGTGAATTCACAGCCAGCTCCGTCTATTGTGCCATCGGGCCAGTAGGTTACGGACAGGGCTTCGCAATTGTCTGCCACATGCAGTTGGCGGGAGAAATGAACTACTTTGAAGGTCTCTCCGGAGCAATCCGGGTCGGCAGCCACGGCAAAGCCCTGACTCCAGTCGTCATCCAGAGCACAAACGGAAACCACGCCACCTCGACGGCTTGCCTCACTACGGGCCAACTGCAGACCGCTCAGCAGGCTGTTGGCTGAGGTACTGACTCGATTGGATTCCATGACAGTCTGAAAGCTGGGCACTGCCCAGGTGGCGATGATGGCCATAACGGACACAGTCATCAGCAGCTCGATCAGCGTAAAGCCTCGGTACGAATTCATTTTCAGGGTCTCCAATGTAGCTTGCGGTCGGACCAATCGGGTCCGCGCAAGACTCATGCCCAAAAGCATGCCAAGACCTGAAAAGCAGGGATGGCTCCATAGTCCAGATATAAAATATGGTTATAAAAAAATAAAAAGCAATAGCTTGTGGCAATATTAGTCGGCCCGCCAGGGTGCAGGCTCACAGGCGGAATTGTCATCCGCCCCCCGGACCAGCCATCGAACCCGCTGCGCATGCAAGACCAGCGGCTTGTTCCGGGGTTTTGCGTGGAGTGGGAACTGGTTCGTTGGAACTGCTGCTACACAAACGCCAGCCCCAGTAACGTGGGTTACCGTACCGAATTCGCGCGGGCCGTAAGGCAGACTCTAATCTCCTAATTACAGGAACGCCCCCAGTGGCCGCTGCAACCAGCTCCCAGCCCCGGAACCCACCATGAAATCGACATCGATCGTGACCCGTGCCTTTTGGGCACTGTTGATTGCACTGTCGCCAGCCGGGACGGCGCAAGCCGACCATCACCACCTCAATCCTCCCTTTGAGAGAACCGAAGTCCGCATACAGTGCGCGAACTACGAGGCCACCAAGCAGCCGTTTTTCGGGGAAACCCATCTGCATACGGCCTACTCGTTCGACGCGGTGATGCTCGACACGCGCAATACCCCGGCGGACGCCTACTGGTACGCCCAGGGTGGTCGCGTGGGCTTGCCGCCCTGGGCCGACACACGCACAGCAGAGCAGATCAAGAACCCGCCACCCAGCACACGGACCCACGTCACCGAGCATCCCTATTGCATGCCCGGCGAAAACTGCCAGTTCATGGCCACCCGAACCATGCAGTTCCCCGAGGGACGCGCGCTGGACTTCGCTGCGGTCACCGACCACGCGGAGCAACTCGGCGAGAGCAACATCTGCACCTTCCAGGCGACCGAGACCTGCGCCAACGATGAGGACTGTGATCCGGTCGTCACCGGACAGGAATGCTCGCAGGACAAGATGTGCCGACCGATGGGCTACTACAGCCCCCTCTGCCACACCGCCCGCGACGAGATATCGCGCCTGCGCTCAGGCGCTGCCGCCACCGTTTTGGTGGCACTCGAAAACGTCAGCCAGAACCCGAGACGCCCGGCCTTCTGCGGCCCGGACGGGGTGCTCTGCGAGCGTCAGGCCAGGATGGTCTGGGACAAGATTCGCAGCGATGCGGAGGCCGCCTACGACCGAACTGCTTCCTGTACCTTCACGTCCTTCATTGCTTATGAATACACGGCGATGGCCGCCAACGGCCGATGCGCGGACACCGATGCACTGCCTTGCTGGGATCAGTCGCAGAACAATGCCATCACCGGTGTGCCCGACGCAGGATGGTCACCGTCTGCGGATTGTCCGAGCGGCGTCGCCTGCATCAACAATTTCGCCGGCAGTGCGGGAGCGGACAACCTGCACCGCAATATCATCTTCCGCAACGATGACGTGATCGACACACCGATCAGCAACATCGAGAGCCCACTCGGATGCGGCTACGGTGTCGAATGCACCTCGACGCCGGACTCGCCGGTGGCCTCGCCGGCGGTAATGCTCCAGCGCCTGGTGGACGAATGCATCGAAAATCCGGACAAGCCCCGCTGCGATGTCATCTCCATCCCTCACAATTCCAACCTGAGCGGCGGCAGCATGTTCATCGTCCCGGAGAACACACCAGACGGGCTGGCGGAAGCCTCCCTGCGCAACCAGATGGAACCACTGGTCGAGCTCATGCAGATCAAGGGCCAGTCGGAGTGCCGGTTCAACGCCAGGACCGGGATGGCGTGGACGAATCCGCCGGACGAGCTGTGCGACTTCGAGAACCAGGGCTGGGCGCGGCTCGGCGGGCCAGCGGAGGGCTACCTCACCGACGAGCTGCAGACTACCGAGAGCATTCCGCCACGCAGCTATGTGCGAAACACCCTCGCCAGTGGCATCGCGTACGCCTCCGAGGAAGGGGTGAACCCTTTCCAGCTCGGGTTTGTCGGCGGGCTCGACAACCACGACGGCACTCCCGGACAGTCAGACGAGCAGCAATACGCAAAAAGCGGGGCGCACGGCATCCAGAGCTTTGCCACTTCGGCGGAAGCACTGAACGAGCGCTTTTTTCTCGGCCTCGAGACCAATGCAGGCGGTCTGACCGTCGCATGGGCCGAGGAGAACTCGCGCGATTCGATCTTCACCGCGCTAAAGAATCGCGAAACCTATGCCACCAGCGGGACCCGTCCGATTGTGCGGGTCTTTGGTGGTTTCGATCTGCCTTCCGACATCTGCGAGGCGGATAATTTCGCTGCGCAAGGCTACGCTCACGGTGTACCGATGGGCAGCACGCTCAAGCGTGATCCGGGCATTCGCCACCGTGCTCAACAGGCCCCTAGCTTCGCGATCAGTGCCCTCATGGACCCCGGCTGGTCGGGCCACCCGGGCACACAGCTGCAGCGGGCACAAATCATCAAGGGCTGGGTCGATGCCGCCGGGCAGACACACGAAATGGTGCATGACGTTGCGGGCACGACCGACGACAAGGACAAGGTCGACTTGCACACCTGCCAACCGACCGGCGACGGCCTGAAAAATCTCTGCACCCTGTGGACGGATCCCGATTTCGATCCCGCCCTGCACGCCTTCTACTACGTACGCGTCCTCGAGAACCCGAGCTGTCGCTGGAACCAATACTATTGCAACGCACGCGGTGTGGACTGCAGCAAGCCCATGGGCGTCTGCCGGAGCCAGGTTCTGCCGGCGCAGGAGGAGCGCGGCTGCAACACCGAGGCCGAGTGCGATGGCGGCATCTGTACGCTGCCGGACAGCTACGAGGAGTTCGAATACACGCAGTGCTGCAGCGGCATCGTGCCGCAGACCGTGCAGCAACGCGCCTGGACCTCGCCGATCTGGCACATCCCGTCGGAGAGACCGCCCGGTCCTCGTCGTCCGCCCCGCGGACCATAGTACCGTGACCCACAAATTTCGATACAACCAGAGTCCCCCGGATGTGCCGGGACAAGGTGCAGTGCTCCGGCAATGGCTCAGCCCTTGGCAAGCGCTGAAACGCCGTCCTGGTGCATCCGGGGGACTCCCTTCGGGTGAGCCGCTGGTTTTACCGAAATTCATGGGTCACGGTACTAGAGGTTCGGGTGGGGTCGCGCAAAAATGAGCAGTTCTTGACCCGGGGCTGGCTTGGGCAAGGGCTCCGGCACCCCGTCCTCCACTTCGTGCTGATCGGGGCGACCCTCTTCGCCGCGGGCAAGTTTTGGGCGCCGTCCGAACCCGAACGGCCTCCCGTGCAGCGCGAACCGATTGTCATCTCGGCGCAACAAGTCAGCATCATGGAGGAGGACTTCGCCCAGCGCTGGGGGATCGTCGCTACCCCGGAGCAGCTGTCTGCCCTGATTGCACAAACCCTCGAAGAGGAAATGCTCTATCGAGAAGCCCGCGTTCTGGCACTCGACTTCCAGGACGGCAGTGTGAATCGCCGACTCGTCGAGAAGATGCGCGTGGTCAGCGATCGCCCCGGACGCGCGCCCGATGAACTGATTCGTGAGGCGCGTGCGCTCGGACTCGACGACGACATTGTCATCCGCCGGCTCATGATCGCAAAGATGCGGATTCTCCTGGCCCGGGACCCTTTGGCGCCAGCGTTGACGGACGCGGAACTTGAGGACTATCTCGACCGTCATCGCGAGCGTTTCCTCCAGCCAGCCGAAGTGACGTTTTCGCATCTCTTCCTGGACGAGAGCGTGCAGGGTGCGAACCTGGAGAACGCGGCGCAGGCGACCCTCGCGCGAGCGCGCACGCTGCCCCCGGCCGATGCCATCGCATTGTCGGATCCGTTCCTCCTCGGACTGCGCTTTCAAGCCTATTCCCGGCCCCGCATCATGGGGCGGTTCGGCAGGGCGTTCGCCGAGCAGGTCTTCG
>SLIZ01000247.1 GCA_007135395.1 Wenzhouxiangellaceae bacterium | reverse complement strand
CTCCAGAAAAAGCCTTCAGCCTGACTTGCCCATCGCCGTTGCAGGTGATTCGGAGGGGCTTCAAACCAACCCCCTTTCAGCCAGGGAAACGACCTCCCCGTCGCCGACGATCATGTGGTCAAGCAGGCGGATGTCGACCAGTCCCAGGGCATCGCGCAGGCGGCGGGTGATGGCCAGGTCCGCCTGGCTGGGTTCGGCAACCCCGGATGGGTGGTTGTGGGCCAGGATGAGAGCCGCCGCGCGGGCGGCAAGCGCCTTTTCGACGACAACCCGGGGGTGCACGTGGGCAGAGTCGATGGTGCCATTGAACAGTTCATCAAAGCGGATGACCCGGTGGCGCGTGTCCAGGTACAGCACGCAGAAGACTTCGTGGGGTCGGTCGCGCAGCGCGGCCCGGAGGAATTGCCGGGTGCGGTCCGGGCTGGTCAGCGGGTCGCCCCGGGAGAGGTTTTCCGCCAGGTTGCGCCGGGCCAGTTCAAGTGCAGCCTGAAGCTGGGCGTACTTGGCCGGGCCCAGCCCGTTGGCCTTGCAGATTTCATCCTGGCCGGCTTCCAGCAAACCCCGCAGACCTCCGAAATCGGCCAGCAGGTGCCGGGCGAGGTCCAGGGCCGAGTGGCCCCGGGTGCCGGTGCGCAGCAGAATGGCCAGTAGTTCGGCATCCGAAAGGGCAGCTGGACCCGTGGCCAGCAGGCGTTCCCGGGGGCGTTCGGTCTGTGGCCAGTCGGCGATTCGCATACAATGGACTCCTGTTGAAAAACGGTTGTCTGGAAGGGTTTCCAGTCTGGCCGTTTGCCTGCAATGGGCACAATCGGAAATCTACCCGGGAGCTTGTAGGAATTTGACCCGATCATCTGTAGACAATTTGCCCCTTTCCGGTCAGCGGATCCTGCTGGGCGTGACCGGCGGTATCGCTGCATACAAGTCCCCGGAGCTGGTTCGCAGGTTGCGCGAGGCCGGTGCGGATGTGCGGGTTGTTGTCACTGATGGCGGGAGCCGCTTCATCACGCCCATGACCCTTCAGGCGGTGTCCGGATATCCGGTACGTTCGGATCTCTGGGATGCAACCGCCGAGGCCGCCATGGGCCATATCGAGCTGGCCCGCTGGGCCGACCGGGTGCTTGTCGCTCCGGCCAGCGCGGACATCATGGCCCGCATGGCTGCAGGCATGGCCAGCGATCTGCTCACGACCCTGATCCTGGCCACCGAGGCCGAAGTCATTCTTGCCCCGGCGATGAATCGGGTCATGTGGGCCAGCCCGGTTGTTGCCGAAAACCGCAAGCGGCTTGAAGCCCGGGGCATGAAGTTCATCGGTCCGGGCAGTGGCAGCCAGGCCTGCGGCGAGGTGGGTGAAGGCCGGATGGCTGAACCCGGAGAAATCGTCAGCGCCCTGGCCACCACCACGACCGATCGCCCCCTGGCCGGACGCAGGGTGCTCATCACCGCCGGGCCGACCATCGAGGATATCGATCCGGTCCGGTACGTCGGCAATCGATCCTCCGGACGCATGGGTTTTGCCCTGGCCGATGCCGCTGCCCGTGCGGGTGCGCGGGTCGTGCTTGTCGCCGGACCGGTTTCCCTGGATACTCCGCCGGGGGTCGAGCGGGTGGATGTGCGAAGTGCCAGGCAGATGCACAGCCAGGTCATGCAGCATGTCGGCGATTGTGATGCCTTCATCGGCGTGGCGGCAGTGGCCGACTACCGGCCGGTCAGTCCCTCGGCGGACAAGATCAAGAAAGAAGGCCGTCCGGTGTGGAACCTGGAACTGGAGCGCAACCCGGACATCCTGGCAGACGTTGCGGGCCTGGACCCGCGCCCCCTGGTGGTTGGTTTTGCCGCCGAGACCGGCCAGGTCGAGGAAAATGCCAGGGCCAAGCTTGAGTCCAAGGGCCTGGACATGATCGTTGCCAACCGGGTTGGCGAAAATGCCGGATTCGAGGTTGAAGACAATGCCCTGGTAGTGATCGAGCCGGACGCTCGCCATGATCTGGGTCATGGCACCAAGCGGATGCTGGCTGGGAAACTGATCGAGCACCTGGCCCACCGCCTGAACCAAGGAAAGGATGAATCGTGAAGGAACTCGAAGTCCGTATTCTTGACCCCCGGCTGGGCGATCAATGGCCCCTGCCGGACCATGCGACGGCCGGGTCAGCGGGGATCGATCTGCGCGCCTGCCTGGAAAAGACCCTTGCCCTCGAGCCCGGAAAAACCGCCCTGGTTCCTTCCGGGCTGGCCCTGAATCTGGCCGATCCAACCCTGGCCGCGGTAATACTTCCCCGGTCCGGGCTCGGCCACAAACAGGGGCTGGTGCTGGGAAACCTGGTGGGGCTGATCGACAGCGACTACCAGGGCCAGGTGATGATTTCCTGCTGGAACCGGGGTGAGGCGACGATTACCATGGAACCCGGAGATCGAATCGCCCAACTGGTTGTTGTGCCCGTCGTCCAGGTAAGGCTCCGGCCTGTGGAGGCATTCGAGCAAAGTGAACGAGCAGCGGGGGGCTTTGGCCACACTGGCAGGCAATAATCGCAATGTCCGCAAAGCCTTCAGAAACGCCCAGTTCGTCCGACACAAGGGGTTGGTCCGGCCTCCTTGGACTGGGGCTTGGGGCCGTTGGCATTATCCTCATCGTCGCCGCCGGCGTGCTGGCCTATACCAGTCTGGCTTCCGAGCTTGCCGTCGAGCAGGCCAGCCGGGAAGCCGAACGCAGCGCCAACACCATTGGCGAATACCTCGACCGGGTCCAGGCCCGGCTTGCGGATTCCAGGGCCCAGGAACTGGCCAGGGAAGCGCTGGACGACCCGGACGGTGCCGGTGACGTTGCCAGGGAGTCGCTACGCGAATTGCTTGACGCCCAGGTGCCTGAAGTCCTCCGGCTGGAAATCCTGGGCTCGTCGATCAGCCTGTACGAGCCGGGCGGGGGGGCGGGCTATGCGGTCCTGGATATGCTGCTGGAAGCCCGACAGGCTGGCAGCGCCCGACCCCAGATCCATTCCGGAGGTGCCGACGGGGAGATGCTCGCCTTCGTCGAGGTGGTGAGGGGAGATCAGGGGCCGAAAGGCTATATTCTGCTCGGCGTTTCCACCAGCCTGATCACCGATGTGTTCCAGCCCGGCGAGGCTGGAGGTTACACGGCGTTGCAGCAGCGATCCGGTGACGAGACGATGGTGCTTGAAGCTTACGGCAGCCTGTCCCGAGGTACCGCCGAGCCGGTCCCGATCGGCAATTCCCTGCTGGAAGTTGCCTGGCACAAGCGTTCGGGCATGCCCGTCTTGCAAACGGCTCAGTTGGTGCTCCTGGCCGCTGTCGGCCTGCTGGCCATTGCACTGGGACTGGTCGTTCGCAAGCGGGTACCGGCCAGTCGGACAAGCGCGGGCGCATTCCCGGCCCGTCCCGCATCCAGGCGGCAGCCCGCCGGGAAGACCGGGGCACCCACACCGCCTTCGGCATCCCTGGATCAACCGGAAGCCAGACCCGGGCCTGCCAGTCCCGGGGATCCGGCAGCGGATCCGGCCGTCGACCCGCCCCGAGAACGGGAAGCCGAACCTGCGCCGGCTTCCGATGCCCCCGGAAAGGCGATTCCGGAAGAAGCTTCCCGAGCCGAAGGGGATGATAGCGAAGGTTTGATGGAAATGGATTTCGATTCGCTCATGAAGCGGGTCGACGGGCTCGATGAGTTTCAGGATGAGGAATCGGAAGAGGACACTCCGGGCCCCGGCGAGCAGGAAAGTGTCGAGGATTTTGAGTGGATCCTGGAGCCGGAGGCTTCACCTGAGAAGCCCCCCGAGGATCCCGATGACCTGGATCCTCAATCCACTGACGAGCGCGTCGAAGAATTCGACGATGAAGATTTGCTTCTTTCCTCCAGGAGGCCCGACGAGGAAGTAGACGTTGCAGATCCGGGGGCTGAAACGGATGAGGCTGAATCGGATTTGGAAGCCTCGCCGGAGCCGGAGGAGTTCGAGCCGGAATTCGATCTTGATTTCGAACCTGATTTC
Organism: Wenzhouxiangellaceae bacterium; assembly: GCA_007135395.1. Lineage (GTDB taxonomy): Bacteria > Pseudomonadota > Gammaproteobacteria > Xanthomonadales > Wenzhouxiangellaceae > SLIZ01. The sequence goes on along the minus strand of SLIZ01000247.1, from coordinate 1,823 downwards.
GAGCCCGAGCCCGAGTCGGAGTCGGAGTCCTTACCGGACCCGGACCTCGAACTCAGACCGGAGCCGGAGCCGGAACCTGAGCCGGAACCCGAGCCCGAGTCCTTACCGGACCCGGACCTCGAACTCGGACCGGACTCGGACTTCGAACTCGGACCGGACCCGGACCTCGAACTCGGACCGGACCCGGACCTCGAACCAGAACCTGAGCCCGAGCCGGAACCCGAGCCGGAACCAGAACCTGAACCCGAACCTGAACCCGAACCCGAACCGGAGCCGGAGCCTGAGCCGGAACCGGAGCCTGAACAGGGATCTCGGGGCACCACTGCAGACCCGCCCACAATGGTCGATGTTCAGGATTCGCTGGATTCCAGCGAGGCCGAAGACGAAGTTGCCCAGCTACTGGTCGATGATCCTTCCGGCGGGGCCGGCCGCGTGGACGTGGACCCGGCGATGTTCCGGGCCTACGACATTCGCGGAGTAGTGGGCCGGACACTGGACCACAATATCGCCCGGCATATCGGCCATGCCATCGGCTCCGAAGCCCGGGAACGGGGCATCCGCTCCCTGGTTGTGGCCCGGGACGGCAGACTCTCCGGGCCCGAGCTGCTGGCAGCAGTCACCGAGGGAATCAACCGCTCGGGTCTGGATGTGATCGATGTGGGTGCCGTGCCTACACCCATTCTCTACTTTGCCGCCCACGAGCTGGCGGCAGGCTCCGGCGTGATGGTCACGGGCAGCCACAACCCGCCGGATTACAACGGCTTCAAGATCATGCTCGGTGGCGAGACCCTGTTTGGTGATGATATCCGCGACCTCTACCGACGCATTCGCGGCCAGGACTACACCAACGGCAACGGAGGCGTGGAAGAACGTTCCGTGGATGATCAGTACCTGAGCCGGGTCAGTTCCGATATTCAGCTTGAACGACCGTTGAGTGTGGTCGTCGATTGCGGCAATGGAATCGCCGGAAATATGGCACCGCGCCTGTTTCAGGCCATCGGCGCCGACGTCATGCCCCTTTACGCCGAGGTGGACGGCACCTTTCCCAATCACCACCCCGACCCGAGCGTTCCCGAAAATCTCGAGGACCTGAAGTTATGTGTAAAGAACTTCGGTTCGGACCTGGGCCTGGCATTTGACGGGGACGGCGACCGGCTGGGCGTGATTACCGGAGAGGGGACGATCATCTGGTCGGACCGACTGATGATCCTGCTGGCCCGGGATGTGCTCAAGCGCAACAAGGGAGCACCGATCATTTTCGACGTGAAGTGTTCGGGAAATCTTGGCCGGGAGATCGAGGCGGCCGGGGGTCGACCGGTGATGTGGAAAACCGGCCATTCCCTGATCAAACAGAAAATGCGCGTGGAAAAGGCTCCCCTGGCCGGCGAGATGAGCGGGCATATCTTCTACGGTGAACCCTGGTTTGGTTTTGACGATGCCCTGTACGCCGGTGCCCGGTTGCTGGAAATCCTGGCCGCGGACACCCGTTCTCCCACCGAAATCCTGGAAGGCCTTCCCACTGCCGTTGCAACACCCGAGCTGAAGGTGCCGATGAACGAGGGCGAACCCCATCTTTTCATCGAGGCCTTCCAGGAAGCGGCCCGATTCAAGGACGCAACCGTCAACACCATCGATGGTCTGCGGGCGGACTTTTCCGACAGCTGGGGGCTGGTAAGGGCTTCCAACACCACCCCGGTGCTGGTCCTTCGATTCGAGGGCAACGACGAGGAAGCCCTGCGGCGGGTCAAGGAAAAATTCCGCCAGCAGATGCTCACGGTCAATCCCCACCTTGAAATGCCGTTCTAGCCATCTACCGGCGTGGG
>SLIZ01000177.1 GCA_007135395.1 Wenzhouxiangellaceae bacterium | reverse complement strand
CGCTTGTAGTTTTCTCCCGGCTCACGATTTCCTGCTCACAGGTTTGCTCCGGGCCCGGCGCCAGATGCGGAACGTTTCCAGCAGGCTGGTCCGGGTGGTCGTCATCCATCCCTGGCTTTGGTACTTGCGTGCGCTGGTAATCATGGTCAGGTCCAGGCACCGGGGCCGGATGCCGGCCCTTCTGGCGCGAACAACAAGATCCAGGTCCTCGCCGAGGTCAAGTTCCGGGTCGAATCCGCCAAGGCTTTCAAAGTGTTCCCTGCGAATGACAAACCCCTGGTCGCCGAAGGGCAGGCCAAGCAACCGGGCCCGGGTATTGGCACCGGCGGCGTTGAGTTTCATCCAGCGGGGGCCGTCGTTGGAAAAACGGAGCCGTGCGTAGCCCATCCATTTCCCCCCGGTGCCCAGGGCGCCTGCCAGGGACAAATGCCAGCGTTCGGGCAGCCGGCTGTCGGCGTGGACAAACCACAGCCAGTCCCGCTCTGCGACTTCGGCACCCTTGTTGAGCTGGCCGGCGCGGCCCGGGGCAAGTTCGAGCCAGATCGGACGGGTCCTGAGCCGGGCCCGGTCAGCCCGTTCATCCAGGTCGCCGGGCTGGGGTTCACAGCCGGCAAAGATCACCTGGCCGTCGGAGGGCAGGGGCCTCAAATCCGGCAGCAGATCAGTCCAGGAGCTGTCGCCGGGGCCCACGGGGACGATGATGGCCAGGGCGGAAAGCCGCTTCCAGACTTCCCCGGCCGCCGCACTTCGGGGTTGGTCGCTCATGACTGCCTCCCCGGCCTACCGGCGCAGGCGATGGAACCGCTCGACCCAGCGCAGGGCCGCTTGCGGGGCATGGTCCTTCTTCCAGTTGCCGGCCACATACTTGTTGGCCTCCATCATGGTTGGATAAACGTGAATGGTACCAAGCAGCTTGTTCAGGCCCAGCCCGTGCTTCATGGCCAGGACGAACTCGGCAATCATGTTGCCTGCCTGGGCGCCGACGATGGTCACCCCCAGGATCCGGTCCTTGCCCGGCACGGTGAGGACCTTCACGAAACCCTCGTTGTGCCCGTCGGTAATCGCCCGGTCCAGGCCGGTCAGGTCGTAGCGGGTGACCTCGTAGTCCACTCCCTGCTCCCTGGCTTCGTCTTCGGAAATCCCCACCCGGGCAATTTCCGGATCGGTAAAGGTCGCCCAGGGGATCACGCTGTAGTCGGCCCGAAACGACCAGAACGGGGCCAGCAGGGCGTTGACCGAGGCAAACCAGGCCTGGTGGGCGGCCACGTGGGTAAACTGGAACGGCCCGGCGGCATCCCCGCAGACATAAACATTGGGAAACCGGGTCCGCATCAGGCCATCGGCGGCAATGGTGCCGTTCCGGTTGAGTTCCACCCCCAGCTTTTCCAGCCCGAAGCCCTCGGTCCGGGCCTTTCGGCCCAGGGCGATAAGGATGCGGTCGAAGGCAATGGTCCTTTCCTCACCCTCGTGTTCGCACACCAGCCGGTTGCCGTCGGCACCGGACTCGACCCGCACCGCCCGGTGGGCCAGGGCGATTTCCATGCCCTCCCGTTGCAACCGCCCGGCCAGGGCCTGGCCGGCTTCCGGGTCCTCCCGGGGCAAAAGGCGGTCGGCCATTTCCACCACGGTGACCTTCGAGCCAAGGCGGCCAAAGGCCTGGGCCATTTCCGATCCGATGGGTCCGCCGCCAAGCACCACCAATTTCTCAGGCAATTCCTCCAGGTCCCACAGGTTGTCGCTGGTCAGGTAGTCAATCTCCTCCAGGCCGTCGATGGGCGGCACCAGGGGCTCGGCCCCGGTAGCCAGGATGATCGACCGGGCCGAAAGCCGCCGGCCGTCCACTTCCACTTCCCAGGGCGAGATGATCTCGGCTGATCCCTCCACCACGTCCACCCCCAGGCTCCTGTAGCGCTCCGGGGAATCGTGGGGCTCGATGGTCTTGATGACTTCCCGCACCCGGTCCATGATCCCGGCCAGGGAGAACCTGGCTTCCATGGACTCGATCCCGTAGTTCTTGCTGTTGCGCGCCTCTGACACCAGTCCGGCGGCCCGCAGCAGGGTCTTCGACGGCACGCAGCCGGTATTCAGGCAATCCCCGCCCATCCGGTTTTTTTCCACCAGGGCCACCCGGGCCTTTATCGCCGAGCCGATATACGCCGAAACCAGGCCCGCTGCCCCGCCCCCGATGACCACCAGGTTGTAGTCGAAGGACTTCGGCCGGCGAAAACCCCGGTAGACCCGCCGGCGCTCCAGCCAGGCAAGGATCGCCTTGAGCAGCAGGGGCAGAAGGGCCAGCAGGGCAAACGCCCCCAAAAGCCCCGGCGAGAAGATGTCGCCCACCGAATCCACCGCTGCAAGCTGGGTGCCGGCATTCACGTAAACAGCCGTTGCCGGCAGCATGCCGAGCTGGCTGACCCAGAAAAACGTCCAGGTACGGATCGGGGTGAGCGCCATGACCACGTTGATGACGAAAAACGGAAACGCCGGCACCAGGCGCAGTGCAAGCAGGTAGAACGCCCCGTCCTTTTCCACCCCCCGATTGACCGCCTCGAGCCGCTTGCCGAACCGGCTCTGGACAAAATCCCGCAGCAAAAACCGGGCCACGACAAACGCCAGGGTGGCCCCCAGGGTACTGGCAAAGGACACCACTACTGTGCCGGTCACCAGTCCGAACAGGGCACCCCCGGCAATGGTCAGGATCGCAGCCCCGGGCAGCGACAGCCCGGCCATGACGATATATACGATCATGTAAAGCCCGATGACCAGCAGCAGATTCGCCTCGGTAAAGGCCAGCAGCTCGTCCCGGCGGTCTCGAAGCTCGGCCAGGGTAAAGTACTGGCCCAGGTCCAGGGCCAGGAATACCGCCACGATGGCGGCAATCACCACGACCACCAGGCTTCGAAGGTAATTGATTCGGGTCATTCAGGCGTTCCCTTGCTATGGTTCTCGATTCCCGTGCGCCGCCATTATCGCCCTGCACAGTGAAATCACGAAACTTGTTGTCCAATACTCCCACGAGACCGGAAAACATCCCGGTCCATTGCGCCAGATTCATTACAGTTCACGACCCGGCCCGAAGAAACGATGACCGACCTCCACCGCCGCAAGTTCCTCGCCCGCCTCGGCCTTTCCGGCCTGGCCGTTGCCGCCGGAACCGTGTTCGCCCCCCTGGTCCTGGTCCCGACAGGCTGCAGCCAGGCCGACCCGCCGGCGGGTGGTCAGGACAACAGCATCACCCCGCTGGACCGGGACAATGACTACTGGCGTGAAATTCTGCCCGCGGACCGCTACCGCATCCTCTTCCGCGAAGGCACCGAACCGGCCTTTTCCAGCCCCCTGGATGCCGAATGGCGCACCGGAACCTACATCTGCGCCGCCTGCTTTCTGCCGCTTTTCTCCAGCGCCGACAAATACGACTCAGGCACCGGCTGGCCCAGCTTCACCCGGCCCCTGCCCGGAGTCATGGGCACCAAAACCGACTACCGGCTCATCCTGCCCCGCACCGAATACCACTGCATCCGCTGCACCGGCCACCAGGGCCACGTCTTCAACGACGGCCCGGAACCCACCGGGCAGCGGTGGTGCAATAACGGTTTGGCGCTGGAGTTTGTTCCGTTGGGGGAGGGAATGCCGGAACTCAGGGGATAAGGGGAAATACGGTTTCCGGTTTCCGGTTTTAACCAAAAAACCAAAACACCAAAAAACCAACGAACCAGTTTGGCGACGCGCCGCCAGTCGCCGGGACTGGGTGATGAGAGCCCCCGCCGGGCGGGGGCTCGGTGCGTGGCTTGGCGCCGCGTTTCGAACGGCGGGTTCGATGGCGCGGCGGCCGATCAGGTTCCGCCGGCGGTCACGTTGCGGCAAATGGTCGGCACGTAGCGGAAGTCGGCTTGTGCGCCGGTCGAGCAGGTCCACTCGATCGGGGCGCCGGGGTTGTTTTCGGCCTGGGACGGGGTGAAGGTCAGGACGATGTCTTCCTGGCCGGTCGCGTCGGTGGTCGTCACGCTGATCACGCCGGCGTCGGTGATCGACCAACTGTCACATTTTTCGGTATTCAGTTGGTCGTCGGAGTCGAGCACGCCAAACTGGACGTCGGTTCCCATGTTTCCAAGCCCGCCCAGGGCCTGGGAGGTCTCGGCCACGGCGGCCTTGGGGCTGGCGGCTACGTTGACGCACTCGGAGATCTGGGCGCGAATCGTGTAGTTCTGATACTGCGGTACCGCGATGGCCAGCAGAATGGCCAGAATCGCGATCACGATCATCAGTTCGATCAGGGTGAAGCCCTGCTGCCTTGCTGTGTTGTTCATTTCCACTATCCTCCAGATAAGGTGGTACGGCCCAATTCGGGGATTTGTTCCCCTTGGAGGAGTGACCCATCGTCCTACGGTCCGAATGGTTCTGCCCCCCTTCGATCAATGCCCGACCCGACCCAAAGCCTCCCTGTTGTCGGGGCGCCGTGCCCGGCCGGGGTAATCGTTCGCACAGGATGGCCGGCGGCCTGCGGGCAATCGGGCCGGCCAGGCCCGGGAAAACGCCGACGACAAGCTGCCCGCGATCGTCCCGAAACCGGCGACCGTGGGAACCAAAGCCCTGACATGCTTGCAGGCCATCTCATCCACACCCTTGTGCAAGAAGTCACAAATTAGCCCTGAAATTGTGAGATGTCAATCACAAAATTGCGATTTGGTGGGGGTGGATGAAGGGGTTGACGGCTCAAGGTGCAGGGCTCAAGGGAGATTCAGGGTCGACGAACCGGCGAACCCCGCGCCGGGCGGCGTGCTGGCTGGCCAAGGTCTTGATTTCCTTGCACCTTGAGCCTCGAAGCTTGTACCTCTGTTTTCCGTCGCTTCAGTTCCCGTGGATTCGCGGGATACCCAGGACGCGGAGAAGGAGGTTTCGACCGCTGCGCAGGATGGGTTTTGCGCACAGAGATGGGCCGCGCGCAGGTGCGAGGAGGCAGGCTGAATGGCAATGGGAAACCCAGGATTCCCGCCTTGGGCTGAGTCTGGCGCGCCAGCCGGACCATTGCGGGTGGCCGACTCGGAACGTCTCCAAATCGGCCTGAATGGCCGGCCGCATCGCAGTCTGGGCGTGGACACCGATCGGGCCAGTCATTTCCTTGCGAGTGGCTGGATTGATCAATGGAATTGTCGTATCGTTGGTCATTGTGGAGGCTCCTGGTGTGAAATCAGTGATTTGGTCATCGAAGATTTCAGCAAGGCCCACCTTTCGAAGTCAGCGAATATATCCGATTGGATCGTTCCTCCAATAGCGAGTTGGCCGATTCACCAGACGAACCAATCGCCAAGTGCTCGCGAGGCATTTCCAAGCGTTCAGAAGAATAATTATGGCCGGGCCGATCATTTACTACGACGGGGATTGCCCCTTCTGCGCCCACTACGTTCGCTACACGCGGATTTCGGCGGCGGCTGGAGCGCCCCGGCTGGCGGATGTGCGTTCACACGAAATGGAACGCCGGCGGCTTGAGGAAAAGGGTCTGGACCTGGACCGGGGCATGGTGGTGGATCTGGATGGGCAGCTTTACGCCGGTGCCCGGGCCATGCATGTGCTCAGCGCCATGTCCACACCCTCGGGCCTGTTCAACCGCCTCGTTTCGCTGCTGTTTCGCAATGCCCGGTTGGCCGCGGTGATGTATCCCCTGCTGCGGGCCGGCCGGGCCGCGGTCCTGCTCCTGCTTGGCCGCAGCGGGCTCAATGCCGGGGAAGGGCTCGACAAGGCGCCTTACGGATTCTTCTTTTTCGTGTTCGGTGCATTCGGCGTTACCCACTTCATCATCTACTCCTTCCGTTTTCCTGCAGAGAGCTACCCCAGCACCTGGGCAATCGGAATTTTCGGCCTCCTGCTGTGCT
>SLIZ01000010.1 GCA_007135395.1 Wenzhouxiangellaceae bacterium | reverse complement strand
TGTAGACCATGCTACACCTGGCGCGCCGACGCCTTGCCACGAACGCTGAGAGACAAGCTGAATGTCTGCTGATTAGTGATCTCGTTAGTAACGTCCTGTAGCGCCGGAGACCAGCCTATCACAGCCGCTTAAATAACGGACAAATCAAGCCTTGTCCAATGGCAAACGAGCCTGAAGGTCGCGCGCTTCCAACCGGAAGCGCGCCGGGGACCCTGGAGCACGAAGCTGCCCGGCGCCTTGACAAGGCCCGGCGCGAACACACTCGAACCACCAACAGAACCCGGATTTCGGCCTTCTGACAACGCCCGGCAAAGCAGCGTTTCCGGGGTGTGAACTCGCGTTGTCAATCCTCACGCTGGATGAAGTGACGCTGTGGTTGTGAACGCGCCTCTGGGGCTCAGTTCGCCGCTGGCTTTTCAAAGCGCAGGGTGAAGCGGTCGGACTCGCCGATGGCCCGGTACTTGTCCTCGTCGGCGTCATCGGGTACCCGAAGGCTGGGCGGCAGGGTCCAGACCCCGTTCGGGTGGTCGGCGGTATCCTCCGGGTTGTCGTTGATATCCGACCGTTCCTCCAGGGAAAATCCGGCCTTTTCGGCGTGCTCGATGATCACGCTTTCCTTCATGTAGCCACTGCGGGCTTCCGGGTCCTGATCCCGGTCTTCGGGCAACCGGTGACCCACAACACCGAACGTGCCGCCGGGCTTGAGTACCTCATGGGCCGCGGCGAATACATCGTCCAGAGTTCCACGGCGAAAATATCCGTGTACGTTGCGGAAGGTGACGACCATATCGGCACTTTCCGGATCGCCAAGGGAACTGAGTTCCGGTGGGTCGAAGGACAGGACTTCAACCTGCCCGAAGCGATCCTGGGCTATCCGTTCTTCATAGGACTCCCGGGCCGTGGCGAAGTACGATGGGGGATCGTCCTGGTCCAGGTTGAAGTGGGCCGCGACAAGCTTGCCTTCCTCGGCCAGGTAGGGCCCGAGGATTTCGGAATACCAGCCGCCGCCCGGGGAGATTTCGACGACGGTCATATCCGGCCGGATACCAAAAAACATCAGGGTTTCATAGGGGTTGCGGAATCGGTCCCTTTCGCGCTCTTCGGCGGGACGGGCCTCGTCATCGATCACGCCCTGCAGTTTCACGTCCGGCGAATCGCCGAAAACCTGGCCAGCGCCGAACATCAGACACAGCATTACAAGAATTCTCATTTCTACTCCTCCAGTTCTACGATCAACTCAAACAGCCCATGCTGACTGCTTGCGTACTTGGACTCGAAGGGTGTCAATGGTTCGACACCGTCAACAGGCATGATAACCCCGGGTTGCCGGCCGGCCACAACCAATGCACGAGAAAATTCCTCCAGGTAAAGGCGCCAGTTGCTTCTCAGGACCAGGTTTCCGCCCAGCATCAGCAGCCTGGGAAAGGCCGGATGGCCATGCCAGCGGCGCTTGAGATGGGCCGATTTGGGCCAGGGATTGGGGTAAAGCAGCCAGTGAGCGGCAAGCCGCCAGCCGCTTTCTGCGGCAAGGCACCAGAAATCACCCAGTTCGGCCCGGATCAACCGGGCGTTCGGTGGAAGGGGTCCGGGGCTGCGAGCCAGGCGATGGGCGGATTTGTCCACCCCGATTACGCTGTGATCCGGCATCGATTCGGCCAATCGGATCGTGGAAGCGCCTGTCCCGCAACCGGAATCCAGCACCATCGGCTGATCCCGCTGGTCGACCCAGTCCCGTACCTGCCGGAATGCAGCCACGTTTGCAGGATGAACCGGCTTTTTCCAGGGGTGCTTCAGGTGCCGGTCAACCACCTTGTCCAGCCGCGGGTGAAGCCCGGGCTGATTGCTGGATACCTGGCGAGACAATTGATGCATGAACCAACGCTAATACGCCCGGCTCGTCGGTACAAGAACTGTTGTGGAGTTGTTAGCTGAAAGGAATCGAAACCGGCCAACAGAACGGATTCAAGGAGAATGGTGGGTCGTGTAGGACTCGAACCTACAACCAACTGGTTAAAAGCCAGCTGCTCTACCGATTGAGCTAACGACCCGGAAGCAGGCAGGTAAATCGTGCCCGGGCCACGCCCAAGGCAAGCGCGGAATGATAATCAATCCTTCCGGATGGCTCAAGTGGAATCACTTCCCGAGGAGCGGAAACCACCGGCCTTTACCTCACCCCACAGGTTCTCCTGCTCTTCAAGGTCCAGCTCCTCAAGCGGCCTGCCTTGCGCGGATGCGCGCACTTCCATGGCCCTGAACCGATCCTCGAATTTCCGGTTGGACCGCCTCAGCGCTGCGCCCGGATCAATCTCGAGCTTGCGAGCCAGGTTGGTCACGGCAAACAGCAGGTCTCCAAGCTCCTCTTCCAGCCGCGCCGGGTCCACCCCATCATCCGAACGGTTCATCTCCGACTCCAGTTCGGACAGCTCCTCTCGAACCTTGTCGGCTACCGGTTCAGCCTCGGGCCAGTCGAACCCCGCCCGGGCGGCGCGTTTCTGGAGCTTGACCGCCCGGGCCATTGGCGGCAGCCCGCGGGTCACTCCATCGAGAAAGCTGCCTGTCCGGCCTGCATCTCCCTTTTCTTCCTGCTTGATGGCTTCCCACCGGCGGTTCTGGTCCTGGGCAGTCCCGATCGGCTCGTCACCAAAGACATGAGGATGCCGGCGGACCATCTTCGCGCATATGCCCTCGACCACCTCATCGAAGGAGAACCACTGCCGCTCCCGGGCCATCTGGGCATGAAACACAACCTGGAACAGCAGGTCGCCCAGCTCTTCACGGATGGATTCCGGATCACCCTGTTCGATCGCCTCGGCAACCTCGAAGGCCTCTTCGATGGTGTAGGGCGCAATGGTTCGAAAATCCTGCTGCAGGTCCCAGGGACACCCGGTTTCCGGGTCACGCAGCCGTGCCATGATTTCCAGCAGATTCTTCATCTCGGTGGGAGGATAACCCGGATCATGGCACCACCGTACTCTGATCGGTCGAGCAAAAGCTGGCCCTCGTGGGACTGGACGATATCGGATATGATGGCTAGACCCAGACCGTGACCTTCCACTCTTTCATCGCCGCGAACGCCTCGTTGCAGCAAATCGGGAAATCGATCAGGATCGATACCCGGTCCGTTGTCAGACACCCGAATCTCGACCCCCGGATGCAGATTGCCCCCGGCGCCCTGAAACATTTCCACGCAAACCTTTCCGCGACCGTACTTGGCGGCGTTTTCCACAAGGTTGCCCAGCAACTCCAGCAACTCCCGCTCTTCCATGAGAATTGTCAGCCCAGGCTCGATCCGGGACTCGAATTGCACCCCCCGTCGACCATGCAGCTTCTCAAAACTGGCAAGCAAGCGGGCTACAGGCTCCTCCACGTCCATGGGGCGATACATGGTTCGCCGGGTGGACCTGGCCGCCTTGTCGAGCTGGTGACTGACCAGGTGCTCCATGTCATGAACCGGCCCTGAAAGCCGCTCCCGGGTGTCGGCATCTCGGGACTCCAGTTCCGCCCGCAGGACGGCCAGCGGGGTCTTCAGGGCATGAGCCAGGTCGCCCAGCGCCCGAACGTAACGCTGGGCGTTGCCCCGTTCGGTCTGCAGGAGGGCATTGAGGTTGCCGGTCAACGGCTGAAGCTCCCTCGGATATCGGCCCTGGATGGACTCCCTTTCACCGGATTCGATTCTCCGGACCTCTCTTGCAACCCGGTGGAGTGGACGCAATGCCAAACCAAGAACCAGAATCTGGGCAGCAATGACGACAACAGCGGCCAGTCCCAGCCATTGCCAGAGACTTGCCCGGAAACTGGCAATGGAGTCTTCGTAGATTTCCGGGCTCTCGGCTGCCCAGACGGTGATATCCAGGATCTCCCCACTGCTCAACTCCCAGCCCAGCCCCATGGATGCCACAAACCAGCCGGCGGCTTCTTCCGGCCCCTCAAAGGTTGCATCTCCACGCTCCACCGGGCGCGCCTCGGGGCCGTTGGTCACTCCAAGGAGGCTGCGGGATTCCCAGCTTCCCAGTTCACTGAGGATGCCCGCGTACAGTCCCGACCCGGGTTGTTCAAGCCGGGTATCACTTAGCGCCTCGGTCAGTCCCGGATTGCCGTCTTCGACCTCGATTCCGGCCAGTACCAGGTAGATCGAGTTTTCAAGACGGTCCTGGACCGATACCCGCACCGACTCGTCGAATGCCCGGTCGACCGCCCAGCCGACCAGCGAAAGGGCGAGAAAAAGGACAAGGGAGGCGACCAGCAACAGCCGGAGTCTCAGGGAAAATGCGGGCCTGTCTGAAGATTGTTGCACGCAACAAGCCTATCAAAAGCCGGACCGGTCGTTACCGATGCCGGCTGGCGGCAAATTCTGCTAGCATATTGCCGCTGCTACCGCCGGGGTGGCGGAACTGGTAGACGCGCCGGATTCAAAATCCGGTTCTGGCAACAGAGTGGGGGTTCGATTCCCCCCCCCGGCACCACCTACAGGTCCCTGGCTACCCTGAATCCGACCCGGGCATCCCGGGAATCATTGCTGCTGGCCAGGCGAAAGGCCGATCGGACCATTTCCGGTGATGCGCTCCAGTTTCCGCCTCTCAATACCCGGCGCTCACAGCCCGGATTGACCCAGGCGGTTCCGTCTGACGGCGCCCGGGCATAACTGTCATGCCAGCAGTCTTCGACCCAGGACATGACGTTTCCTCCCATGTCGTAAACGCCGAAGGGATTCGGTTCAAAACTGCCCACGGGAGCGGGACCGAAGTAGCCGTCCCGATAATTGCTGAAGGCAACGTTCCAGCGACGACGGGTCGGGGAAACATCGCCGTCACCGGTCAGGTTTTCGACGACATCGTCGGGCGTACCCTCTCCCCACCAGTACATGGTCTGGCTACCCGCGCGCAGCGCATACTCGTATTCGGCCTCCGATGGCAGGCGGTAATCCCGTTCGGTCTGTTCGGCCAGCCAATCGGCATAGGCGTTGGCGTCGTTCCAGGAAACATGGATCACCGGCAGGTCGTCACTGGCGGTATTTCCACGATAATCGTCCTCCCAGGTCACACCGTTTTCCCGGTCGATTCTTCCGGTATCGGCATCGTAGGTTCTCGACCACCCGGCGCGCTCGGCATCCGTGCGATAGCCGGTCGCCTCGATGAACTCGCGGAACTGACCAACGGACACCTCCGTTTCGGAAATGGCAAAACCCCGCCTGAAAGTAACCCGGTGGCGCGGGCCCTCGTTACTGGATCGACCGTCCTCATTATCAGGAGACCCCATCATGAAATTGCCGGCTGGAACAACCACCATGGAGGGACCATCAGAGCCTGCCTCAGCCAGCACTTCAGTGAAGGTCTGGCCGGCCTCGAAACCTCCATACAGGCGGGCATCCTCCAGAGTTCTGCGCTTACGCTCGATGCGGTCACTTTCGTAGCCAAAGGCTATGAGGCGGTTGATGGCTTCCTCGGCCTGGTCATAATCTTCTTCGTCGATGGCATCCCTTACCGCTTCGGCGAGGCCCGACATGTACTCTTCCTGCATGGAGGCAATAGCCTCACGGGCCTCTTCTATGGATTCAGGATCGTCCAAAATGCCTTCGGCGAGATCGATGGTCTCACCAGCTTCCTCGAAATCCTGTTCGGAAGCCTGATCGACCGCCCTGGACAGCAGACGCTGCTGAACATTGGCCACGCCCGCCTGGCCGGTTTCGTTTTCCGGGTCCTCCTCAAGGATTTCCCGATAGTATTCGAGAGCATTGTCACCTTCGGGCTCGACGAGGCGGCCTTCTTCGTAGGCCGCCTCGGCATCGACCAGCAACTGTTGCAGCCGCCCCTCGCGTTCAATGCGCTCGTTCAGTTCGGCAAGCCCCGGCCGATCCTCGTCCAGTTCACTGA
>SLIZ01000132.1 GCA_007135395.1 Wenzhouxiangellaceae bacterium | reverse complement strand
GCAACTCGCCGCAGTGCAGCCCCCGCCCCCGCAAGAAAACATTCAGAAATCCCGCGAAAACCCGGGATGCAATAGGTTTCTTGAATTTTCACTCCGCAATTATACCGAACACGGCCCAAGTGACTTTCTGAATGATAACGATTTTTTCGTGACATTATCGGCATTTGGGCGCACGTTTCTCGCTTGCGCCCCGATTTTGTCCATCGGCTTCCGGCCCGGTCCAGTAGGCAGACCGAACCGGTACCTGCTATTGCCGGATCGCCTCGAGTTCGAACATCATTTCCACTTCGTCTCCGACAAGGCCGTCGTCGAGGGCATAAGTCATGCCCCATTCGCTGCGTTTGAGGGTCGTGGTTGCCGAAATGCCCAGGGTGTATTCAGCGTGGCCAAAGGTATACTCGGCCGCCTTGTTGAGCTGGACGTCAAGCTCTACCGGGCGGGTTTTGCCCAGAAGGCTCAGGTCACCCTTGAGTACGCCGCCATTGTCGCTTTCTGCCTGGTATTCGGTGGCCTCGAAAACAACTTTCGGATACTGGTCGGCGTCGAGAAAGTCGTCGCTCCTGAGGTGGTCGTCCCGGTCGTCATGGTTGGTGAACACGCTGGATGCGTCCACTTCCACGCGACCGGAATGCAACTCCCGGGTTTCCTCGTCGTAGGTGAATTCTCCCCGGGCTTCCAGGAACTTGCCCAACTGCCGTGCATAGCCCACGTGGTCGACCAGGAAACCAATGGAAAAGTGTTCCTCGTCGATCTTGAATTCAGAAGGGTCGGCCAGGGCCGGGTTTCCGGGAACGAAAAACGCCAGGAATCCGGCGGTTGCGATGGCTCGAGTGAACAGGTTCATGATTGGATCCTCCATAGTTTGCGAATGTCTGCTGATTAGTGATCTCGTTAGTATGCCGACCTGCCGGTTCTGCGCCCGACCCGACCAGTGAAGGGGCAAATTCCCTGGCCTCATGATGCCGGTAAAGCCACACCACATCGATCAAGAACGAGCTGCCGCTGACGGCCAGCAGGATCAGGCCGATCCCGGTTGCCAGACCCGGCCCGACAAGGGGCGTCAGAATAATGGCCAGGCCGGCGATCTGGAACGCGCAAAGGAACCGGCGCCGGAATCGTTCCGGCAGGGGCCGGTTCAACCGGGGCAGGAACCAGCCGGCCATTACAAACAGGTACCGCATCAGCCCGACGAGCAATATCCACGGACCCAGCAGGCCGGTGACAAACAGGGCGGCACAAAGCACAAGGGTCAAGAATGCATCGACTTCCATGTCAAAGCGGGCGCCGAATTCCGATTCCGTTCCGGTCCTGCGAGCCACCCACCCGTCCAGTCCGTCGAGGACCAGCACCACCAGGGCCAGTCCGGAAAAAGCCCAGGCATGGGCAAGCAGAAAGTCGGGCACGACGAGTGCCCCGGCAATCCCGCAAACCAGGAAGGCACGGAAAAGGGTGATTCGGTTGGCCCAACCGAATCCACCAGTGGGCGCGCTGGATGCCAGCACTGCTGTGAAAACCAGGACGCCGGTTACCAGCCCTGCCAGCGCCATGGCCGGGGGAATCTGCCGGGCGATTGCCAGGCCGCCCAGCAGGGTTGCCAGCAAGAAACCGCCGGCTGCCAATTCGAAGAACACGGAAATGTTGCCCGACCGCGGATAAAGACAGGAACTTCGGTTTTGCGTCATCATATATTCAATGACTACGGATAAAGCACTCAGTTTCTGGACCCTATCACCCGGGCGGGGAGAAATGCGTGAGGAGCGTCTCCCCGAAGTGGGAGTGAACCAGGTCCGGGTCCGGACCCTGTATTCCGGGATCAGCCGGGGTACGGAGGCGGTGGTTTTTGAAGGTCGGGTCCCGGAAACCGAGCACGAAACCATGCGGGCACCCTTTCAGGACGGGCAGTTTCCCTTTCCAGTGAAGTATGGCTACGCCTGTGTCGGTGAAATCGAAAAGGGTCCGCCCGAGCGACTCGGCGAGACCGTATTCTGCCTGCATCCCCACCAGGACCGGTTTGTGGTGCCTGCCGGGGCAGCAGCAGCCCTGCCCGAAGGAATTCCTGCCCGGCGGGCGATTCTGGCCGCCAACATGGAAACCGCGGTCAACGGCATCTGGGATTCCCGGCCCTGCCCCGGGGACCGGATCACCGTGATTGGAGCCGGGGTGGTCGGCAGCCTGGTGGCCTGGCTGGCCGGTCAGATTCCCGGGTGCCGGGTGGTCCTGGTGGATGTGCTCGAAGAACGTCGATCGGTGGCCGATGAGCTGGGTGTTGAATTCGCCATTCCGGAGCAGGCACCGGGTGAGCAGGATCTGGTTGTCCATGCCAGCGGTTCGGACAGCGGGCTGGACCTTGCCCTGGGCCTGGCCGGTCAGGAAGCTACCGTGCTGGAAATGAGCTGGTACGGGGACAAACCGGTGACCGTGGGCCTGGGACAATCCTTTCACTCCCGCCGGCTTACTCTGAAGTCCAGCCAGGTCGGCAGCCTGCCCGTCCACAGGCAGGCCCGGTGGGATCACACGAGCCGGCTTGATCTGGCGCTTGATCTGCTGGCCGATCCGCGCCTGGATGTGCTTGTCGACGACAGCAGCCTGTTTGATCAGCTGCCCGACAACATGCCGCGGATTCTGGCCGGTCAGGGGCTTTGCCACTGCATTGAATACGCCGGGAAACCGGCAAGTTCGGGAAGATAGAACATGTACTCGGTAACCATACGCGACCATTTCATGATCGCCCACAGCTTTCACGGGGAGGTCTTCGGGCCGGCCCGTCAGTTGCATGGGGCCACCTACGTGGTCGATGCCACGTTCAAGTCCCGGCACCTCGATGATCACAACCTGGTCGTGGACATCGGTCTGGCCTCCCGGGTTCTCGGGGAAATCCTGGAATCCTGGAACTACAGGAACCTGGACGAACTTGAAGCCTTCAGGGGCCAGAATACGACCACCGAGTTCATGGCCCGGGTGGTGTTCGATGAACTGGCCGGGGCTTCCCGGGACGGGCGGCTTGGCGAAGGGGGCAGAAAAATCCAATCCATCCGGGTTCGGCTTGGCGAGTCCCATCGTGCCTGGGCATCCTATGAGTCGGAAACTGGTGAGTCGGAATCTGGAACGTGACATTGATTTGATCGTCCCCGGCCCGCCGGACCAGTCCACAGGCGGTTATATCTATGATGCGGAAATGGTCCGGCAGTTGGAAAACCAGGGCTGGCGGGTCCGGGTCCACGGCCTGCCCGGCGAATTTCCAGTGCCCGACGACCTCGCCCGGAACGCCCTGGCCAGCCTGCTTGAATCCCTGGAAGCCGATACCACCGCGATTGTCGACGGCCTGGCCCTGGGCGGACTGCCCGAGGTCGTCGAGCCCCACCGGACAAGGCTGCGGATGATCGGCCTGGTTCACCACCCCCTGGGGGATGAAACCGGGCTGGAACAGAACCTGCGCCGTCAGCTTCATGAAAGCGAGGCCCGTGCACTCAAGGCCATGTGCGGGGTCATTGTCACCAGCCCCTATACCGCCCGCAGGCTGACAATCCTTGGTGTGAATCCGGACCGGATTCGCGTGGTCGAGCCCGGCGTCCAAAAGGCACCAATGGCCGCCACCCCGTCCGACCCGGAAGCTCGCGCCAGGGACTGCGACCGTAACTGGCAATTACTTTGCGTGGCCAGCCTCACCCCGCGCAAGGGACAGGATGTGCTGGTCGAGGCACTCCAAACCCTGGCCCACCGGCCCTGGACGTGCCGCCTGGTCGGAAGTACAACCCGGGACCCGGACTTTGCCCGCAAGGTCGCCGAAGGCATTACCGAAAGCGGCCTGGACGAACGGATCATCATGACCGGAGAAAAGCCCCGGGAAGCGCTGGAGGAGGAATGGCACCGGGCCGACCTGGCCATTCTGCCCTCCCACTTCGAGGGGTTCGGCATGGTCGTCACCGAGGCCCTGGCCCGCGGGCTTCCGGTAATAACCACAACCGGCGGCGCACTGGCCGACACATTGCCCACCGGTGCCGGCATGGCCGTGACCCCGGGGAGTGTGGAGGAACTGGCGGAAGCCCTGGATGACTGGCTGACCCGGCCGGAACTTCGGGACCGGCTCTACCGCGGGGCTGCCGGCACCCGCAATGGTTTGCCCGACTGGGCCGAAAGCGGCAGGCTTTTCGCCGGATTCCTGGAAACATTGCCGGAACACCCCGAGGACCCTCGCAAGCCGGACCAGACCCGGGGCCGGCAATGAGTCACGGAGATTTTCCGGGCAACTGGCTGATTCTGCGGGAGGCGGCCGATACCGCCGCCCGTAACGACCGACTGACCGACCGCCTTGCCCGTTACCTGGACCAGCGCCAGGGATGGGAGGCTCGTGCCCTGACCCTTGCCGATCTTGGCGGCGGCAATGGCAACAATATCCGCTACCTGGCACCGAGACTTCCCGGCCCGCAGCGCTGGCGGCTGCTGGATCGGGACGAAACACTACTCGACCAGGCCATCTCCCGGTGTCGAGGTCTCCATGCCGGTGACGGGTCACCGGTCCGGCTGGATACCCATGCCTGCGACCTGGCCGCGCTGGATCCTGAGATTCTGACCGACTGTGAGCTTGTGACTGCCTCGGCCCTGTTCGACCTGGTCTCCGCCGACTGGTGCGAGTCCCTGGTCGCCGGGGCCCGCAGTGTGGGTGCCGCGGTCCTTTTCACGTTGACCTTTAACGGAAGCTGGCGCTTTATTGCCGGCGACGACAGCGAGAAGGAAACGGCAGCCGATCGGGAGGTCCGTTTGCTGTTCAACGACCACCAGCAACAGGACAAGGGCCTGGGCGATGCCCTGGGCGGGCGGGCAGCGGAAGTCCTGCCAGGTCTGCTGGAAAAACATGGCTACGTGATCGAAACAGCCCCGAGCCCGTGGCAGCTTCAAGCGGGCAGACCGGAGACACTCGAGCTGGGATCTTCCCTGGTCGACGGATGGGCCCGGGCGGCCATGGAACAGGCCCCGCAAAAGACCCGACAGGTACAGCAATGGCTGGATCGCCGGATTGCGGACCTGGAATCCGGATCGACCGGCATCCGGGTCGACCATCTGGATGTTCTGGGATTGCCCGCCGAAAACCACCGGTCCCGGGTGTCATGAAAGGCGCAGTCCGGCTGGCCACGAGCCTTGCCCTTCTGGCCCTGGTCGCCTTCTGGCTGGACCTTGGGGCTATCGCCGGGGAGTTCCGCGGACTGATACCCGGCTGGATCATGATGGCCCTGGGGCTTTCGGTCATCGTCCACCTGGTCTCGGCCTGGCGCTGGCGCCTGACGGCACGTCGATTGGGACTGGAGCTGGGGTGGAAGCAGGCGCTGGAAGGCTATTACCTGGCCAGTTTTCTCAACCAGGTCCTGCCCGGCGGCGTTGCCGGTGATGCGGCCCGGGCCTGGACCCATGGCCGCTCCATCCGGCAAGCCGGCCCCGCTTTCCGGGCGGTCATCATCGAGCGGGGTTCGGGGCAGATCATCGTGGTCATGGCAACGCTTGCGATCCTTGTTTCCAGCCCCCGATGGCGGGCAGTCATTGCCGGAGCCCTGGCCGACCACCGTGACCTGCTGGTTGCCGCCGCCGGAATTGTGCTGGCCGCCCTGGTCATCGCAATTGCGCTGTTGCGGGCTTTTCGACCCGGAACGCCAGCGGTTCTGGAAGTCTTTTTTTCGGATCTGGGCCGTGCCCTGCTGGACCGCCGGGTCCTGCCCTGGCAGCTTTTCGGATCTGCGGTGATCGTGGCCTGCCTGGCCGGCATGTTCATCGGTGCCGGCAAGGCGGTGGCACCGGATCTGGATAGTTGGCTGCTGCTGGTGCTGATGCCACCGGTATTGCTGGCCATGCTGATTCCCTTCACCGTGGCCGGTTGGGGCGCCCGGGAAGCCACGGCCGGGTTGACCTGGATGGCCATGGGCCTGCCCGCCGCCCAGGGCGTGGCGGTCTCGGTGACCTATGGTGCATTGATCCTGGCTGCCAGCCTGCCCGGGGCGCTGATCATCGCCCTTGCAGGCGGGAGCAAATCAGCCGGCCACCCGGCCGGTCAGCCCGGGATCAGATCGAACAGCCAGTCCGGACCGCAGGAAAAAACCCGGGCCGACGGTCGCAGGGCCTGATCCAGGTGCTCGATGGGGTCAAGGGAGACCCCGGTGGGACCAGAACCGATAATCAGGGGGGCAATCATCAGATGCAGCCGGTCCAGGCACCCGGCCTGGAGAAAGCGGGAAACCGTTTTTCCGCCTCCCTCGACCAGAACCCGTTCGATTCCCTCCCCGGCAAGACAGGAGAGGATATCGGACGGCTGCATGAAGCCTCCGGAAGTCTCGACCACCCGGCGCCGGACCTGCTGGCTTGCCCGGCGTGACTTATCGGCCTGCATATCAGTCTGCACTCCTGCCTGCTCACCGACCAGGTGAATAACCGGCCCCTGGCCATCGGTGAACATCCGGGCCTGGTCGGAAACCCTGCCATTCGGGTCGACCAGTACACGGACCGGATTGGGCCCGCTTGCATGTCGTACGGTCAGTTGCGGGTCATCGTCCCGGGCAGTGCCCGCGCCGATCAGGACCCCGTCCACCAGGGCCCGGAGCCGGTGAAGATGGGTTCGGCTTTCCAGCCCGTTGATGTAGTGGGAATGGCCGGTCCGGGTTGCAATGCGCCCGTCCAGGCTCTGGCCGAGCTGGCCGATGACCAGGGGCCCGTCCACGGCGACCAGGGGAGCAAGAAGGTCGAGCAGGCTTGCTGCATCCGGTTCGGCCGGATGGGTCGATTGCCAGTTGCCACCGGGATCGATGGAGATTCCGGAAGTCTCGTGCGCAAACGACCGGCCTGCCTGCCAACCAGTCTCCCGGGCCCGGCGAATACACCCCCAGGCCTGATCGACGGTGATGGTTTCTGTCACCGGCCCGGCCCCTTCTTACGAAACCAGGGCGGATCCAGCCTGCGGGCATCACGGAAAACGTCGGCCAGCCCCCGGGCGTAGTGTTCAACCAGTTGTTTTCCAAGCCCGGCAGTGGCATCCGAGGCCTTGCCGGCCACCCCGGACGGGTGCAGGTCGCCGGCCAGCCAGGCATAGGAGGCTTCGCCTTCCGGTGCCAGAGAAAATCCGTCATCGGCCATGCGCTTTCCGGCAGGGACAAAATCCTGAATGGAATTTTCGCGAACCCTGGCAGGTTCCAGGTGCATCATCATGGCCGTTTCCACCAGCCCCCCGTGAAGTCCGTGGCGCAGTTCGTCAACAGGCACCAGGCCTTCGGGCAAGCCCAGTTTCATGTAACTGGCCTTGACCACCAGCATTTCCCGGCACCGGCGCAGATGCAAGGCGGCGCTGGTCATCACCGCGGTGTTGCCACCATGGCTGTTGAGAAGAATCAGGCGCCGGACACCTGCCCGGGCCACGGATTCGCCGAGGCCGCAGATGACATTGGTGGCCACCCCGGGAGACAGGCTCAGGGTTCCCGGAAACAACTGGTGTTCCTCGCTGGCCCCGACCGCCAGCGGCGGAAGGATCAGCAAGGGGAAATCATCACCCAGTTCCCGGCAGACCCGGTCGAGCAGTCCGAGGCCGATATCCAGGTCTGTGGAAAGGGGCAAGTGGGGGCCGTGCTGTTCGATGGCAGCCAGTACCATCACGGCCACCGGGTCGTCGGCTGCAATGGTGTCGAAGTCGCTGCTTGCGAGCTCCTGCCAGTGGCGGATTTTCGAGTGAGGTTTCGAATCGGTCATGGGTCTTCCCGTCAAGGGGCCTGCGGAGCCCCGTTCGGTTTCCGTCGGCCAAGCCGGGCGTAGAGGTCACCGGAGTTCAGGCCGTCGGCACCGTCGGCAAACCAGTTGCGGATTTCGTCCGCCTCTCGCCACTGTGACCATAGCAGGGTGCGCTTCTCGCCGGGGATGGCGTTGAACCGGTAGTCGCCGAGCTGGACCAGCCGGTCCACCGCCGAAATTGCAACATCCAGGGCACCGGCGACAAACTCCACCGAGACTGTATCCAGTGGTCGGCTCAGACCGGCAAGGACCCGGTCCTCGTAGCCTTCCACGTCGATCTTGCAGAATACCGGCTGGCCGAATTGGTCGATGAGTTCGTCCAGGGTAGTTACCGCCACCTCCACCGTTTCATCCCAGCTGACCGACCGGAAACCCGGGTTGTCCCGGCTGATCTTCCGGCGCCAGGAGCCGCTCAGAGTGGAAACCGACGGGGTTGCCCGGCTGATGGCCAGGGTAGCGGTTTGCGGGCTTTCCCCGGCGGCAAGTTCCAGCAATTCCACCGAATCCCGGCCGCCGGCAATCCGGCTCAACCACCGGAAGAGCACCGGCTGGGGCTCGAGGGCCACAACCCGGGCACCGAGCCCGGCAAAGGCTATCGTCCGGTCCCCCAGATGGGCGCCGATATCGAAAACCAGGTCGCCTGGCCGGACCCACTGGCTGTACATGGCGCGCAGGGCCTTCTGTCGCCCGGGCCGCCAGTAGATGGCCAGGGACCGGGCCAGCCCGAGATGGCCGGTCAGCCTCCGGGAGGTCGATCGAAGAAAACCTGCGATGGTCTGGTTCGGGTTGATTACAATCTCCGGCTATAGCCTGCGCTCATGCAAGCTGCAAGATGCCAACTGCAAAGCGGATCCATTCCATGAAACCAACGATACCTGATTCGAATGAAGCAAACGGTCGACGAAAAATCGACCGTCAAGCAAGCCCGTATTCCAGCAAATGGGCGGCTCTTCTGACCACCTTCCTGCTCGCCTTCGGGTCGGCCAGTGTATTTGGTCCGGCACTGGCCGATGAAGACGGGGACGAGACAAGCAGCCCGGCAACCCTGACCGTCGAGCAGATCACCGGCCTGCCGCGTGTCGACGGAACCCCGCCGGCCCGTCCGGTATGGTCCCCCCAAAGCGACCGGGTCGCGTTTCTATGGAACGATGAGGGCATGCCCTTTCGGGACCTCTGGGTGGTGGCTGCTGGTGAAGACACCCCGACCCGCCTGACCCACCTGGCCCCGGAGGCCGATGAAATCGCCATGCCGCCGGAATCCACCTCCCTGGAGGCCCTTTCCGACCAGCTGGCCAAACGCCACGATTCGGGCTTGTCGGACCTGTTTTGGGGCTCCGACGGGGATACGATCCGGTTTATACGGGGAGGCCGCCTTTACGAAGTCAACACCGATGGTGGCGACCCCCGCCGTCTGCTCGAAGACCGCTCCGGCATTTCCCGACCCGCCCTTTCGCCGGATGGCCAGTTCCTGGCTTTTCTTGCTGAAGGCGATCTCTGGCTGGCAGACGCAGGCGGGGATGATGTCGAACGGGTAACGGACTTCAGTGAGCCGACCATCGCCACGGTGGGACTGGGTGCCTATGTGCGCCCGGATGTCTACATCAGCCGTTACGAGTGGTCACCGGACTCGGCCCGGATAGCACTGGAAAAGGTCGACCAGCGTGATGTTCGAAAGGTCCCCTTTCCGTCCTATCTGCACGATGAACCGCTGCTGCATGAAGTCCGCCGCCCCTATCCGGGTGATACCGACCTGGTACGCCGGGTGGGCGTGCTCGAAGTCGGGGACAACAAGCTGGACTGGCTGGACCTGGAGGAGGCAAATCGGCGGCTGAACCTGGAAATCGCCTGGTCACCCGCAAGCGACCGGCTGCTCGTCATGCAGGGCGCCGACGTGGCCGAGGACCGCTGGATTCTTGTGGCCGACCTGGAGACGGCTGAAATCTCCCAGGTCTGGCACGACCACCGCCCCCGGCGAATCTATCCTCCCTTCAGTGCCCTTTGGTCCGGTGACGGGGAGAAAATCTTCTTTACCGGCGACTCCGGAGACTGGTATCGCCTGTACTCGGTTCCAGCCGAGGGCGGTCAGGCCACGGGGCTGACCGGGGACTACGACGTGGCCGGTGACCGGGGCGCGCCCTGGATCGAAGTGGACCCGAACGACGATCGGCTTTTCCTTGTATCCGCCGAACACAGCCCATACGAACGCCATGTCCACGTCATGTCCGGGGATGGGGGGCAGACACAACGATTGACCACCATGGCCGGCATGCACGAACCGGCATTGTCACCGGATGGCAATATGCTGGCCCTTTTGAGCACCAATGACACCACACCCACCGAACTCTACCTGCTGGGGGTCGGGGAAGGATCGGAACAACGGCGCATCACCCGCTCACCGACGGATGACTTTGAAAATCATGACTGGATTCCGGCCCGATACGTGGAGTTTGATAGCCGGATCGATGATTACACCCTTCATGCACGAATCGTCGAACCACCGGATATGGACCCGGACAAGAAGTATCCGGTCATCATCGGCAACATCTACTCCGATACGGTTCGCAATGCCTGGAATCCGGACCGGCCGACCACCAGCCTTCAGCAGCAAATGGCCATGGACGGGGACTACATCAGTGTCCAGGTGGATGTCCGGGGAAGCATCGGGTACGGCGTGGATTTCCGGGAGGCTTTCCAGGGCCGGTGGGGTCGCGAAGACCTGGAAGATCTGCACAGCGTTGTGGAATACCTTTCCACCCTGCCCCAGGTCGATACCGACCGGGTCGGCTTGTGGGGCAACAGCTACGGCGGGCTTCTCACCCTGTCGGCCCTGTTTCGAAAGCCCGGCGTCTTTTCAGCCGGTGTAGCCGGCGCCCCGGCGGTCGATGTGTGGCACTTCGGCGGGTTCGACCAGCACCTGACCCGCAGGCCGGATACCCATCCGGATATCTTCGAACAAGGCAGCCTCATGGACCTGGGAGAAGAGCTGGAGGATCCGTTGATGATCATCCACGGACTCCATGACGACATCGTGCCCTTCAAGACCACCCTGATGCTGACCGAAAAGCTCATTTTGCTGGGCAAGGACTTCGAGCTTGTTCCGGTACATAACTCGGCTCACTGGTGGGCGGCCAACGAGGCTTATGCGCAGTACACCTTCGGTCGAATGACCGATTTTCTTCGCCGGCATGTTCCTCCCGGGGGCAAGCCCCGGGATCCATCGATGACTTCCGCCGCCCCTTGAAAGCCGAATTGATCTGCCTCAACCCCGGCCCGGTTACAGGCTGTATGATGGAAATGAGCTTTCAAACACCGAACTTGGGGCCTGAATGAAAAAGAACTGGCCAGGCAGGGGACTGATCTGGGGATTTCTGGTGCTGCTTGCCATCATCTGCCTGGCAAGCATGCGTGGATCGGACCTGGGATCGCCCGGAGCCCTGCTCAATTACCTTGGGCGGGTCACGGGAATCCTTGGTCTGGCCATGCTGTTGCTGGCGGCTGCCCTGATCGCCCGGGTGCCGGGTTTTGATCGCCACTTCGGCGGCCTCACAAAACTCTGGAAAACCCATCATTTTCTCGGTGCCGGAGCCCTCCTGCTGCTCATGGCCCACCCGGTGCTGCTGGCCCTTGGCGCTGCCGAGACTTCCCTGTCGGCGGCCCTGTCCACCCTCTTCCCGCCCCTGTCGAACATCGGCACCTGGCTGGGCTGGGGCGCACTGTTGTTCATGATGGTGTTTCTGGCCCCGAGTTTTTCCTTTTTCGGCCAACCGGAGTATCAGCGCTGGAAATGGATCCACCGACTGGCCGGCCCGGCGGTGATCCTGAGCCTTGCCCATATCCTGTATTTCGGGCGTACCCTGACGGCGGGTCTGGACATGGCGCTGTGGGTCGTTCTCGCGTTGCTGGCCGTCGGTGCAGTCGTCTGGCGGCTGATCCTGTCCGGTCGCATGGGATCGCTTCGCTTTGAGGTTGCCGAGGTGGCTTCGGTGGCCAACAACCTGGTTGAGCTCTCGCTCAAGCCTGCAGGCCGCAGGAAGCTGAATTACCAGGCGGGTCAGTTCGTCTACCTGACCCCCTACGACAAGTCCCTGGATGCCGGCTACGGGGAGGAACATCCCTACACGATTTCATCGTCGCCGACAGAAGACAGGCTGCGGATAGCCATCAAGGACCTGGGCGATGCCAGTCGGGCCATCCGGACCATCCAGCCCGGCAGCAGGGTTCACATCGAGGGGCCGTACGGGGATTTCTTCCCGTCCGATCCGGACAAGGGCGATCAACCGGCCCCACCGGAGTTGTGGGTTGCGGGGGGCATCGGGATTACACCATTTCTCGGGCGGGCCCGGCATCTGGCAGCCACGGGACAATCCCTGGACATCTGCCTGGTCTATTGCGTCCAGGACGAGGCCCGGGCCCGGTTCCTGAAAGAACTCGAAAGCCTGGCCGAACAGATTCCGGGCATGAAACTGATCACCCATTACTTTTATCGGGAAGGGCCACTGGACGGGGAATTTCTTGCCCGTCATTGCCCGGAGCTTGATCAGCGATCGGTCTATATCTGCGGCCCCCTGCCCCTGACCGACCTGGCCAAGAACCTTGTTATCAATGCCGGGGTCAGACGGAAGGACATTCACACAGAGGAGTTTGAACTGTTATGAAGAAACTGGTCTATACGGCATTTGTCGCATTCTGGGCCTCGATATTCACCCTGGTCTCCGTTCAGGCACTTAGCGATCACAAGAAAGAGCCATCCGACGAGGAATCCCTTGGCACCTATACCCTCGAAGAAGTTGCCGAGCATGACAGCCTGGACGATTGCTGGATGGCCATCGAAGGCAAGGTCTACGATTTTTCCAACTACATTCCCGAGCACCCCACCCCGCCCTCGGTCATGAAACCCTGGTGTGGCGAGGAGGCCACCGAGGGCATGCGCACCAAGGGATACGGCCGGGATCACAGCCCTGCGGCCTGGGAAATGATGGAGGACTACCTGGTAGGTCGCCTGAAAGAGGAATGAGCCACGTTGTTGATGTCAGGTCCTTTCCCATCATCGACCGGTGCTGTTACCTCAATCATGCAGCCATTTCTCCCTGGCCCGGGGTCGTGGTCGATGCTGTGGAGGGTTTCGTCGCTGACAACCGGGAAAACGGACCGCTGAATTATGCTCGCTGGCTGAAGATTGAAGGCCAGGCCCGCAACCGGGCAGGTCAACTGCTGGGGGCGTCCCCCGGGGATGTGAGCTTTCTGAAGAACACCTCCGACGGGCTCAACCTGATTGCCAACGGTCTCGACTGGCAACCCGGGGATGAGGTGGTGATTCCTGCCGGCGAGTTTCCCTCCAACCGGCTTCCCTGGCTTGCACTGGCCGAACGGGGCGTAGAGACCCGGGAGATCAGCCTGGATCCGAAAACCCCGGAGGCGTCCCTGGTCGAAGCCCTGGGTCCGCGAACCCGGCTGGCAAGCGTCAGTTCCGTGGGGTATTCCAGCGGGCTTCGGCTGGACCTGGAGCCCCTTGGCCGGGCCTGCCGGGCCAACGGAACGCTGCTCTGCGTGGATGCCATCCAGCACCTGGGAAGCCTGGAGATGGATGTGGGCCGGTTGCCGGTGGATTTCGTTGTTGCCGGCTGCCACAAGTGGCTGCTTTGTCCGGAAGGCCTGGCCCTGTTCTGGTCAAGCCCGGAGGCCCGGGAAAGAATCATGAGGTTTCCGCGGGGCTGGCGAATGTACCCGGACCCGTTCACTTTCAATCGGGAAGATGCGACCCCTCCGGCGGATGGTCGCCGGTTCGAGCCGGGCACCCTGAACATGATGGGCCTGCATGCCTTCAACGCCGCCGCGAAGCTGCTGCTGGACCAGGGCATGAGCCGGGTGGAATCCGCCATCCTGACCAGGATTGACCGGCTGCGCCAGGGGCTGGCCCGGATTCCGGGGGTTCATGTTGCAGACCCGCCGGCAGGAAGAAATTCAGGAATCCTCTGCTTTCGCCCGGCAGCCGAAGACCCGGGCGGGGAGCAGATCGGGAACCTGTACGGGGCATTGGGCGAAAACCGGGTAATCACGGCCCGGCGGGGTCGCGGAATCCGTCTTTCCCCCCACTTCTATACTCCGGTTGATCAGATCGATCTGGCCCTTTCGGTCATTGAAGACCAGGTGGTTGCTGTCTAGCAGGCCACTAGACCGTCTGGGTGGGCCGGTCGGAATCGAGCATTCCGGCCAGCAGGGATTCAATGGTGGACCGGGCCTGGGTGCCTTCCGGGCTGTCGGAAATCTGCACTCCGCCCCCGGAGTCTCCCGTCCCCTGGGCTCCGGCCGGCGTAATCCAGGCTACCCGGCCGGGAATGGCAATCCGTTCTTCATCCATCAAACTGAGCAGAATCAATACTTCGTCGCCGAGCCCGAACTTCTTGCGGGTCGGAACAAACAGGCCGCCACCGATCAGAAACGGCATATAGGCCGAATAAAGCGTCTGCTTGTCTTCGATTGCGTGGGAGAGAATTCCTTTCTGGGCCATACCCGCTTCATTTTCAAAAACCCCAAGGTCTGGTCAGTAAATGGTAACCGATACGGCCCGACCGGGTCAGGCTGACCGTTTCGCCCATTGGGAAAACCAGCGTGTAAGCAGCAAATCCGCCCGCATCGGGGTGTCGGCAAGTCTGCGACATTCCAGGGAAAACCGGTAGGCCGCATGCAGGCGGTCGATATCCAGTTCAGCGAGCCGGACAAGAGCAGTCGATCGGGCTGCCGCTTCACCAATGGTTGATTCACCGATGGTTTTCAGCCGGATGGCCTGGGCACTCCATCGGGCCAGCCATTCAAAACCTTCCCCGGCTTCATCGGTCCATTCGCTGACAACAGATGCGGCGTGCTTTTGACCGGTTTCCAGGGCCAGCAGGTCTTCAAGTAACCGGACCGCACGGCCGACCCGGCCCCGGTCGAGCAATCCGGCTGCCAGCAGCGGTGCACCCCCGGTCAGGACCAGGGCCAGTTCCAGGTTTTCCGGGCTCCGCGCATCCGGTTCCACGGACGCATCCTGTCCATCGTCGGACGGCTCCGGTGCCCGGGTCTGTGCCAGCCATTCCGCCGCAATCCCTGGATCCGGCACGGGGATGGTCAGTTGCATGCAGCGGCTTCGAATCGTGGCCGGCAGCCAATCGGGACGGTCGGAGACCAGGATCAGCCAGACATCCCCGGACGGTTCCTCCAGGGTCTTGAGCAGGCTGTTGGCAGCCGACCTGTTCATCTGCTCGGCCTTTTCAATCACCACCACCCGGCTGCTGCCAATGCCCGGAGTCAGGTTGAGCAAATCGATGAGCTCCCGGATTTCGTCGACCTTGATCTGGCCTCCCGGGCCTTCCGGTGCGATGATCCGAAAATCCGGGTGGGTGTTCGAATCGGCAAGCTGGCAGCTTCGGCATTGTCCGCAGGCATTGGCCCCGGAAGGCGCCAGGCAAAGCATGCGGCCAGCCAGCCAGCGGGCCAGACGATTCTTGCCGGTCCCGCGGGTACCGCCGATCAACAGCCCATGGGGAAGGCGCTGGGCGGACAGGCTGGCTTCGAGTCTTTCGACAACCGGGTCGAGCCAGGGCAGGTTCATGTCAGCCGTTCCTTGAGAGTCCGGATCACCTCGGTGCGCACCTGTTCAAGGGGTTGGCCGGCATCGATGACCGCAAATCGCTTCGGGTCGGCGCCAGCCATCTCCCGATACCCCTGGCGAACCCGCTCCAGGAACCCCCCAGGCCCGGATTCAAAACGGTCCGGCTGACCCCGGTCCCGGGCTCGCTCCAGCCCCTGGGCGACCGGCAAGTCCAGCAGTATGGTCAGGTCCGGCATCAGATTCGGGTGTACAAGGTCCATGAGGGCCTCCACCGGCTCGGCCCCCAGCCCCCGGCCATGACCCTGATAGGCCATCGAGGCATCCGTGAATCGATCACAAATGACCCACTGGCCGGAATCCAGCGCCGGTTGTATCACCTGGGCCACATGCTGGGCCCGGGCGGCGAACATGAGCAGCAGTTCGGTCTCCGGAGCCATTTCGCTGCAGGCCGGATCAAGCAGAATCCCGCGCAGGCGCTCGCCGATCCCGGTACCTCCCGGCTCCCGGGTTTCGACAAGGGCGTGCCCCTGGCCGCGCACCCAGTCTGCGATACAACCCAGGACCGTGGACTTTCCAGCCCCCTCTCCCCCTTCCAGGGTGATGAAACGCCCTGCCCGGCTCACTGGCTGCGTCCCCGGATATACCGGTTGACCGCGGCATTGTGCTCGGCCAGGGTGTCGGAGAATTGGTGGGAGCCATCGCCACGGGCGACAAAATACAGTTCCGTGCCCTCCTCGGGCCGGGCGCTGGCCAGGATCGAATCCCGGCCGGGCAGCGCTATGGGCGTCGGGGGCAACCCGTGACGGGTATAGGTGTTCCAGGGGTGGTCGGTACGAAGGTCGGCGCGGGTCAGGCGGCCACCGAAACTTTCATCAAGCCCATAGATCACCGTGGGATCGGTTTGCAGTCGCATGCCCTGTTCGAGCCGGCGGGCAAAGACCCCGGCAACCTTCCCGCGCTCGACGGCCAGACCGGTTTCCTTTTCCACGATTGAAGCCAGCACAAGCAGTTCAAGTGGATCGGAAAGGGGGAGATCCGGATCCCGGTTCGCCCAGGCTTCTTCCATGACCCGATTCATGGATTCGAATGACCGGCGGAGCAGTCCCAGGTCCGGCGTTTTGCGGACGAAAAAATAGGTTTCGGGCAGAAAGCGTCCTTCTGCATCGCATCCGGGGCAATCAAGGGCTTCCATGATCTGTGCGCTGGACCATTCGGCGGTTTCCGAACGCAGCCGTTCATCCGATGCCAGGGCATCTCGCAGGTCTTGAAACTGCCAGCCCTCGACAATCGTGAAACGGTGGAGGCGGACTCTTCCCGCGCGAAGCTTTTCCAGCAACTCCAGTGGCGTGGTTCCCGGTTCCAGTTCATATTCGCCGGCTTGCAGGGCCGGCTGCTCGAGTCTGCCGAGCAACCGCCAGCGCCAATCCGGTTCGGTCAGGCCCAGGCCGGAAAGCTCGCGCACCATTCGGGAGTAGCTGCTGCCAGGAGCCACCCAGAGCACGACGGTGCCTTCCCCGGTCAGGATGGGTGCCTGCCGGAAACGCTGATAGTCGGTCCAGATCCAGATGCTGCCCGCCAGCCCGGCTGCAATGACCAGCAGGGAGAGCAAAATGAGCTTACGCAGCATGATCGTCCATCATGTGATTCCAGAGTTCCTGCAGTTGGCGGCAGGCCGGACCCGGTTGCCGTTCCAGGCCGTCCAGCCGGGTTACCGGGCGGATGCCGCGCAGGGAGTTTATCACCATCCATTCCCGGGCCTGTTCCACTTCGGACCGGTCAATCCGGCGTTGCTCAACGGTCACATCCGGCTGGTCCATCAACCAGGCCAGACCTACACCCTGAACGCCGCAGCGGTCCAGCACGGGTGTAACCAGGCCACTGTCGGTGGCGATGACCACGTTGGAGTGTATGGCCTCGATCAACTCGCCGGCTCCATTCATCAAGAACCCTTCGTCGCAGCCGGCACGGCGGCATTCATCTCCGGCCAGTACCTGCTCCAGGCGATTGAGATGCTTGAGTCCGGCCAGTGCAGGCTGGTCGGCCAGACGGATGGAACACCAGAAGGCACGCAATCCCTGAGGACCGGCATCCTCCGGGGGGGCGTCCAGGCACTGGACGATGCGGGTGAGCCGGGGGGTTTCCGGCGGGATGTAACCCTTGCCGCCAGTCCCCCGGGTCAGGATGATGCGGATTACCGCACGATCATGGGGCCCGGCCAGCAGATTTGCTTCGGCGGAAAGCAGATCCCGGTCCGGTTCATCCAGCCCCAGGCGCAGGCAACCTTCGGTCAGGCGGCTCATGTGCCGGTCCCACAGGGATGCACGGCCAGCGGAGAATGCGATGGTTTCAAACAGGCCATCGCCATAACGCAGACCCCGGTCGTCAATGCCGATCCGGTCGGCTGAAATTCCGTTGATCAGGTTTTTATTCATGGGGTTTCATTCATGACCTACCGCCATCAGCATGCCCAGGGCCTTGTCCTCGGTCTCGACCAGTTCGGCGGCCGGATCGGAATCGACGACAATGCCCGCCCCGGTTCGGAAATGAATCCGGTCTTCCTGCAGGCACATGCTGCGGATCAGGATGTTCAGATCAAGATCACCACTACGGTCAAGGTAGCCCATGGCACCGGTATAGAAACTGCGTCCGGCAGGTTCGAGTTCGGCAATGATCTCCATACAGCGAACCTTGGGGCAGCCGGTAATCGTGCCCCCGGGAAAAACGGCGGCGATCACGTCCGACGGGCTGGCCCCTTCCCGCAACAATCCGCGGACGTTGGAAACGATGTGGTGGACGTGGGCGTAGCTCTCGATGACCATGAGTTCATTGACCTCGACGCTTCCGGTCTTGCAGACCCGCCCCAGGTCGTTGCGCTCCAGGTCAATGAGCATTATGTGTTCGGCCCGTTCCTTCGGATGGGCAATCAATTCACGGGACAGACCTGAATCGGCTTGTGCATCCTGTCCCCTGGGTCGGGTACCGGCAATGGGTCGGGTCTGGACCTGCTGGCCGCGAATCTCCACCAGCCGTTCCGGGGAGGAGCTGAGAATGGCTCCTTCATCGAATCGGGCCAGACCGGCAAACGGTGCCGCATTGCTTCTGGCCAGCCGGGAAAACAGGGCCGCCGGTGAGACCGGGGTGGTGGTTCGACCATGCCAGCCCCGGGACAGGTTGACCTGGAATACATCGCCGGCCCGGATGTAGTCCCGAATGGTTTCGACCCCGGCCTTGAAGATTTCCCCATCGTCAGCCTGAAGATCCAGCCGCCCGGGATCGGGAGGTGCCTGGAAACGGTGGTCCCGGGCATCAGTCAGTTCCCGTTCGATCCGGGACAGGTCCGCCCCCGATTCTGCGCTCAGCCAGGCACGGTTTTCTGAATGATCGATCATGACGGCCGCCGTACAACGATGGGCCACGGCTACCGGCAACCCGTCACCGGAAGGTGACAGATTCAATCCCGGCTCGATCTGTCCGGCCAGTTCATAGCCCAGGTAGACAAACCAGCCGCCTGCAAAGGGCAACTCCCGTTGTTCGCCCACTTGCCGC
Organism: Wenzhouxiangellaceae bacterium; assembly: GCA_007135395.1. GTDB lineage: Bacteria > Pseudomonadota > Gammaproteobacteria > Xanthomonadales > Wenzhouxiangellaceae > SLIZ01. The sequence continues at coordinate 928 of SLIZ01000132.1, read as the reverse complement.
CCTTCCTTCAGGTGCCAGTGTTCGAGTTCAACGAGAAACTCCGGGCGCCTGGAAAGGTCCCGGAAATTCAGCCGCAGGCAATCGCCGGTTGCACGCAACAGGATGCTCCACCGGGCAAGTCCGCCGGATGTTGCCGTGGAGGCAAGCAGATAGGGCCATTGGTTCGGGAAACGATGGTGGAGACTCAGCAGGTCGGGAAGTCCCGACAACTGCCGGATGGTCGCGCTCACCCGGCTTTCTTGAATACCACGGTGCCGTTGGTGCCGCCAAATCCGAAGGAATTCGACAATGCCACGTCTATGGCCACCTCCCGGGCATCATGAGGCACCAGGTCCAGATTGGCACAGTGCGGGTCGGGCTTGTCCAGGTTGATCGTGGGCGGCACGATGCCATCCCGGATGGCAAGAATACTGAATATGGCCTCGACACCGCCGGCCGCACCGAGCAGATGCCCGGTCATGGACTTGGTCGAGCTGATCATGAGCTTGTCCACGTGGGCGCCAAAGCAGGTCCGGATGGCATCGCATTCGGCCCGGTCACCGAGGGGGGTCGAAGTGCCATGGGCATTGACGTAATCAACCTGGTCCGGATCGAGTCCGGCGTCAGCCAGAGCATTGGCCATGCAGCGCGCGGCCCCTTCTCCTCCCTCCGGCGGGGAGGTCATGTGAAACGCATCGCTGCTCATGCCGTATCCAGCCAGTTCGGCGTAGATGTTCGCACCCCGCCGGCGGGCATGTTCGGCTTCTTCCAGTACCACCACACCAGCCCCGTTGCTGAGCACGAATCCGTCCCGATCCTGATCCCAGGGGCGACTGGCCTTTTCCGGCTCGTCATTGCGGGTCGTCAGGGCCTTGGCTGAAGTAAAACCACCATAGGCAGTGGGTGTGGTTCCGTATTCGGATCCGCCGGCCACCATGACATCGGCATC
>SLIZ01000113.1 GCA_007135395.1 Wenzhouxiangellaceae bacterium | reverse complement strand
CTGGGAAAACGATATCGAGAACCTGGACGAGGACATCGACGACTACGACTACGAAGACCCGAACCATGCCAGCGTATGCGAGCACTGGGAGCCTGGCGCGGAATACAACGATGACATTCTGAATCTCGCCAGTGAATTGCCCAACAACTTTGCCTGGCACGCCTGGATCCCGCGCTGCGACTGCCTTGGGGTCACGGCGGATTCGGATATCGTCATTTCCGCCTGGCGGGAGAACCTGGGCTGGCGGGATGATGATGATTTCGAGGCCTGCGGGCTTGCCCTCTCCCGGCAAGAACGGTGTTCCTTCGATTGACTTCGACCCACCGGCCTCAGAACCGATAACAGCAACCGGGTGACCCTGGCCCATACATGAACCAGGATTCAGCCACCCCGCGGCTTTGCACACCGGGCAATGTGCTGCTGGGGCTGCTGGCCAGTACCGGGCTGGCGATCTGCCTGGCACTGGCCAGCGTCAGCCGGATGGCTGCATTCTGGCCGGCCCTGGGGCTGAATGCGGTTTTCATCTACCTGGTGGTCCTGACCGTCGCCCTCGTCCTGTGCAGCAACCGGGGCGGCCCGCTGCGGCACTCCGGTCCCGGTGCCTCCTGGACCGTATTCGGGCTGATCCAGGTGATCGTGATCGCGTATTCACTCCTCGTTATTGCCGCCGAACCCTGGCTGGCCCCGCTGGAGCTGTCGGCCCATTCCGACCCGGGGTTCTTCCTGGCCCGAAACATCGGGATCAGCCTGATCGCCGCGCTGATACTGACCCGCTACCTGGCCCTGCAGCAGCGCTGGCGGGCCCAGGTGGCCGCCGAGTCCAGCGCGCGGATGGATTCCCTGCAAGCGCGAATCCACCCGCACTTTCTGTTCAACACCCTCAACACCATCTCCAGCCTGATTGCCGATCGGCCCGAACAAGCCGAGCAGGCCACCCTGGACCTCTCCGATTTGCTGAGAACCGGCCTGAGAACCGACTCCCGCCACTCCCTGGGCGAGGAGCTGGAACTGGTCCGGGGATACCTGCGCATCGAGTCCCTGCGCCTGGCCGACCGGCTGGAAATCGATTGGGCGCTTGCCGAAGACCTGCCCCTTGACAGGGAACTGCCGGCCCTGTTGATCCAGCCCCTGGTGGAAAACGCTATCGTCCACGGCATTGCCCGGCTACCCGAAGGCGGAAGGCTGACCATCCGGGGCGAGCGCCTTCGCCACGACCGGTTGCGGTTCGTGATTGAAAACCCGATGCCCCGGTCTACCGGGCCCACCAGCGATGACAACAGCAATGACAATCGGCCCGAAGGCAACCACATGGCCCTGGAAAATATCCGCCAGCGCCTGGAGTTGGCCTACGAGGACGGCGCCCGACTGAAAGCCGGCGGCGACAACGGGCAGTTCCAGGTCGAGCTGAGGATCCCGGGAGAGTAGGCTGGCCAACCGGGCTGATCTCGCCCTATCTGGATTCGGAGTCCTCCTCGAAATCATATTCTTCGCCATAGACTCCAATGACCCCGGAGGAGGTTCCGGCCAGGATCACGTAATCACTTTGTTCACCGGGTGGTAGCGCCGGGCGGACATTCATGCGCCAGGCAGCGAAGCCGGCCGGGACCAGCGCGGCAATGGCCAGAAACAGCAGGAAACTCCGCGGATCACCGGTAATCTGCATGAACCATCCGACCATGACCGGGCCAACCGTGGCGCCGAGCCCCCAGAGCAATTGCATGCCGGTCGTCGCCTCCAGCATCTGGCTGTGGTCCAGGTAGTCATTGGTGTGAGCCACGCTCAACCCGTAGATGCTGAAGGCAAACGCCCCGTAGGCAAATGCGCCCAGTAGCATCCACTCCCAGGAAATCAGCAACAGCGCCCAGCTTGCGGTGGCCATCAGGCTCGCGACCAGACACACCCACAGCAAAACCTTTCTTCGTTCCCGGGAATCGGAGAATTTCCCGACAGGCCAGATGAACAAGACCCCGCCGAGTATCGTCATGCCGGTGTACATGGCAATTCCCAGGGATGGCAGGCCGATCTTCTGGCCGAACACCGGGCCCAGGCCCCAGAAAGCCCCTGAACCGAGCCCGGCAAGCACCACCCCGACGGTGCCCAGGGGAGAAATCCCGTAGAGCTGGCCGATGGTCAGGCGTGAGGGTTGCCCCATGGTCGGTTCGGCGACCCGGGTCAGGGCCACGGGAATCAGACCGATCGACAGAAAAATAGCGGCCACAGCGAACAGGTTCAGGTCCATCGGATCGCCGGCAAGCAGCATGAACTGGCCGATTCCCAGTCCGACCATGGTCATGGTCATGTAGACCGAAAAAATGTGTCCGCGCTGCTCGTTGGAAGATTGCTGGTTCAACCAGCTTTCGATGGAGATATAAAGCCCGACCACACAGACCCCGGACAACAACCGGAGGAAGAACCAGAATCCGGCATCCACCCACAAACCATGGGCCATGGCGATCACCGAGGCCATGGAGGCAACGGCGGCAAACAGCCGGATATGACCGACCCTTCGGATCAACCGGGGTACCCAGAAGGTGCCGAGGATGAACCCGAGGAAATACCCGGACATGATCAGGCCCATGGTCGCAGCCGAAAATCCGGCCAGTGCCCCCCGGGTACCCAAAAGAATGCCCAGCAGACCATTGCCGATAAGAATCACGGCCATCCCGATGAGCAAAGTGGAAATGGCAATGATCGCCTGCATGCCGATACTCCCGCCAGAAACCGGTCCGGCTATTGTAGGACTTTTCCCTGTTTTACGTGTTCGGCAGGCAACTTTGCCTGAAAGTCCCGCGTTTTCCGGCTGAAACGCTACATGCAGAGTTGTTCGGAGGTTCCCTACTCCTCTTCGAGCAGGGTCCCGATGAGTTCCTGATGAATCCGGGCCTGACGGGGGGTGCGAAGGGGCCAGGCGGTTACGATGGCCGAGAGCTCCCGGGAGGCCTGGTCGAAGTCGTCGTTGACAACCAGATAGTCGAACCGGGTCCAGGCCTGCATTTCCGTTCGGGCCTGTTTCAGGCGCCGCTCAATAACCTCCGGTTCATCCAGGCCGCGGCCGGTCAGCCGGGCCTCCAGGGCTTCCATGGACGGGGGAAGGATGAAGATGGCGCAGGTGTTACTCAAGGCCTGGCGGATCTGGTCGGCACCCTGAACGTCGATTTCCAGGAGCACGTTGCGCCCGGCCGTCCAGAGACTTTCCACCTGCTCGCGGCGGGTCCCGTAGTGGTTGCCGAAAACCTCGGCATGCTCCAGGTAGTCACCCCGCTCGATCCCCCGGCGGAAGCCGTCATGGTCCAGAAAGTGATAGGGGTGACCATCGGCCTCATCGCGCCTGGGTGGGCGGGTGGTGTCGGACACCGACAGGGCCAGTTCACTGTGGCGTTCCAGCAGGCCGGCGATCAGGGAAGTCTTGCCGGCCCCGGAAGGGGCCGAGACGATGAACAATTCACCGGGTTCGATGCTACTCGACATTTTGCACCTGCTCGCGCATCTGCTCGATCAAGACCTTCAATTCCACAGCTGCCTGGCCGGTTTCGACCACCGAGGCCTTGGATCCCAGGGTGTTGGCTTCCCGGTTGAGCTCCTGCATCAGGAAATCGAGTCGGCGCCCGGCGGGTTCGTCCAGACCGATGACCCGGCGGATTTCCGTCACGTGGGCGGCCAGCCGATCCAGTTCCTCGTCCACATCAAGCTTTTGCAGCTGAATGACGATCTCCTGTTCCATCCGACCGGGCTCGACGGGCTGGTCCAGGCCCGCCAGCCGGTCGGAAAACCGCTGCTTGAGAGCCTCCCGAATGGCCGGCAGGTGTTCACGGACCTGGTCGATCTGGGCCTCGATACGCTCCAGCCTGGATTCGAGCATGCCGGCGATGGCCCGGCCTTCCTGCTCCCGGGCTTCGACCAGGGCGTCAAGCGCCTCATCGAGCAAGTTCAGTGCCGTTTCCCGCTCATCGGAGAAATCCGGGCGCTCCTCGATGACCATGCCGGGCCAGGTGAGCAGGCGACCCGGATCCGGGCGTGCGGCATCGGCGAGTCGATCCGACATTTCCGCCAGCAGCCGCCCCAGGGATTCGGCCAGTTCCTGGTTCAGGACCAGGCGGGAACTGGTAACCCCGGGGTCGGCATGGAAACGAAGATTGGCCTCCACCTTGCCCCGGGACAGCCGGCCTTTAAGCCGTTGCCTTACATCCGGTTCCAGCACCCGGAATTCCTCGGGCATCCGGGGCGAAATATCCAGGTAGCGCTGGTTAACGCTCCTGAGCTCCCAGGTCAGTTGCCCGGAACCTGTGGCCGTTTCCCGGGCTGCGTAGGCCGTCATGCTTCGTATCATTCCTGCTCCCGCCATAGGCATCTGGCTAATGAGGGTGTCATGGTACCCTTGTCGGCTTGCTGGAAAAAGGAAACCCTCGACAATGAGACCATCGGGTCGCAAACCGGACGAGCTGCGTCCAGTGCTGATTGAGCGCCACTACACCATGCATGCTGCCGGCTCGGTGCTGATCTCATGCGGCAATACCCGGGTGCTCTGCACGGCCAGTGTGGAGGGCCGGGTTCCCCCCTGGCTTCGGGGCAAGGGCCAGGGCTGGGTGACCGCCGAGTACGGCATGCTTCCCGGCGCAACCGGTACGCGCAATGCCCGGGAGGCCACCCGGGGAAAGCAGGGGGGACGAACCCTGGAAATCCAGCGCCTGATCGGGCGCAGCCTGCGCGCCATCGTGGACCTTAATGCCCTGGGCGAACGGACCATCACCCTGGATTGCGATGTTCTCCAGGCCGACGGGGGAACCCGGACTGCCGCGATCACCGGTTCCTATGTGGCCCTGATGGACGCCATGGCCTTCCTGCAGAAGGAGCGGGGACTCAAGTCCAGCCCCGTCCACGGGCAGATCGCTGCCGTATCGGTGGGGATATTCGGCAGCGAGCCGGTGCTTGATCTCGACTACACCGAAGATTCCGGTGCCGATACGGATTTCAATGTCGTGATGAACGACGGCGGCGGGTTTGTCGAGGTCCAGGGAACCGCTGAAGGCCACGCCTTCCGGCGCTCGGAGATGGAAGCCATGCTCGACCTTGCCGACAAGGGGATTGGCGAATTGCTGGACGCACAAACCAGGGCACTTGAAGTCGGGTCGTGAACCAGGCAATCGAAAAGCTGGTACTGGCCTCGGGCAACGCCGGGAAGCTCAAGGAATTGAGCCGCCTGCTCGAACCCCTGCACATCCAGGTGGCCGTCCAGTCGGATTTCAATGTCGACCCGGTAGACGAAACCGGGCTTACTTTTGTGGAAAACGCCATCCTCAAGGCCCGGGAGGCCTCCCGAGCCAGCGGACTGCCTGCACTGGGCGATGACTCGGGTCTGGCCGTGGACGCCCTCAAGGGCCGCCCGGGCATCTTCTCCTCCCGGTTTGCCAGCGACCAGGCAGATGACGAGGCCAATAACGCCCTGCTTTTGGAAAAGCTCCAGGGCCTGCCATCGAACCGGCGGGGTGCAGCCTTTCACTGCTGCCTGGTCCTGCTCAGACACCCGGAAGACCCGGCCCCGCTTATCGCCACCGGCCGCTGGGAAGGACGCATCCTCGAATCCCCCCGGGGCGAGGGCGGCTTCGGCTACGATCCCCTGTTCTACGACGAAACCCGCGGCGTCGGCGCCGCCGAACTGGCCCTTACGGAAAAAAACCGCATCAGCCACCGGGGTCAGGCCTTGCAGAAGCTGATCGAAAAACTCGAGAACGGGTAGGTTGGTTTGTTGGTTTGTTGGTTTGTTGGTTTGTTGGTTTGTTGGTTTGTTGGTTTTTTGGTTTGTTCGTCAAAAGCGGGGTCAGTCCAGTCAATCCAGCCGCTGGTGGACTGTTGCTTCGTCGCTTGGTCGTTTAGTCTTTTTGTCTG
>SLIZ01000249.1 GCA_007135395.1 Wenzhouxiangellaceae bacterium | reverse complement strand
CCACATCTATTCTTGTCATTTTCCTGGAAGTGATTTTACTCAGCGCCGAGGGGTTCATCAACTTTTCCGGAATGGAGTATTCGCCGGTTCCCTATCAAACCTTTATTGCTACGCTGGCCGACCCTATTATTATTCTTTTCCTGGGAGGTTTTGTGCTCGCTGATGCTGCCGTGAAATATAATTTCGATAAAAACATGACCCGCATCCTGCTGAAACCATTTGGGCAGGACCCGAAATATATTATTCTCGGCTTGATGGCGGTTACAGCCGTACTTTCTGCCTTTATGAGCAATACCGCCACCACGGCTATGATGATTACGGTGATTATACCGATACTTGCAAAAACGGAAATGACCGACCCGGCCCGGGTATCGATCGCATTGTCGATACCTTTTGCTGCCAATATCGGAGGCGTGGCTACGCCCATTGGCACGCCCCCAAATGCTGTGGTGATTGCCGCTCTAAACCAGCAGGGAATGAATATTGAATTCGGCAGCTGGATGCTCTACGCTGCGCCATTAGCGGTTGGCATGCTTATTTTTGCATGGTTCCTTCTGCTGAAACTTCATCCGCCTGCCACTGCAACCATCCCACTCGACCTGAAAGGGAAATGGGGCCAATCCCGGAAAGCATACACACTCTACATTGTATTTGGCCTCACCGTACTATTATGGGTAACCGAAAGCCTGCACGGAATTCGCAGCAGTATTGTGGCACTGCTTCCGGTTGCCGTACTTACGCTTACCAATACGTTTGAAAAAGAAGATATCCGGAAACTTCCCTGGGAAGTGCTCTGGCTGATTGCCGGCGGGATTTCGCTTGGTATCGCTATGAAGGAGACCGGGCTGGCCGACTGGCTTGTAGGGAGCATCGGGTGGGATCAGATGTCGTACATGGTGCTGCTGGCCGTATTTGGCATAGTTGCGCTGTTCCTCTCCAACTTTTTATCAAACACAGTAACCGCATCACTGATGATTCCGCTTGGCATTTCACTTGCAACCTCCGGTATGGTAGGCGGGCCGGCAGGCATGATGATCATCGGGCTGGTGATTGCGCTCAGCACCAGTTTTGCCATGGTGCTGCCGATCTCAACCCCGCCAAATGCTATTGCCGCAAGCACCGGCGTGGTAAAAACCAAAGATATGATCGTAGCCGGATCCATTATCGGCCTGGTTGCGATGGGGATCATCATGCTTATGACACGATTTTACTGGCACTACATCTTTTAACCCAAACCGTTATGAAACCAAAAATCTATATTCTGATTGTTGAAGATGAACCTGAAGTGCTCGATTCAATCGTGCGGGATATCACCGAATTTGAAGAGCATTTTCAGGTAGAAATGGCCGATACGGCTGAAGAGGCTGATGAGATAATCAGCGAAATAATTGAAGGTGGAAATCTGATTGGCCTGATTTTATGCGATCACGTTTTGCCGGGCAAGAACGGTGTGGAGCTTCTGATTGAAATGCAGCAAAATGAAAAAACGAAACCGACAAAAAAAGTGCTGATTACCGGCCAGGCCGGGCTGGAGGAGACGGTTAAAGCGGTGAACGAAGCCGACCTTAAGCACTACATCGCCAAACCATGGGAAAAAAGCGAACTGGTAAATATCACGCGGAATTTGCTCACAGATTTTGTAATCAAACAGATCAAAGACCCTTTGCCCTACATGCAGGTACTGGATGCGGAGAAAATAGCCGAACATTTAAGGGCAAACCGGGGAATTACGGATCAGTAGAATGAATCTGCTTTCAGTTGCCAAGAATAAGAATTCGGGAGCCAGGAAGATTGGCAAAATGACTTGAACTGGAAAGATAAATGAATACATCCGAAACAGGCCGGCAGCGTACTGCAGTACTTTTTTTATTGATTAATAAAACAACATAAAATGAAATTCAGATTAGGAACTCAATGGCTTGATGACCGCTCGTCGGTAACCCGGCTCCTTCAGCGCGTTCTCGATGAAACAGGCCCAACCGATAATTATATTTTCAATCTGGACAAAGATATCACGATTTTTCACGAGGGCGATAAGCTAAATAATATTTATATCCTTTTAGAAGGAACCGTTCAGCTCTATAAAAAGAAACCGCACACGGATAATCATTTCCCCGTTATGGAGCTGAAATCCGGGTCACTTATTGGCATTGCAGCATTCACCACCGGGCTGCCATCACTTACGACAGCCAAAACGATGGAAAAATGCCGCCTTCTGCGGATTCCGAAAACTGATGTGGATTCCCTGATAAAAAGGCACCCGCAATTGTCCGGTTATATTGATGAGCTGATCCTGGCTAATTTACTGGAACGTTTTCGCCAGAATATCATTCTCCAGATGAAACTCGATTCTGCCAACAAACAGCTAAAGGAAGAACGAAATGAGCTAAAACAGGCGTATAAAGACTTGCAGAATGCTCAAAACAAATTGGTTCACCAGGAAAAACTTGCAACCCTGGGCCAGCTTGTAGCAGGATTTGCCCACGAAGTAAATAACCCAACAGCCGCGCTACTCAGGTCGACAGATACGCTGGATCAACACCTGAGAAAATTTATGGCACGTTTTAATAAAGAAGGTGAAATCGCTGATGGCAGCGAACTAAATTTTTTTGAAAATGGTAAAAAAGCCGGCTTCCCGGATACTAACACACTTCGAGGGCGCGCCAAAACTTTAAAAGAAGAGTTTAGCAGGCTTCAAAACTCACAAATCCGCCTTATGGCACAGATGCAGCCGGAACTGATCGAGTCTTTGAGATCCATTTATACTGATAATCCTGATTACATTCAGTACTACCTCGATCAGTTTGAGTTTGGCAAAATGTTCCAGAATATAGAGTCGGCCGGCGAGCGTATAGCAGGACTCGTTAAATCACTGAAAAGTTACAGCCGGGCCGATACTGAGGATAAATATGAATGGATTGATATCCGCGAAGGCCTCCACGATACGCTACAGCTTACCAGTAACCGCATCAAATTTTACGAGATTTATACCGACCTGCCCGAAGTCCCCAAAATCCGGGCAGATGCCGCCGGCCTCAACCAGGTGTGGACCAATATCATCCTGAACGCATCCGATGTAATGGGCAAAACCGGCTCGCTCGATATCCGGTGCGGAAGTACAGAAGAAGAAGTTTGGGTTTCAATTCGCGATGATGGCCCGGGAATAGAAGAAGAGATCCTGGAAAAAATATTTGAACCCAACTTTACCACCAAAATAACCGGGAAAAAATTCGGGCTCGGACTCGGGCTCTCCATCTCAAAGGAGATTGTCAGCCAGCATAGAGGTACAATAATTGCAGAAAATGCGGCTGAAGGTGGTGCAAGGTTTACAGTGAGATTGCCAGTAGAAGGTTGAACTGACTCTATCAGACATGGTATTTCTCATACCAATTTCCTGAAACCTACATTCTGTAAGGTTCAGGAACGAAATCACAGCACGGCTATATTGATCAGAACCATGTCTCTTCAAAGGTAAAACACGGTTCGAAGACCGCGATGGCACAACCTGACCGTAGCAGACATGGCATTATTGAACATCGGCCAGCTTTCAGGTTGCGATCAAAAAAAGAATAAAGGAGCCGAGCGTAGTTTCGGGCACGAAAAATACCATGTCTCAAAATTAATGCCGTGCACAGTCGGGAGATCGCGGATCAGAGTCCGCGATGGCAATGGTAATATTCTTAGCTTCTATTGATACCCAATCCAAACCGCTACAGCTAGGGCGAGGGAAGCCAGCACAAGCAGTTTAAGGATCAGCGGTGCGATAAACCGGAACCATTTGGCGTAGGGGATTCCGGCCAGGCCGAGGATTCCCATCAGCACCGGATTGGTGGGTACAATCATGTTCATCAGCCCATCCCCAAACTGGTAGGCCAGTACCGCAATCTGGCGGGAAACGCCAACAAGATCGCCAATCGGGGCCATCAGCGGCATCGTCACAAACGCCTGCCCGCTGCCGGATGGAATAAAAAAGTTGAGAACACTTTGGATAAACAGCATGCCAATCGCGGCAAATTCAGCTCCCACACTGGCAAGCGGGGCAGCAAGTGCATTCACGACCGTATGCAGAATTAATCCATCCTCCATCAAGAGGGCGATCGCGCGGGCAAAGCCAATCAGCAGTGCCGTACCGGCCAGCTCCGCAGCGCCTTTGCTAAAGGATGATGCTGTTTTATTTACGCCCATCCCGGAAATCACGCCAACTACAATGGCAAGGCCGATAAACATAGCGCCAAGCTCCACCAGGTACCATCCGGCTGCAGAAATCCCAACAACCAGTCCAATCAGCGCCAGGCCGGTGGCAGTTAGTACCAGTGTGCGGCGGCCGGTCATCCCGGGGTAAGAAGATGAGCTTTTTTCAACGATGCCCTCCCCCTCATCCAGGTAACTGTTTGCTGGATCGGCTTGCACCTTTCGGGTGTACTGCCAAACATGATGAAACCCCACTAACAGAAACGGGAGGCCAAGCGCCAGGCGATATCCATACCCGGAAAGTGGCTGAAGGCCCGCAACCTCCTGTGCAATCACAAGTGTAAACGGGTTCATAAACGCAACGCCATACCCGATACCATACCCAACCACCAGTGTACCGATCGCCGTGATTGCATCCAGTTTCATTGCTGCACAAAGGCTCACCAAAATAATTGCGAAGGGTATATACTCCTCGGCAATTCCCAGAGTGGCGGATGCTGCAGCAAAAGCAAACATCATTAAAAAGATGAGCCAGGCGGGCTGTGTCCCAAAGTTATGTATGATTTTTCCCAGCAGTGCATCAATCGCGCCGGTATCACGGATTACCTTTATTGAACCTCCGATTATCAGCACAAAGAAGATAATTCCCTGCGCATCAGCCAGTGCACGCGGCACTACGGTCAGCAGCGCCAGCGGGCTCAAATACTCTTTCTCTTCGGTTTCGGAAAACGTGCCGGGCTCTATAACGGTTTGGCCATGCTCATTTACAATAGTGTCAAATTCACCGGATGGCACCACCCAGGTCAGAACCAGGGCAAAAGCCATCAAGCCAAACATTAAAACCAGTGTGTGGGGAAGTTTAAATTTCATGAATTAATATCTTTTAAGCATGTTTTCAATGGAATTTTGATAGATTGCACTTTCCTTTCGAAGGGGTCATTTAGATACACGCCCATCGTGTTCTTTGGGGGGATGTCTCATAATCGTATTATTTAGTTTTGTTCGAGATCAGTGATCAAAGCCCTGGTCAACCATCTCCCCGGCCTGCACACCTCTTCAAAGGGGGGACTTTCATATATTATTATGTGTTCGCATTTCGGCTGATCTCTACAAGCGTGGCACCCCAGCTGCTTTTATCGGTGGCCATGCCATAAGATACCACATGAGGGTTACGCTCGAGCAATGCATGGACGCCACGCCTAAGTGCCCCTGTGCCCTTTCCATGAATAATTCGAAGCGAGGTGATATTTTTCTCCAAACATGCCTCAATATATTCCGGCAACAGTTCGCCAAGCTCATTCGGGCGAAAAGTGTGCAAGTCGAGCACGCCGTCTATCGGGACTTCAATGGGATCGGGTTCGTCAGCCATTTTATAATTTAAATTATCAGGAGTTTATAAGTTCAGCTTGGGAATTATAGCACAACAGAATCGAAATAAACAATTAAACCTGTACTGTATTTTTCAGTAGATAAGTAGTTGTGATTTCAAATGATGATCAATCAGTTTTTTAAATAATTCCCCTTCAGAATCTGCAATGGATTGATCCGTACTAACCGTTATAAGGTGTTGATCATCAATTTCTTCCGGAGATTGATACGCTCCGGCCAATTGGCCAAAATCTTCAAGGCGCGCATCTGAAATAACTTCCTTTTCCCCTTCCCTTGCCTGAAGCCGGCCAAGTATTGTTTTGCCTGAT
>SLIZ01000208.1 GCA_007135395.1 Wenzhouxiangellaceae bacterium | reverse complement strand
TCCAGGGGCTGGCTGGACACCACAGTCACCCGCCCCTGTACCTGGGGATCGATGACGAAATTCTTGCCGGTGATTTCCGATACCGTTCCGATAAGGGAGCGGATATCGGCTTCCTTGAAATTCAGGGTGTGCTCACCGTCTTCGCCACGGACCTCCCCGGCCAGAAACGCCACGGTGAACGCCATCAGGATCACACTTCGTATCATCAAAGCTCTCATCAGTTACCCAGCCGGCCAAGGTCCGGCGTCAATGTCTGCTCCCGACCATCCCGCCGCACGGTGATGGCCAGATCGCCACTTTCCTGTACCTGCTCGAAAATGGCCATGGCATCGGCCTCAGTCTGCAGCCGCTGTCCGTTGACCGCAACCACCACATCTCCGGCCTGCAGGCCCAGTTGCTCGAAAACGCGGGCATCCCGTCCGGGCCGGACCCGGAAGCCGCCATCGGAGACCGGCTGAATGGAAATGCTCTCGGCCAGCGCCTGGGCATCCATGCCCATATCCCGGGCCGCCGATCCCATGGATGCCACACCGGCGGCGGAAAATCCGCTGTCATCGCGAAACCCGGGCATGGTTACCGGAACCGTCGGCGGGTCGCCGGGAACTGCACCGCCCGACCTCGGACTTTCGCTGCCCGAAGCCAGCCGATCATCGGGCAACTCCAGGGCCTCGTCGTTGCCGTCACGGCGAATGATCACCCGCCGGGGTTCTATGGCCTGGACCGTGACCCCGGAGCGGATCTCGTCCCCGGTGCGGAAAACACTTTCCGTGCCGTCATCGGATATCACCGCCAGTCCCTGGCCCTTGAGACCGGCAATGACACCTCGAAGCCGCAGACTCAGTTCCGTGGGCGGTGCGTCCCGGGCAATGACGGGGGCCGGGGCGGCAGTTTCTCCGAACACATCCCAGACCGTGTCCGGGCCGGCATTGCCCCGATCCCTGATTTCCGGGACCGGCGGCATCTCGGCCGATGGCAGGGCCGGCCCGTCCAGGCCCAGCCAGACCATGCGGGCCACCATCCAGAGCAGGAATACCACGAGCACCGCGATGGCCACCCAGGGAAGACGGGCAAGCAACCTGTTTTTCAGTACCGTGTTTACCATTCAGTGCCCCTGGATTCCCGGCGCCTCAGTTGCCACCCGACGCCTTTCTCGAACCATCCCGGCGCCCGCCGCCCCGGCGGCGGTGGCGCTTCTTGCCCGCCGACTGGCTGCGGGGCTTGCGGGCCTCCGGAGGTTCCAGCCGGGGCAGGTCGTCCGGATCATGATTTACGACCGGGATCGATTGCTCAATATACTCCTCGACCTCGGGCAGGTGGAAGGCGTAATCCTCGCAGGCGAAACTGATCGCGTCACCCTTGGCACCGAGCCGCGCGGTTCGCCCGATTCGATGGACGTAGTCGGCCGCATCCTGGGGCAGGTCATAATTGATGACATGGCTGACATCGGGAATATGCAGCCCCCTGGCGGCCACATCGGTGGCCACCAGGATCGGCAGCTCCCCGTCGTGGAAGCGTCGCAGCAGCTTCTGGCGGCGAATCTGGGGAACATCCCCGTCGAGCTTGCCCACCGAAAGGCCGTTGCCCCGCAGGGTTCGCGATACCCGGTCGGAGGCACGCTTGGTGTTGACGAATATCATCACGTGACTGTCCTCGAGATCGCGCAGGATCTTGACCAGCAGGGGCAGTTTTTCCGGGTTGGCCGGGTAATAGACCCGCTGGGTGACCCGCTCGGTGGTCATTTCCTCGGCCATGCGCACCGTTTCCGGATTGTTCATGTGCTCGTAGGCAAGTTCGGTGACCTTCAGCGGGAAAGTGGCCGAAAACATCAGGCACTGGCGCTCGGCGACCGGCGGCATGTTGCGGAACATGAAACGGATATCCTTGATGAAGCCGAGATCGAACATCCGGTCGGCCTCGTCGAGCACGGCAACCTTGATGTGGCGCAGGTTGTAAACCTTCTGCTTCCAGTAGTCGATAAGCCGGCCCGGGGTACCGATGAGAATATCCACTCCGGCGGCAATTTCATCACGCTGCTTCTTGTAATCCACCCCGCCGTAGGTAAGGGCGATGCGCAGGCCGGTATGGGCTCCAAGCAGCATGGCATCCTTGTGGATCTGCATGGCCAGCTCCCGGGTCGGCGCCACGATCAGGGACCTGGGGTTGGCCCCCGGACTGCCCCCGTCGGGCCCCAGCAGGCGATTGAAGACGACCAGTAGAAATGCCGCCGTCTTGCCCGTCCCGGTCCGGGCCTGACCGGCCACATCCTGTCCGGCCAGGGCCATGGGAAGGGTATCGGCCTGGATCGGGGTGCAGAACTCGAATCCGGCATCGTCAAGCCCCTTGTAGAGGCTCTCATGCAGGTTGAATTGGTCAAACCGGGTTTCGGTCAGTACAGCAGCTTCGGTCACTTGGAACCATCCAGTATTTTGCAAAGGGAACTTGAAAAAGGGGGCACTTGCCTTGAAATCACCCGGCGCGCAGGCAGACAATACAATGGCCCGGCCAGATGCCGTTCCCGGCCGGTCAAACCGACCGCATGCCGGAAAACAGGATTGATGCACACCCGGCAAGACTGCAGTTGACGCAACCTTGCCAGGCGACAGTTTAACGTCCGAACACGGATTTCGACAGGAGTTTTCAGTGAGCGACAACATAACCCATGTCACCGATGACACATTCGAGCAGGAAGTACTGCAGTCCAAGAGCCCGGTCCTGGTCGATTACTGGGCCGAATGGTGCGGCCCCTGCAAGATGATCGACCCGCTCCTGCGGGAAGTGGCCGACGAGCAAGGGGAAAAGATCAAGATTGCCAAGCTCAACATTGATGAAAACCCGAGCACGACCAACCAGTTCAAGATCCGGGGCATTCCAACGCTGATGATCTTCCAGGACGGCAAGGTCCAGGGCATGAAAGTGGGTGCCCTGACCAAGTCCTCCCTGCAGGGGTTTATCGACGAAACCATCTGATTGTCCGGCACCATCGCACCCTGGTGTACCTGGCCGGGTACACCGGGGTGGACCTCGGGCGCCTTTGGTGCTACCTTTGACCCATCCTGTAGTGCTGTAGTGGCGTTTCCCGGGGAGTCGTCCGCTTGAACCCCTAGAATTTCCGGACTGCCGGGCCCTTTTTTGAACAACTACTGATTCTTTGAACCCAGCCCTGAAACAGGGGTGCGCGCAGGGCGTCCCATGCCCCATTTCCGCGCAAGCTCCTTCCAAGAAAGAAACCTAAGAATGAACCTGACTGAACTCAAAAGAAAACCCGCAAAGGACCTCATTGAACTGGCCGGCGAGCTGGGTCTGGACAATGTCGGACGCTCCCGCAAACAGGATCTGATCTTCTCGATCCTCAAGGCCAAGGCCAAGGGCGGCGAGCACATTTACGGAGACGGAGTGCTGGAAATCCTCCAGGACGGCTTCGGGTTCCTGCGCTCGGCCGAGGCCTCCTACATGGCCGGGCCGGACGACATCTACGTCTCGCCCAGCCAGATCCGCCGGTTCAATCTCAGAACCGGGGACATGATTTCCGGCAAGATCCGGCCGCCCAAGGATTCCGAGCGCTACTTTGCGCTGCTCAAGGTCCAGGAAATCAACTACGACAAACCCGAAGCGACCAGGAACAAGATCCTGTTCGAAAACCTGGTTCCCGAGTTCCCCAGGGAGCACATGTGCCTGGAACGGGGCAACGGGTCGACCGAAGACATCACCGGCCGGATCATCGACCTCATATCGCCGATCGGCAAGGGCCAGCGCGGGCTGGTGGTTTCTCCGCCCAAGGCGGGCAAGACCATGATGCTTCAGAACATCGCCACGGCCATCCGGGCCAACACCCCGGAAGCCCACATGATCATTCTGCTCATCGACGAGCGGCCCGAGGAAGTGACTGAAATGCAGCGCAGCGTCGATGCCGAAGTCATCTCCTCGACCTTCGACGAACCGGCCAGTCGCCACGTGCAGGTTGCCGACATGGTGATCGAGCGCGCCAAACGGCTGGTCGAGCACCGCTACGATGTAGTCATCCTGCTCGACTCGATTACCCGCCTGGCCCGGGCCTACAACACCGTTGTGCCCTCCTCGGGCAAGGTGCTCACCGGCGGCGTGGACGCCAATGCCCTGCAGCGTCCCAAACGATTTTTCGGGGCTGCCCGGAACATCGAGGACGGTGGCAGCCTGACCATCATGGCCACCGCCCTGGTCGATACCGGCTCGAAGATGGACGAGGTCATTTACGAGGAGTTCAAGGGCACCGGCAACATGGAGATCCATCTGTCCCGGCGGATCTCGGAAAAGCGCGTCTATCCCGCCATCGATATCAACCGCTCCGGCACCCGCCGGGAAGAACTGATGGTCGGCAACGAGCAACTTCAGAAGGTCTGGATTCTTCGCCGCCTCCTGCACCCCATGGACGAGACCCAGGCCATCGAGTTCATGCTCGACAAGCTCAAGGCCACCAAGACCAACAGCGAGTTCTTCAATTACATGAAACGATAGTTTTCCGGCCTCACACAACCTCGACATTGAGCGCAATAAACTGCGCTCACATCTGTGAACGAATCTGGAGTCAACCGGGAAATGTCCGAATCAATCAATAACTCGACCGTCCTTCTGGTCGAGGACCATGCCGACCTTGCTGAAACCGTGGGGGCCTTCCTGGAAGGGGCCGGAGTCAACATGGATTATGCAGCCGACGGGGCGATTGCCCTGAACCTGCTCGAAGACAATCACTACGACGCCATCATTCTCGACCTCATGCTGCCCAAGGTGGACGGCATCAAGGTCTGCCAGCGCCTGCGGGAAAAGGGTCTTGGCACCCCGGTACTCATGCTCACCGCTCGGGACCAGCTCGATGACAAGCTGGAAGGTTTCGGCGCCGGTGCCGATGACTACCTGGTAAAACCCTTCGAACTTGAAGAGCTTTCTGCCCGGGTAGCTGCCCTCATCCGGCGCTCCCGGGGTGAGATCAGCAACGGGGCCCTCCAGGTCGCCGACCTGATATTCGATCCTTCCACCATGCGGGTCGAACGGGGCGGCAAGCGGGTCAACCTTTCGCCCACTTCCATGCGCATCCTGCGGGTTCTGATGCGGGAGTCCCCCCGCCTGGTCAGCCGGGAACAGCTCGAAAACGAGCTTTGGGGCGACATGCTGCCCGACTCCGACACCCTGCGAAGCCACATGTACAACCTGCGCAAGGGCATCGACCGCCCCTATGAGACCAAGCTTCTGCACACCGTCCAGGGCATGGGATTCAAGGTTGCCCACCCGGATGATGCCTGAGCGGGAAAAATCAAACCGACTCCCGGACACATCCCTTATTCGGTATATCGACTGACTTCGGTCTTTTCGTCCCCGTCACCCGCCCCGGCCCTGCGAAACCGCTTGGTCCGGGCTCCGGGAAAGTAAACGGTAAACGCCGTGCCCACTCCCAGTTCGCTGTCGGCCTCCATGGTCCAGCCGAAGCGCTTGCATAGCCGGTTGCATATGGCCAGGCCGAGACCATAGCCCTCGTTGGATCGGTCGTGGCCCCGGTAGAAGGGCTCGAAGGCCCGCTCCAGATCTGCCTCGCTCATCCCGCAACCGGTATCCCGAACCGTCACGCAGCCCTCCTGGACAATGACCCTCACAGAGCCTTTTTCGGTGAAATTAAGCGCATTTCGAATCAGGTTAGTGAAAATTATCGCAAATACCCGCTCCGGACCATCCACCTCCAGCAGGCACTCGGCTTCCAGGGAAACTTCCAATTCTTCCTTGCCTACCGCCCGCCGGATCTGGTCTAGCTGCTCGGACAGAAGATCGTTGAGCACCACCGAAGTCCAGGACAGCTTGGTTTCCGATTCCCGGGCCAGCAGCAGCAGGGTTTCGACCAGGGATTCCATGTCCCGGACAGTCCGGTCCATCCGCTCGATGACCTTTTCC
>SLIZ01000229.1 GCA_007135395.1 Wenzhouxiangellaceae bacterium | reverse complement strand
GAACAGGTCCGCACCCCGATATTGATCATGCATGGCCAGGCCGATGAGCGTGCCCCCTATCGCCAGTACGAACTGGTCGTCGAGGCCCTGGAAGAACACGACAAGATCTTCGAAAGCCACAGCTACCCGGACGAGCCGCACCAGTTTCGGGACCCGGAAAACCGGGTGGACATGTACCAGCGCCTGGAAGCCTGGATGGATCGCTGGTTGAAGGAACAGTGACTTTAAAGGGTTGATGGCCCGGCAACCGGAGCAAGCTCAACCATGGTCCGGCTTTTTCCACAGCCAGCGGGCGATAAGCGGGTCCAGGCGCGCCATGAGAAAATAGGCAAATCGCTGCCAGAGCCGTTCCATTAATGTTCGTTTCCTGCGCCAATCATCCAGGCGGATTCGCCGGGCCCGGGCCAGGCTGGCATCGAACCACTCCCTGGCCTGGTACCCGATGGCCGGATCGATGGTTCGCACCAGAAGCTCGTAATCGATATGCAGGCTGCGGGTATTGAAGTTGGCCGAGCCGATGTAAACCGCACTGTCGGCGATGACCAGCTTGGCATGCAGGACCTGGGGCTTGTATTCCCGGATCTCCACGCCGGCCCGCAACAGTCGGCCGTACAGGAATCGACCGGCAGCCTGGGCCAGGGGCACATCGGACAGGGCCGGCAGCAGCAGTTGCACCCGGGCACCGGCCCGGGCACGCTTCATCAGGCGTCGTCGAAGCCCCCAGGTGGGAAGAAAGTAGGCGCTGGCAATACACACCCGGTTGGCCTTGCCCAGATCCCGCAGCAGGCTGCGCTTGATGGGGTTCGGGTTGCGCCCCGGGCTGCTGAGCAGCAGTTCGTCGGGACCGGCCCGGAGATGATCCGACTCCCGGGCCCGGCGCAGCCAGGCCAGGCTTGCGGTCTTGAATTCCGCTCGGGCAAACAGTTGTTCGAAGGCCTGGTCGATGCCGGCGACCAGCGGGCCGGTAATCTCCAGCCCTAGGTCCAGCCAGCCCTGGTTCACACCGTCGCCGTCATATTCATCAGCAATATTGAATCCACCCACCACCGCCAGTTGCCGGTCGCAGACCAGGGCCTTGCGGTGGTTGCGGTAGACCAGCCGACGGGGATGGAGCGGGTTGAAAGCGCGGAACTGGCCACCGCGTGTGGTGAGTGAATCGAAAAATCCGGCCGGGAGGGACATCGAACCCAGGGCATCGACCAGCACCCGTACCCGGACCCCCCGGGTGGCTGCAGCCACCAGTGCCTGGAGAATGCGCCGGGCGGCCCGGCCGTCTTCGAATATATAGACCTGGAGGTCTACACTGTGCCGGGCCTGCCCGATGGCCTGCTCCATCGCCGCCAGACCCACCGCACCGGAGCCCAGCCAGCGAAATCGTGGCCGGGATGCATCGCCGGCGGGATTATCCAACTCGGTACTCACCTCGAAAAAGTATCAGGTATTGGCCCTGGAGTGCCAAAAACCTGGCGGAAAATTTCAGCCAAACCAATTGCCTGTCGAAATTCATGCTTGTCGAACGACCAGTAAACAAGACATATTCAATACCGCGCAGAATCAACAGGAGATTCGACATGAAATACCTTCTCATGATGCATGCACCCCGGGGTGACGGAGACTGGCAGGTCAGTGATTGGCCACCGGGGGACTTTCAGGCTCACATCCGGTTCATGAAGGAACTCAATGACCGGCTGCGTGCATCCGGCGAGTTGGTCGAGGCCCAGGGCCTGGCCCCGCCGGGCCAGGCACGAATTGTCCGGGCCGGCGACCAGGGCGAGCCCGTGGTTACCGATGGCCCGTTTGCAGAGAGCAAGGAGTTTCTGGCTGGCTACTGGATGGTCCAGGTCGAGACCGCCGAGCGCGCCCACGAGATTGCCGCGGAAGCTTCGACGGCCCCCGGTCCCGGGGCCCAACCGCTCAACCTGGCCATCGAGGTCCGCCAGGTCATGGACGGCCCCCCGGATGAAAGTCAGCCCGACTGATTCGGGGGTTGCCTGAAAGGCACTGGCAGCCAGTCATGAATGGATGACTCAACACGGGCAACGACCTCTTCGGGGTCGAGGAGGTCGTCATCCTCGTCAAGCTCCTGGCCTGGTTCGAAATCCAGGATCCATTCCATTCCGCCATCCTCGGTCCGGTATATTCGTCCGTCTTCGCAGGTCGCGAAAACCAGTGAAGGTGTGGAAATCGCCCCGAGTAACTCCGTGCAATCTTCGTCAACCGGCTCTCCCCAGTAGACAATGTCCTCTCCATCTTGAAACAGCCGAAGGCGGTATTCGTCTTCATAGCTCAACCGGCGTAGGCTTTCCTGGTGTCGAATCTCCCGTCTTGCAAATGCCAGTACTTCCGACTCGGAAACCAGTATGGGTTTGCTTCGCCGAGGGTGGCGCAGGCGCTCGAGGGCCGGGCTCGATTCCACATCCGTCCATGAGCGGCCATTGTCGGTGCTGAATTCCGGCGACGATGTACCACTCCACCAGTGCCCGGGAACTCCAACGATGGTGCCGTCAGGCTGTTTCGTCCAGGAAAAGAAATTCCGGGAGCTGTGTACCTCGGGGGTGTCATTTTCCGGCGTGAATTCCAGCCGGCTTTGATCACCAAACACGAAAATCGAACCCGAGTCCGAAGCCGTTGCATGAACATGGCCGGCACCGGTGAAAAACATTCCGGGTCGATACTCGTATTGCCACAGATCCTGCCAGTCTGATAACTCCTGGTCCAGCCGGTAAAGCGTGACACGACCATCCCTTCGCGTCAGTGCATGGACGCCGCCTTCCGGATTCGAGTCCAGCCAGTAGATCCCTTCCCGTTCTCCGGGGCCCGGCAGCTTTTCCCATGGTCCCTCGAGTGAATCGGCTCGCATCATCAGCCCCCGTTCACCTCCGGCAAGGTATCCATCGCCGTGGCCGACCAGGGAAAGCAGCTGGCGATTCTGCCCGGTATCGGTGCGGTTCCATTCACTTTCGCCGGCACGATGGAATATCTGGCCCATCGCCCCAGTCATGACAATCTCGTCTTCACCCAGCCAGTGGAAATTCAGCCCTACCGCAAACGAGCGAATGCGTTTGGCCATTTCAAGTCGCTCATCAACCAGATCTGTCGTATCGAGCGGATCCCAGCCAAGCAGGAAGTCCTGGTTCATTTCACCGAAGGCATCGGGAAATGAGTCGGCAATGAAATCCAGCATGTCTTCGTCTTCGTCAAGGCGAGGCAGCAGATAAAGGCGTTGGGCTCTGCCTTGAACCTCGACCTCTCCCAGGGAATGGTAGACCAGGCTTCCCAGGCTGGTGATTCGCCTGTCCTCGACAGTGAAAGTACCCGTACTTCTCGGCACCGGAGCATTCATCCAGCGCGAGACATCCCCCTGTTTCTGGTAGCTTTGAAGATTGTAGATGGCGTAGTCGCCTGGCGGCAATGCCCCGACAAATACCCTTGCGCTGGAAAGACCCTCGGTACTTGCTTCAAGCTCGTAGCGCTTTTCCTCATCATGCAGGTCCACCACAAAAGCCGAAGTCCAGTTCTCCAGCGGACCTTCAAGGCTCCTGGCATTGGTAATTACCTTGATGGCAACCAGGCCGTATTCGTCGGGCAGTTCACCGGCATCGGGCCGTGTCTGGATAAGCCCCGGTCCGCAGGCGCCCAGTATCAGGCACAGTGTCACGACAAGAACGGCGCGTGTTACAGAGATCATTCCCGGTTGGCGGGCCCGCCCCCTCATTTTTACTCCCATGGTTTTACCTCTAATGCAGCGTGTGTATTCGTTCGTTGAGCGTTTCCTGAAATAGCATGCGAAATACGCAATCCGACCGCGCCAGGTGAATTCCGGAGTTCGGCTCGATGCCAGTCGACCACTCCCCAGCCAACGCCCTTGCCCGGCCTGATGGGCCAGAAGAATACCTACTCCCTCCGAAAAATTGCAAGGGCGGCTTCCCGGGGCATGGCCTCGGTGGCGTCAGGAATCAGGCGCCGGTTCGGCCTGGGTGACCGTCACCTGGATATTGATCGTTTCGGTGCTTTCTACCAGCCTGACCCGGTTGGACTCAATGACCTGGTCATCGACTTTCACGACGGCACTGTCCACACTGGCATGGCCCCTGGCCTGGTTGTAGCGAATGCAATAACGGGTACCCCGAATACACAGCTTGAGCGTACATTCGTTCCAGTCCGGTGGCAGACAGGGCTTTATGACCAGCTCCTGGCCCTCGATCGAGAGCCCGAACAAGGCCTCGATTCCGGCCCGGTACATCCAGGCTGCCGCTCCGGTATACCAGGACCATCCTCCCCGGCCCCGATTCTCTCCGTGGCTGTAGATGTCACCGGCAAGCACGTAGGGCTCTAGACGATACCGGCGTACATCATCGGCGGTCGTGGTGCGGCGGATGGGATCGAGCAGCGCGAACAGCTCGGCCGCCTCCCGATTCCACCCCAGCCGGGCAGCCGCCCAGACTGCCCAGGTGGCGGCATGGGTGTACTGTGCGCCGTTTTCCCGGATTCCCGGCGGATAGCCCTTGATGTAGCCCGGGTCGCGGGTCGTGTGGTCGAATGGCGGCTGCAGCAAAAGGATGAGCCGGTCGGAGGGGGAAACCAGCCGGTCCAGGGCCGAGCGCATGGCCGTGACGGCGCGCTCTCCCGGCTTGGCCGGTCCCAGCACCGACCAGGCCTGGGCGATCAGGTCGATCTGGCACTCATCGCTCTGGCTGGAACCAACCGGGTTGCCGTCATCGTAGTAAGCCCGTCGATACCATTGACCGTCCCAGGCATGCTCGTCGATGCGCTCGGCGAACTGTTCGGCCAGTCTCGTGTACTGTTCGGCTGAATCCGGGTCACGCTGTATGCGACAGCACTCAGTGAAATCATTGAGTACCCGAATCAGAAACCAGCCCATCCAGACACTTTCGCCACGCCCTGTGGTGCTGATGCGGTTGAAACCATCGTTCCAGTCTCCACTGCCAATGACGGGCAGTCCGTGGGGCCCCACGGTACTGGCACGACCGATGGCCCGGCAGCAATGTTCGTAGAGCGTGTCCTGACGGGTGCTCTGACCGAACTCGGAATATCGCTCGGCCTGGTCGGCCGGCAAGGTCTGGCCGTCGAGGTACGGTACGACTTCGTCGAGGATGCCGGTATCGCCTGTTGAACGCACGTAGAAGGCGGTAACCAGGGGCAGCCACAGCAAATCATCCGAGCAGCGTGTGCGAACGCCACGCAATGGCCTCTCGTGCCACCAGTGAAGTACATCGCCCTCAACGAACTGTCGTGACGCCGCGCGCAGTATCTGGTCGCGGGTTACCGACGGGCGCAGCCAGACCATGGCCATGGCATCCTGAAGTTGGTCACGAAAGCCAAAACCGCCGCTGGACTGGTAGTAGCCGGTCCGCCCGTACAACCTTGCACTAATGGCCTGGTATGGCAACCAGCGGTTGAGCAGAAAGTCCACCGAAGGCTCCGGTGTGCTGACCTGTAGATTTCCGAGCATTTCCTGCCAGTCCGACTCGAGTCTTTCAAAACTTTTCTCGGCCATGTCCTCGGCGGCAAACCCGGCGGCCAGTTCCAGGGCCTGTTCACGACTGTCGGCATGACCCAGCACGAATACCACGGTAACCGTCTTGCCTGGCGGAACATTCACGTGGACCTGCAGGGCAGCGCAGGGGTCGGCGCCCGACTCGACTCGTCCGCCAAGCCCGATGCTTTCAAGCGCCGCCGGATCTCCCAGGCTGCCCCCGGACCCCAGGAACTCCGTGCGGTCGCAGGTAAACCCATGTATGGGCAGGCTGGCTGCAAGAAAGCCGTGACGGTTCCCGGCAAAGCGGTCATGGCGATTTCGCGCCAGCAGGATCCGGCGGTCGACGAGCGCATCACAATCGATGTGCAGCGAAGTCTCGCCACGCCGATTGCCCAGCACCCATTCCACATAACGGGTGACCGTCAGCCGCCGGGTCCAGTCACAATGATTGGTCAGTTCGAGCCTGCAGACCTGCACCGGCTTTTCAACATCCACATGGAAACGCAGGTCATGGACCAGGCCATTGCCATGATGAATGAAACGACTGTAGCCGGTGCCGTGATGGACGCGATAGTCCCCCTTTGCCGCGCACGGCATCGGTGTCGGCGACCAGAAACTGCCGGTCTCCTCGTCCCGGATATAGAAGGCATCACCGGGCAAGTCCTGCACCGGGTCATTGGACCATGGAGTAAGTCGGTACTCACTGCTGTTGTCAGCCCAGGTGAACGACGAGCCGGTCTCGGTAACCAGTGAACCGAAATCCGGGTTGGCCAGCACGTTGCTCCAGGGCGCCGGCGTCTGTTCGAATTCTCTTCGGTGAATGATGTACTCCCGGCCATCGGCGCTGAAACCCCCGTATTCGTTGTCGAATACCAGGTCTTGCACGGGCTCCAGGTCAGGCGTGAACGCCTCCAGATCCTGCTTCGAACGGGTGGGCACCAGCGGCGGAAGTTCACGGGGGTGCCTGGCCTGTAACTGCTCCAGAAGCGGAGGACCATTGGCTCGCAGTACCACCGATGCTGCGGCAAGCAGTCCGTGACGCTGCTCGGGCGACAGTTCCCGGGCTGGAATTACAGTGACATGCCCCGCAAGGAATCGCTGGGTACGCGAGCGAATCGACTCAATCAATTCTTTCAGGCGGTCCCGGGTAACCTGCTCATAGCCCCCTGCGGCGGTATCAAGCAAGACCAGGTCACTTCGAAAGCGCCGGCCCGACAGAAAGGTATGAGCAACAAGCAGCTCGACGACGTTCTCGTACCCGGCATTACCTGCGGTTTCGACAACAATGATCGGCAGATCCCCGGAGATCCCGCGTGACCACAGCATGGCCTGCAAGGGCTCGTCCGGTTTCTCACCAGCACGGCGCCAGTCACCACGGGGCACCAGCAATGCCGAGAGCAGGTCCATCGCGGTACGGACCTTGTCTGGTGGCATTTGCAGGTGATACAGCTCAAGACCCGTCTGCATGCGAGCCTGTTCGAGGATCCAGTCAATGCGGCCCACGGCCCGGTAGCTATCCAGCGCACTCAGCAGTTCGCGCCGGGAACGTCCGGCTCCAGTGAGAAAGCCCATATCAATACGCCCGTAAGGGGCCAGGGTCACTTCCATCCCGATGGCCATGGCCGGATCCACCACGGCTCCGGCGCGGCCGGCCATCTCGTCCACACCCCTGGCCAGCCCTGCCGGCGAGTGCTCGCTATGGCCACGACCGAGAAAACTGTTCCTGTCGGTATCCCAACCGAATCGAACCCGCTTTCCGACTGGAGGCACAAGGCTATGGCCGACATACAGTGGGCGTTCCTGGGAACTGCGGGGCCTTCGACGAAATATCAGCGTCTGTTCGCCAGGCAGGCATTCACTCTCGACAAACAGGCGGGCAAAGGCTGGATGACGTTCAAAGTCATTGAGCGGTGCCAGCGCAAGCTCGGCAAAACTGGTGATCATCAGTCGCCGGGGTCGATCGCTTTCATTGCTGATCAGCAACTTGCGTGCTTCCACATCATGCCGGGTTGCCACCCCAAGGCGCATGCGGCAAAGCAGATTCTGCTCGCGACAGCGAAATTCCACGAAATGCGCACCCATCATGACCTGACGGTCCGGCGAGGCCTCGCTGGCCGGATCGGCGGAAATGGAGAACTGCTCACCGGTATCCAGGTCACGCACGTAGACCCAGTGCCCCCACGCGTTGGTCGTCGGATCGGGCTGCCAGCGAGTGATCAGGATCCCCTGCCAGGCACTGCAACCGCCCCCGGCAGAGTTGATGTTGATGCTGTACTGACCATTGGACAGGACACTGTAACGTGCCGAGGCAGGACGCACCTCTACCGGCCAGGCAAATGGATCGGGTGCGACCTGTGGCAAGCGTGCCTTCTCGGTATGGGAGTGAGCGGTCAGTTCGGGGAGTACACGCGGCAACCCTTCGTGCAGCAGCATGGAGACACCGGCCACGCGCGGATCGGAATGGAAACGTCGCACCATGGCATCGTCGTTGAGGTAATTGTCGATGGCCAGCAATGCCATGCCCTGGTGATGACTCATCCAGGCCTTGACGATACGGGCCCGTCGAACCTTCTTGCTAATTCGCCTCCCGAAATCAAGGGACTCATAGCAGCCGTACAGACCAATGCCACGCAACGATCTGATGCGGCGCAGGTTGTCGACTACGGCCCGGGCTGCAAACGGCAAGGCCATGATCGACGAATACGGAGATATAACCAGGCGCTCACCCAAATCACGCCTGAAACCGAGGCCCGGCACACCGAAGGCGCGGTAGGCATAGATCTGCTGCTCGTCGAGCTGATAATAGGCTGATTCGGAAATGCCCCAGGGAATCTGGAAACGTTCGGCAAACTCCTGGTGCATGGCGATGGCCGCGCGGCTGGCGCTGTCGAGCAGGCTGTTTTCCGGGGTCCGCGTGTAGAGACGCGGCATCATGTATTCAAACAGTGTTGCTCCCCAGGACATCAGGATGCTGCGTCCATGCCGACGGCGAAACGGACGTCCCAGGTAAAGCCAGTGCCTCGAAGGCACCTGCCCGGTGGCGATGGCCAGCAGGCTGGCAAGGCGTGCCTCGGAAGCCAGCAGATCGTAGTAGTTCGGGTCCGGTGCGGCATTGCTGACATCAAAACCGATGCGAAACAGGTGGCGATCCTCATCGTAGAGGAACCGAAAATCCATCTCTGCCACCCAGGTCTCGGCTTGAGTGATGATCCCGAACAGGTCGGTGCGCAACTGACGCGCTGCGGCTTGTGAATACTCCAGTTGCCGGCCTATTTGTTCCAGTTGCTCGAGCAACTCGGGCCGGGCGCCCTCGCTACCGGATTCGCTGGCTTCAATCAGCCGACCAATCAGTGACGACACACGCCGCTGGCGGCTCACCCAGCTCGACAGCTTCCAATCACCGGCCAGCAACTGGATCAGTTGTTGCCAGTCGCTTTCCTGCTCGGGCATCTCTGCAGCGAGCGACCGGAGGGTGTCGAGCTCTGCCAACCAGGGCAAGAGTTCACCGATAAAATGTTGAGTCCGTGAAAGCTGTGAATCAAGTTCGTCCAACCAGATCCTGAGCTCGGAAATGGCCTCGGCGCTGACCACGATATGCTCGTCTTTGGCAAGACCAATTACATCTTCGGCCAGTTCCTTTAGGTGCTGCTCGCGCCAGGACTCCAGCAGTTGCCAGCAGTGATGTCGATCAGTACCGGCCAGTTCGAGGCGCCGGCGTTTGATGACAGCCAGCAGGTGACGACTGCGTTCATGAGCCGGCAGCACGCCAGGCAGAGCCTTGACGGTTTCGGCAATCACGCTCAGTGTGTCGGAAAGCCCCCGGACCAGGCTGGCCGGATCAAGTGGGACACGAATCAGTTCACCAAGCCCCTGGGAGATGGTGACAAGGCTTACCGCAAGATTGCCGCTGTCAACCGTGGAAACATAGGCCGGTTCCAGGCGATTGAGGTCACGCAACTCATACCAGTTCAGCCAGTGGCCGCGGTAACGTTCGAGCTGGCTCATTCCGTCCATTGAGTTGCGCAACCAGGCAGCCAGACTGAGACTGTCGAACCAGCCCATGTCATGAGCCGCCAGTGCCGAATTGAGCGCCAGGCCCATATTGGTCGGAGAAGTGCGATCGGCCAGCGCCACGCGGGGGTCTTCCTGGTAGTTGTCTGGTGGCAGCCAGTGGGTATCCGGGCCCACGAAGCGCTCGAAAAACAGCCAGGTCCGCCTGCCGACCCGCCTGAGCAGGTCGCGGGAAGCCGGATCCAGGCCAGGATCGGGACGTGCGCTGGAACGGTCGACATGCCCCGCGATCCACGGCGCCAGCAACCAGCCCAACAACAAGGGTGCGGCCAGCAGCAACACCCCGGGGTTGAAAACGGCCATCAAAGCGGTTGAGATTACCGCCAGCGCCGGCGCTGTCCACATCTCGCGCCACAATTTTCTCCGGGCGCTGCTTAACCCCCGTTGCATGTGTGCTGCGCTGGTCCACTCCAGCAGGTGCTTGCCGGTGATGCCCATGCGTACCAATGCGCGGGCAATCGCATCAATGAGAATTGTGCTCTGGTAGGGAAGGAGAACCAGGCTGAGTAACCAGTATTGAAACTGCTGGCCAAGGTCCCGTGGCAGGCGACGCAATCGCGGCCAGGCTGCACGTGGATTCACCAGGCTGCGTCCAAATGCATCGAGGACTTCAGTGACCAGTCCGACACCGAGCAACAGGGAGAACAGCAACACCCAGAGCCAGTCCGGTCCCGGCAATGCGCCGGTAAAGGCGATCAGGATCAGCACCAGTACGGCTGGTGACTGTACGCTGCGCCGCAGGTTTTCGATGATTTTCCAGCGGTGAATAAGTTGAAGCGTGCTGCGCTGACGCTTTCCGGTGGCAGTGCAAACCTTTCTCCGCAACCATGGCAGCAATTGCCAGTCACCCCGAATCCAGCGGTGCTGGCGACGCATGAAACTTACCACGCTGGCTGGAAACTGCTCCATCAGCACGATATTGGAGGCCAGGCCGACACGGCCGTGAATGCCCTCGAGCAGATCATGACTGAGCAGTGTGTTTTCGGGAATGCGGTTTGCAAGTGTATGTTCCAGCGCCTGCCAGTCGTAGATTCCCTTGCCGGTGAAAATGCCCTCGCCGAACAGGTCGTGGTAGACGTCCGAACTTGCATGGGTATAGAGATCAACCGTGGTGTCGCCGGAAAAGATACGCGTGAAAGGAGTTTCGCTGGTGGTGTCCGGATCCATCTCCAGCCTGGGCTGAATGATGCTGTAGCCGGCCTTGAGCGTGCCCTTGTCGTGATCGAGTTCAGCCCGACTGAGCGGGTGAGCCAGGGTTCCGACCAGTTGCCTTGCGCTGCCGGGAGGCAGGCGTGTATCCGCATCCAGTGTCAGGACATACCGGATGCCGGCCAGCGACTCGCTTTGCCCCATAACCACATTGAAGCTGGTGTCATTGGAACCGGCCAGCAGCCGGTTGAACTCCATCAGCTTGCCACGCTTTCGTTCCCAGCCCATCCAGCGGGCTTCGCCCTCGTTCCACTGCCGCTCCCGCGACAGGAAAAGGAAACGGTTTTCACCGTACTGACGCTCCAGCCTTCTGATGCAGGCCCGGCAACGCTTGAGAATCTGTTCATCACTATCGCAATCGCGCTGATCGGCATCGTGAAGATCGCCCAGAACCAGAAAGGTGAGTGACGGATCATCATTGGCGAGGAAATTCATTTCCAGTTTCCGAAAGACCTGAGCAACATCTTCAGGACTGGCAAAGATCACCGGCACCACCACTGCTGTCCTGAACTCCCCGGGAATACCGTTGCGTTCGAAATCCATACGGGCCAGCATTCGCGGCGGAACCAGCCAGGTCACAAGGCCGTTGACCATGGCCACCGACAGCCCGGTGATGGGCACGAGAGCCAGCACTCCCATGATCGAAATCAGTGGCCAGGCGGCCTGGTTTGCCCAGAGATAGTGGATCAGAAACGCCAGCGGCACAGCGGCGAACAGGGCTGCCATTGAAAAGTAGAACGATCCCGGATATCGCTCGGCACAATCCAGTGCCCGCTCACGCAATTGCGGTCTGAAGCGAATGTCCTGACACAGCCGTGCACGCCCGCCGCCAATCAGCCAGTAACCCACATGACGATGCCGGGCCTTGTCCGGACTGGCCTCAAGACTGAGGCGAACGGCCAATTCCGCCACCAGGGTTTCGGTGCTTGAGCTTTGCCGAGCCAGGTACTCGATCTGCTGCCGGTATCGGTCTCGGGTAAGAAAGTCCATTCCTGTATAGTCGCCGCTCGGGTCCCCACCCAGAATCCGGTCCACCTCGCTGAGATGCTCGAATGATTCACGCCAGTCATGCGCTGCGAGTGCCCGCAGGCTGAGTACACCGCCGGCAACGGCATCTGCGATTTCAGTCCGGTCCCCCTGCGCCGCACTGTCCTGGTCGGCGCTCATTTTCTGACCGATCGAAATCAACTGATCGATTACATTCAACGCGAGAAATGCCGGCAGCGCCCAGAGTTCGCCAATGGTCAGGGCTCGATGGAACTGGTATCGCTCGACCATGCGCTCAATCCAGTCTGTTCCGATCGGCTGCCCCCCATAATCAACAAGGATTCTCGCCAGCACGGCGATTACCGGCTCGATAACTCCTGTCTCGTCCTTGAGCTGCGGCAAGGAGCGGATAAAGCCGGTGGGCATGTCACGTCTGAGCCTTGCCAGCGCATCCTCAATCACGTGCCGGTTGTCGAGAAACCACTCCTCTGATCGAGTCGCCGTTTGGCCTTCACCATGCTCACGTTCAATGGAATCGTAGATGGCCGAGAGCCGACTGCGTCGGGCATGGAGATCCAGGGATTTTGCTCGGTTTGCTGATTTTTCCCTGGTCCGGGCGCCGAGGTCGCGGAGAGTTTGTTCCAGGTCCGGTCGGTCCGATGGGGGCGCAGATGGTTGCTTGGTCATGGGCGCACCGCTGGCATGAACTTCAGGATTCGAAGGAGCCGATTCCGGGGATCCTCATGCCATCCTGGAGAGCAAGGACGGGCGTATTTACGGTTGCCAGCACCGACTGCATGATCGATTCTCCACTCCAGCCATTGAGTTCACCGCCGCCATGGGCCGTCATGACCATGAGATCGGGCTTTTCTTCCCTGCAGATACCGGCGATGCTCTGGACAGGCTGGAGCGCTGCATCCAGCCGGGTTCGGATATTGTGTCGCCCGCCGAACTGGTCACGCAATTCCTCCAGGTATCCGCTTGCAGCCCGCTGATTGCATTCGATCAGTTTGTCCCGTAGTGCGGTTTCGGTTTCGGTCAAGGGACGCCGGCGCGGCATGACCGGCTCGCAAATGACATGATAGAACAGGATGTCTGCTGTGCAATCGGAATCCAGTGCCGTGGCTACATAAGCGGCCAGCTCCGCCTTCTGTGAACCGTCGAGGGGCACGAGAATCCGGCGATAGGGCTTTGATGCAGCCTTGCCGGAATCCCCTCGGGCGACCATGTAGGAGATGCCGGAGCTGATCAACACCTTGTGTGCCGTGCCGCCGTAGGGAAACTCGGTCTCGCCACCAGCGCCCCAGGCCGACATGATTACAAGGTTGACATCATTGCGGCGGATGTAGTCGCTGATTCGCTCCGAGGGGCGGCCTTCGGTGAGCCGAACCTCAACCCGGGTTTCAGCCAGGCGCGGATCTTCAGCAAGACGGTTGAGGTATTGTTCTACCTCGGCGCGGTGAAGTCGCCAGTCAATGCTCTTGCTGCCGGTTCGGCCGTTGGTGGGACCACCGTTGAGAACCTGCAGCAAGGTGATACGACTATCGAAGGTACGTGCAATCTGCCCGGCATGTGCCAGTGCATGTTCGGCATACGCCGAGCCGTCCAGCGGTAACAGGATGTGACTGAAAACCATGGCCCGGCCACCCCATGTCCACTGCAGCAGGCTTCATTATATGCCAATTGTGAACGATCAGCATTGATTCAGATCAATCGGTATGGCGGCGAATTGGGGGGGTTATACTGCCCCTGTTGCCCCCACAGGGCCGGGATATGTAACCATGGCCCCTAAAGCGCCACAACCGACAGGAGTCCTGAACCATGACCCAAGCCTACGCAGCCGAATCCGAGTCCTCCGGCCTGGCACCCTATTCGATCGACCGGCGCAAGCCACGCCCCGAAGACGTGGCCATCGAGATCGAATTCTGCGGTATTTGCCATACCGACATTCATTTTGTCGAAAACGACTGGGGCATGACCATCTACCCGGTAGTACCGGGCCACGAGATCATCGGGCGGGTAAGCGCGGTGGGCGACAATGTTACCAAGTTTCGCCCCGGTGACCGGGTCGGAATCGGCTGCCTGGTCGACTCCTGCCGGCAGTGCGAGGCCTGCGACGGCGGCCTGGAGCAATACTGCACCGGCAAGGTTCTGACCTATAACGGGGAAGACCGCCAGGACAGCTCGATTACTTACGGGGGTTATTCGGAATCCATCGTGGTCGACCAGGATTTTGTCGTGAAGGTTCCGGACAAACTTGACCCGGCGGCCGCGGCACCCTTGCTGTGTGCCGGGATTACCACCTATTCACCGCTGCGCCACTTCGGTGTGGAGAAGGGGCACAGGGTCGGGGTCGTCGGTATGGGCGGGCTCGGCCACATGGGGATCAAGTTTGCCCGCGCCTTCGGTGCCGAAGTAACGCTTTTCACCCGCTCCCGGGACAAGGCCGAAGAGGCCCTGCGCCAGGGCGCCCACAAGGTGGTGGTCTCCAGCGATGAGTCGCAAATGGAAGCCGCCGCCGACAGCCTGGACTACATTCTCGATACCGTGCCCGTCCAGCACGATCTCAACCCCTACCTGGCCACCTTGAGCGTCGACGGCATCTACATTCTCGTCGGTCAGCCCGAACCGGTGGAGCCACCAGTCGATGCCGGCCAGTTGATCTTCAAGCGCCTGGCGCTGGCCGGCTCGCTTATCGGTGGATTGCCCGAGACCCAGGAGTGCCTGGATTTCTGCGCCGAACACGACATTGAGTGCGATATCGAGAAGCTCGATATCGAAAACGTCAACCAGGCCTACGAGCGCATGAAAAAGGGTGAGGTCAAGTACCGATTCGTCATCGACATGAAATCGCTCAAGTCCGGCGGCTGATACGCGTTTTCGTCATTCATCTACCTCGAAGCGGTCCTGGAAGATGCCGTCGACAAACTCACCAAGGGAGATGGGCACCGGGTTGAACTGACTGGTATTGCCCGTGGTGATGCCATTGAACACACCCTGGTCGGTTGCCGTTGCCACCAGGTAGCCACCTGCCGGATTGACGCCGGATGGTGGTGACAGGGTGCCGGTGCGGAAGGCGTTGGCGTCACTGGCCGGATACTGGTCGGCTCCCAGGTAGATTTCGCCCTGATCGGTTTGCCCGTCGGCCAGGTAGAAGTCAATGGTCAGGGGATAATCGGCATTCCCTGAGTTGGTGCGAACCCGATAGGAATACTCGATCAACCCGGTATCGTCGTTGTACCAGGTATCCATATCCAGGAATTCCGGAAAATTCTGCAGTCGGTTGGGGCCATCCTGGCTGCCTCCCGGGTCCACGACACTACCTTCACCGTCTTCACCCAATCGAATGCCACCACCAGCATTGGTGAACATGCGGTTGCCCCGGATGCTGTTGTGCCTGGCTTCATAGGAGTCTGGATCACCCAGAATACGCATGGTGATTCCCGACTCCCCGGAATGGGCGATGATATTGCCCAGTGGAGGAAAGGCAGTCTCCGGAATGATCTGATCAACACGATAGCCAATCACGTTGCCGGAAGCCGGGTTCGTCTGGGAACCACCGGTAATCAGAATGCCGTGTCCCGGATTCGGAATCGGGCTGTCATCGGTGTGTACACCAATCCGATTCCCGACAATCACATTCTGCGCTGCATCCCTGATGTTGATGCCGACCAACTCCGAGTAACCGATGATGTTGGCGCCAGCCACCGGGTCCGAGGTTGATCCGACAACCACATTGCTGGTGGCTGTCCAGCCCATGCGTATGCCGACCTGATTTTCAAGAATGGCTCCATCGGCATCCGTTCCGACATAGTTACCCTGGATGTCGACTCCCTCGGGAAGGCTCGCGACGTTGATTGCCAATGTGGAATTGCCGATCACATTGGCATCGCCGGGGTTCAGGCCGCCGATCAGGCCCCCGTGAACCGGGCCCGAGACCTGCAAACCGACAAATGCCCCGTCGATTCGATTGCCCTGCACAGTGTAGCTTCCGTTTTGAAGCACGGCACCGTAACCGTCTTCATGGTTAAAGATCTGGTTGTTGAGAATCTCGTTGTCAGTGCCCCAGGCTACGATGCCGGATTCCTCGTTGCCCACATCTCCGCCCTCTGGCAGGGTCCCGATGAAGTTGAAATCAATGGTGTTGTCGTTTGACAGCTGGGTTTCCGACTCGCCCAGGGAAATACCATTGAGGGTGTTGTGTCCGATGATATTGGCCCTGTTCATTTCCCCGTCACCAATCTTGTTGCCGTCGTTGTTGACCAGGATCCCGCTTCCGTCATTTCCCCAGCCCGAATCCGTTCCCCCGGCCGGATCCACTCCGATCAGGTTGGCCTTGATGACCTGACCGGCGGCACCGGCATCGACCACAACGCCGGATTCATTGGCCACGATCCGGTTACCCAGGCAATCGCTGAATATGCATCGTCCAATATAGTTCAGGTCTGCCGTAGTCTCCGTTATGCGAACGCCGGGACCGTTGTTGCCCCGCTCCGACCAGTCACCATTGTCGTTCAGGGCACCGATGTTGTTGCCCATCACGGAGATATTGATGGAAGTACCGCCAATCTGTACCCCGACCCCACTGTTGGTGATGTTGTTTTCCAGCAAGACCGTGCTGGATGAATTGATCATCAGGACCGCCGCACCCTGGATCAGCTGATTGACAATCGTGCCGGTACTCATTCGGTGGACACCGAAATCGATATTCGAAAGGGTTATTTCGTTGGAATCGGTAATCTGGATACCATCTTGTTCCAGTGCACCCATGCTGATATAGCTTACAAGGGACCCCGAGGCATCGGTACCGAGAAATGAAAGCGCATACATCAGAGACGTGCCACCGGGAGAAAAGATATGGACCGGCGGACGGGGATTGTCCGGATCGAATCCCGGATGAGTCTCACCTCTGATGAATACCGTACTACTGATCACAGGCAGATTTACCTGGGGACCAATCCATGAATGATCACCCATATTGGTTTCGATAATGCTGGAAAAATGAATCTCCGGAGATGAGTAGGAACCTGCGTTGATCTCCTGAATCGCCGCGCGCAGGGTGCATTCGTTGGCTGTGCCCCCACCCGGCGCCGGAACGACATCTCCGGTATTGCAAACACCATTGCCCGGATTGATGTCGGCGGCATCACCGATTGAATTGACAAAAAAGACCGCCTGTCCCATGGCCGGGATGGCCAACCAAAGGGTAAGAACAGCCAGTACAGCCGAAAGGCCTCGTGCTTGCATAGTCGGATCTCCGCGCATGAGTGTGGAAATTCACATCTGTCGTTCCCTTCATACGATTCCTTCGGGAAAACCCGTCACCAGGGCCTAGAATTCTTGCCGGGAAAGACCGATTCCGGCGCTCTTTCAGGCACTTGCAGACGCGGGTCGGTTTGTCGGTTGGGACCAGGATGGTAGAATGCCTTGTTGCCCGGCAGCGTTAATCGGGTTTGTTCTTCCATTTCCTGGTCCTCGACAAGGTGTCAACAATGCAGTGGGCAAACAATCTGCCTGCCACCACCGGAAAAGTCCGACCTTCCGGCGGCAAAATCGGTGCTCGAACCAGGGATGAACGGCCTTGACTGAACCGGCCTTTCTCCAGCGGCGCCTGCGCCTGCTGCGCTTTGCGTTGTTGTCCATCGGTGCAGCAATTCTGGTGATCGGACTCAAGACCGCCGCCTGGTGGCTGACCGGCTCGGTCGGCCTGCTGTCCGATGCCCTGGAATCCGGCGTCAACCTGATCGCCTCGGTGGTTGCCCTGGTGATGCTGATCATCGCCGCCATACCCGCAGACGAAAACCATCCCTTCGGGCACACCAAGGCCGAATATTTTTCCAGTGGACTGGAGGGCGGGCTGATCCTCCTGGCCGCCGGCCTGATTGGCTATGCCGCCATCGAACGCCTGTTCAATCCCCAGCCGCTTGAAGTCTCGGCCCTGGCCCTGGTGCTCTCGGCAGTGGCATCGGTGATTAACCTGGTCGTCGCCCGGATCCTGCTGAAAGTGGGCCAGCGGGAGGAATCCATCGCCCTGGAAGCCGACGGCCACCACCTGATGACCGACGTCTGGACCTCGGTGGGCGTGCTCGCCGGCGTGGCCCTGGTATTCGTTACCGGCTGGCAAATTCTCGACCCGATCATCGCCCTGGCGGTCGCCGCCCATATATCCTGGGCCGGGTTTGCCGTTTTCAAGCGCTCGGTCATGGGACTGATGGATACCGTGCTCCCCGAGCATGAGCAGCAAAAGATCGAAGCTGTACTCGACCGTCACCGGGAAGAAGGCCGGATCGACTTCCACGCCCTAAGAACCCGCAAGGCTGCGTCCCGCCGGTTTGTCTCCGTACACGTACTGGTCCCCGGCGCCTGGGATGTAACCCGGGGCCACCGATTTGCCGATGACCTGGAACACGAATTACGCACCCTGTTTGACGGCATGGTGGTGATCACCCACCTCGAACCCATTGAAGACCCCCGCTCTTACGAAGATATCGACCTGGACCGGATCGAGCCCTGAGGCTCGGGAAACCCGAACCCGAATCGACTCCAGGGGGTCAGAAGAACTGACCCGGAAAAGTGACCCGGGAGGGGACAATTTCGGGCAAGGGGCCTGGCTGGATAGGCATGCATGGAAGGTATGGGCAGTTTCTTGATTCGGCTGAGCATCGTGGCAGCGCTGGCCTGGACCGGGCCGGTGTTCGGCCAGACCCAGTTAAACCGCTGTACCGGTGCCGACGGAGTCCCGATCTACACCGACCGGGCCTGCAGCCATTTTGATGCCGAGGATCATGTCGAAGAACCGGATGTCCCCGAAGCGGTCATGGCGATTGACCTTCCACCCCCGAGACCCGACTGTCCGCGCCGGATCGAAACCCTCGAAAACGAGGTCCGTGCCGCCCTGGACGCAGGGGATGTCAACAGCCTGGCCGGGCTTTATCACTGGTCCGGGGCCAGCGAATTCGCCGCCCATACCATCATGGCCAGCCTGGCAATCCTGGTCGAACGCAGCCTGGTGGATATCGGCGTGGACACGGTCGAACAGGGCGACGATATCCAGCCCACAGAGCTTTGGCTGGACCTGGAAGACCTCCGCGAACCCACCGGAACAGTCCACACCCGCTTCCGAATCCGCAAGAATGCCGGCTGCTGGTGGATTCACGGATGAGCAGGTCACCGTCAGAGCCACTCGTCCACAATCTGCCAGGCATCCCCTTGTAAGGAGGGTCAGCCACAACGTACGCCTTGACGTACGTACGAAAAGGCGTACACTTACTTCAGATTGGCGACCGAGGGCAATCCATGCGTGCAATTACTGCCAGCGAAGCCCGGGCCAACCTGTATCGCCTGATCGACGAAGCCGCAGCCTCCCATCAGCCGTTGCTGATTTCCGGAAAGCGGAACAATGCGGTACTGGTGTCCCAGGAAGACTGGGAGGCGATCCAGGAGACGCTGTATCTGCTGTCAGTTCCCGGGATGCGTGAGTCGATCCGGAAAGGCCTTGAAACACCTGTCAACGATTGCGCCGAGGATCTTGATTGGTGAGTTGGCGCCTGGTTTATACGAAGCAGGCTCAAAAGGATGCGAAAAAGCTCGGTTCAAGCGGACTGAAATCAAAGGCCCAGGAATTGCTGCCCATCCTGGCCGCAGATCCTTTTCAAAAACCGCCCCCATTTGAAAAGCTGGTCGGGGATCTTGCCGGGGCTAATTCGCGGCGAATCAACATACAACATCGTCTGGTCTACCAGGTCCTCGAAGAGGATCGGATCGTCAAGGTTCTGCGGCTTTGGAGCCACTACGACTAGTGGGTCGATTACCCGAATTCCGGGTGCATGTCCTGAACGGTCAGCACAGCAACGCCGGCACCCATAGGGTGGATCGGTAACAGGCTATCGGCGTAACCAGGCCGTCGCCTGGTCCAGCGATTCCGGATCGTTGGTGTCGACTACCAGTGCCTTTTCCAGCTCGTCGCCAACCGGAGGTTCGAATGACTTCAATTGCCCTTCGAGCACATCCAGGCCGGCTTCGGAGGGATCGTTTCCTTCGGAATTGCGCGCCCGGATTCGCTTGCGAAGGACCGTTTCGTCGGCCTGACAATGCAGCAGCCTGAAGGGCACATTCAGGCGACCGGCCAGTTGCCTGAAAGCATCGCGCTGACTTTGCCGGGTAAAAGTCGCATCGACAATGACGGAAAAGTCCTGCCTCAGAAGCGATTCGGCGGTATCCCGCATGGCGGCATAAGTACTCTCGGTCGCCTCCCTGGAATAAATGCCCGCCGAAAGCCCCGAATCACTGTCATCTTCGGCCCCCAGCTCGAACAGTCGCTT